>NZ_JAQKGP010000092.1:0-504 GCF_027956525.1 Agrobacterium sp. ST15.13.013
GTGGATGCCCTGGCAGTCAGAGGCGATGAAGGACGTGCTAATCTGCGAAAAGCGTCGGTAAGGTGATATGAACCGTTACAGCCGGCGATGTCCGAATGGGGAAACCCAGTGCGATTCGTTGCACTATCGTTAACTGAATACATAGGTTAACGAGGCGAACCGGGGGAACTGAAACATCTAAGTACCCCGAGGAAAAGAAATCAACCGAGATTCCCCCAGTAGCGGCGAGCGAACGGGGAGCAGCCCAGAGTCTGAATCAGCTTGTGTGTTAGTGGAACGGTCTGGAAAGTCCGACGGTACAGGGTGATAGTCCCGTACACCAAAATGCACAGGTTGTGAACTCGAAGAGTAGGGCGGGACACGTGGTATCCTGTCTGAATATGGGGGGACCATCCTCCAAGGCTAAATACTCCTGACTGACCGATAGTGAACCAGTACCGTGAGGGAAAGGCGAAAAGAACCCCGGCGAGGGGAGTGAAAAAGAACCTGAAACCGTGTACGTAC
>NZ_JAQKGP010000093.1:0-475 GCF_027956525.1 Agrobacterium sp. ST15.13.013
CGCAACATATGTTCATGCGGAACGCATGAACATATGATTGCTTTTTTGGATTGGCATGCCTTATCCCGTTCGCTTGTCGCTCACGGGGGACGCCAATCGGCCATACGGCCACCTCTGATATGAGGGACCAGGTGGCCAAAGCAACCTTGTTCATGTTTTCACATGATTGTTGTTTTCGAGAAGCTGGGTGGCATTGCCACTTTTTATCTTAATTACACGTCTTTCTGTGACCTGTCGGTATTCCACCTTAGCTCAACAATGAGCATGGCAGCCATACAGACCAGAGGTCGTCGCGCCCTGTGGCGCGGCCCGTCCGGAGCCCTTCGGGCGTCAGGACAGAAGATGATGTCATCGAACTTTGTTCGATGAACATAATCAATGGGAACGAAGAAGTCGATCGAGCTATTAGTAACGGTAAGCTTCACACATTGCTGTGCTTCCACACCCGTCCTATCGACGTGGTCGTCTTCCACGG
>NZ_JAQKGP010000094.1:0-471 GCF_027956525.1 Agrobacterium sp. ST15.13.013
CGTGAAAGGCGAGATCACCAAGGTAGTCGGCAAATAATGTCTAACAATTCGTTCAAGCCGACGCCGCTTCGCGGCGCGGCTTAACTCAAGCGTTAGATGCACTAAGCACATAATTGCTCACAGCCAAACTATCAGGTCAAGTCTGCTTTTATTATTTTTAAGCGTGCATAATAAGCCCTACTCAAATTGGGAGATATATCATGACAGGCTGGCTTTTTCTTGTTATCGCAATAGTTGGCGAAGTAATCGCAACATCCGCATTAAAATCTAGCGAGGGCTTTACTAAGCTTGCCCCTTCCGCCGTTGTCATAATCGGTTATGGCATCGCATTTTATTTTCTTTCTCTGGTTCTGAAATCCATCCCTGTCGGTGTTGCTTATGCAGTCTGGTCGGGACTCGGCGTCGTCATAATTACAGCCATTGCCTGGTTGCTTCATGGGCAAAAGCTTGATGCGTGGGGCTTTGTAGGTA
>NZ_JAQKGP010000095.1:0-457 GCF_027956525.1 Agrobacterium sp. ST15.13.013
GATATCGAAATTCTCGTCGTTGCGGTTCTTGTCCGCATCGTCCAGAAGCCGCGTGCCATTCGACAGACGGTCGAACATCGCGCCGAAAATTTCCAGACGCTTGATGGAGTCTATGCCGAGATCGGCCTCCAGATCCATCTGGTCGCCGATCATATCGATCGGATAGCCCGTGCGCTCGCTGACGATTTCCGTCAATTCACGCACCAGCCGCTCCTCGGTGATCCCTTCAAGCATCGCAATTCTCGCCTGATCCTCGGGGCTGAGAGTCCGAGCCGCCACCGCTACCGGCGTTACGACTTCTGCGGCGGGTGTGACGGCGGGCGACGAGCCTTTGATGCCGGCGAGCAATTCTTCGACCGTGCGCAGGAAGAACTGCGTCATCTTGGCGATATTGCTCATGGTTTCGATATCGAAATTCTCGTCGTTGCGGTTCTTGTCCGCATCGTCCAGAAGCCGC
>NZ_JAQKGP010000096.1:0-455 GCF_027956525.1 Agrobacterium sp. ST15.13.013
CGTGGGCTCGGGTTTATCAGCGATGTGGATGAAATTCTCCATTTCTCTGAGCTCGGCGTAGTGTTTCTGATGTTTATCATCGGCCTGGAGCTCAATCCCGCCAAGCTATGGCGACTGCGGAGCTCCATCTTCGGCGTTGGCGCGGCGCAGGTGATGCTCAGCGCGGCGATCCTCGGTGGGTTGCTGATGACGACCGGGTTTTCATGGCAGGCGGCGGTGGTCGGCGGGATCGGCCTGGCGATGTCTTCCACCGCCATGGCGCTGCAGCTGATGCGTGAGAAGGGAATGAGCCGCAGCGAAGCGGGACAGCTAGGCTTTTCGGTGCTGCTGTTTCAGGATCTGGCGGTGATCCCGGCGCTGGCGCTGGTGCCCCTGCTGGCCGGTTCAGCGGATGAGCATGGGAACTGGCTGACGGTCGGCATGAAGGTCCTGGCCTTTGCCGGGATGCTGATTGG
>NZ_JAQKGP010000010.1:0-185720 GCF_027956525.1 Agrobacterium sp. ST15.13.013
TCGCCGCGAGCGCCCAGAACATCAAGAAAATAGCGATGGCGCTCACGAAAGCACCCAAACCCGCCTGGGGATGAGGAAACGAGGCTCATCTTATCTCCCGTTCACCCGCAAAAGACGACAATAAAACGTCATCATCCCGAAAAAGAAAAAACCCGCCGAAAATATCGACGGGTTTGTCAGCGGTCTGAAGGCGGCCTTGGCCGCCTTTTCTGTTTTGTCGCCAGTGCTTATTCTGCTTCGTTGGCGGAATCGGCGTTGAGCTGGCCGTATTTTTCCTCGCCGATCTTGCCGAGCAGTTCGAGCTGGGTTTCGAGAAAGTCGATATGGCCTTCCTCGTCGATCAGCAGGGCCTCAAACAGCTTCATGGAGACATAGTCTCCGGCCTCGGAACAGATGTCACGCGATTTCTTGTAGGAGGTCCGGGCGTCGTATTCGCCAGCCAGATCGGCTTCAAGCACTTCCTTCACGTTCTGGCCAATCCGCAGCGGCGCCAGCGTCTGAAGGTTGGGATGACCTTCGAGGAAGATGATACGATCAATGATCTTGTCAGCGTGCTGCATCTCTTCGATGGATTCGGCACGCTCCTTCTTTGCGAGCTTGGTGTAGCCCCAGTCGTTCAGCAGCCGGTAGTGCAGCCAATATTGGTTCACCGCACCGAGTTCGAGGAAAAGGGCCTCGTTAAGCCGCTCGATGACTTTTTTGTCGCCTTTCAATGTCCGCTCTCCTGTTGTCTTCATGGAATCTCTTCAGGCGGGACATAAAATCAAAAACATCGGCCTCAGTCGAGTGGCGACGGGCGTGATATTCTTCAGTGGTCTTGATGATCAGGTCAACAACGGTTGGAAAACAGCCGCAGCAGCGACCGCGTTTTTCCATGGCGTGATACACTTTTGCAGGAACGATCAATTGCCAACAGTCCTCATCGAGGAGCTCGTTGATGACGTCCCGGATATCGTGATCGGTAATGTAATTGCAGCTGCAAACCAGCATGATGGACTGCCTGTATGACGCAACACGTTGTTTTCATTCTTAAACCAAAACAGGACACCCACTGTCAAGAAAAACCTATTTTTGAATCGATGCTACATTTCTAGACTCATTCTAAACTAAACGAAAACTATCGTATTTTCATTAGTTTAGCGATTTATACTTTCCAGTATTTCCTGGTCAAGTTTTTGTGCGTGGCAGATCGAGCAGCATCATTATCACGAAAAGTTTACTGACTGAACTGCCATTAGAGGGAAGGGCAGCTGATCTCAGGCGAAATATTGCCCGCCATTGGCGGTCATGGTGGAGCCGGTGATGAAGCCCGCTTCGTCCGACACCAGAAACAGAACGCAGCGCGCGATTTCTTCCGGTTCGCCCAACCGTCCAACGGGAATTTGCGGCACGATCCGCTCAGCCAGAACCTTTTCCGGTATCGCTCTTACCATCTCCGTGCCGATATAGCCGGGGCAGATGGCATTAACGGTGATGTTACGGCTGGCGCCTTCTTGGGCGAGCGCCTTGGTGAAGCCGATGTCGCCCGCTTTGGAGGCGGAATAATTGGCCTGTCCCGCCTGACCTTTCTGGCCATTGATGGAGGAGATGTTGACGATGCGGCCGAAGCCGCGGTCGCGCATGCCCGGCCATACGGGGTGGGTCATGTTGAACACACCGGTGAGGTTGGTGTCGATCACCTCGCGCCATTGCTGCGGCGACATTTTATGGAACATCGCATCGCGGGTGATGCCGGCATTGTTGACGAGCACCTCGACGGGACCGAAGGTCTCTTCTACCCTGGCTATGCCATTGACGCAGGCGTCATAGTCGCGCACATCCCATTGAAAAGCGGGGATGCCGGTTTCTTTCTGGAATGCTTCCGCCCTGTCCGTCGTGAAGGCGTAATTGACGGCCACCCGGTAGCCGGCCGCCTGCAGGGCGCGGGCAATTGCGGCGCCTATGCCGCTCGTCCCGCCGGAAATCAACGCAACCCGGCTCATATCGGCCTCCATGACCTGTCACTGAAGCGCCTGCATATACGAGGATGCTTCCATATCTTGCAGAACTTGTTCGTCGTGCTCACCGGCCACAGAAATGCGGCCAATGGGAGGCCGCTTCTACCCTATTGCGCGCTGAACCGGAATTGCTTTTTGGCAAGTCGTGAGGCGGTTTCAGAGTGCTTCGATGCACATGGCGACACCCATGCCACCACCGATGCAGAGCGTTGCGAGACCCTTCGACACGTTACGGCGGCGCATTTCGAAAATCAGCGTGTTCAGGACGCGCGCGCCCGAAGCGCCGATCGGATGGCCGATGGCAATCGCTCCGCCATTGACGTTGACGATGTCAGGGTTAAGGCCCAGTTCGCGCACGACCGCGCAGGATTGGGCGGCAAAGGCCTCGTTGGCTTCGACAAGGCCGATATCGTTGATCGACCAACCGGCCTTGGCCAGCGCTTTGCGCGACGCAGGGATGGGGCCGGTGCCCATGATCTGCGGATCGACACCGGCCGTCGCCCAGGAGGCAATACGCGCCAGCGGCTTGATGCCACGCTTTGCCGCTTCCTGTTCCGACATCAGAAGTGTAGCGGCTGCGCCATCGTTCAGACCGGAGGCGTTGCCGGCCGTGACCGTACCTTCCTTGTCGAAGGCGGGGCGCAGCTTGGCCATGGTTTCCAGCGAAGCTCCAGCGCGGATATGCTCATCCGTATCGATGACGATATCGGCTTTACGGCCCTTCACCGTGAAAGCCACGATCTCATCTGCAAAACGGCCGGCGCTTTGCGCGGCTTCGGCCTTGTTTTGCGATGCGACTGCGAACTGGTCCTGCTCATCACGGGAAAGCTGCCATTGGCGGGCGATGTTTTCGGCGGTGATGCCCATGTGATAACCGTAAAAGGCGTCGGTGAGGCCATCTTTCAGCATGGTGTCGATCATCTTGAAATCGCCCATCTTCACGCCGCCGCGCAAGTGCGCGCAATGGGGCGCCATGGACATGGATTCCTGGCCGCCGGCAATGACGATGTTCGCGTCGCCGGTGACGATCTGCTGCATGCCGAGGGCCACGGCGCGTAGACCGGAGCCGCAAAGCTGATTGAGGCCGAAGGCGGTCGCTTCCTGTGGTATGCCGGCCTTCATGGCAGCCTGCCGCGCCGGGTTCTGCCCCTCGCCCGCCGTCAGGACCTGACCGAGAATGACTTCGTCGATTTCGTTTGCCGCGACACCGGCGCGCTCCAGCACGGCGCTGATGACGGACGCCCCGAGCTCATGGGCTGGCGTATTGGCGAAGTGGCCATTGAAGGAGCCGACGGCTGTGCGCGCGGCGCTGGCAATCACGATTGAAGGCAGGGTCATCAGTTTTCTCCTCACTTGCGGGCGGAGACTGGCAAAGCTTTCAATACAAGTCAAATGGCGAAAGTTGCTTTAAAAGATGTTGCTAAATCACGCCGAAATCTTGCGGAAAATTGCTGCGCAAAAAACAAACTGTTGCGATGCACAAAACATTTGTCAGAGGGCTCGTTTTGCGCATACACTTTGCGCCGGGAAGAGCAATAACACCAAAAAACAAGAAAATACCATCATCGCGAGGAGGCGGGCATGGCGAAACACGACGGCGAAACAATCATTAAAAAATACGCCAACCGGCGGCTCTACAATACCGGCACCAGCACCTATGTGACGCTCGATGATCTGGCGCAGATGGTCAAGCGCGGCGAGGACTTCAAGGTTCAGGATGCCAAGTCGTCCGAAGACATCACGCATGCGGTGCTGACGCAGATCATCGTCGAACAGGAAGCCAAAACCGGCAATACCTTGCTGCCGACGGCGTTTCTGCGGCAATTGATCTCCTATTACGGCGACCAGATGCAGATGGTCGTGCCGACATTTCTCGAACATTCTATGAAGACCTTCTCCGATCAGCAGAGCCAGATGCAGGAGCATATGGCCAAGGCTTTCGGCGATGGTTCGCTTGCCCGCAATTTTCAGGCGCCGCTGCAAATGATGGAAGAGCAGATCCGCCGCAATACGGAACTGTTCCGGCAGGCGATGCAGGGTTTCACACCTTTCGCAATGCCGCAGGCGCCCAAGGAAACCCGCAAGCCGAATGCATCCGAAATCGATGAGTTGAAGGCGCAGTTGCGCGCATTGCAGCAAAAGCTCGATCAGCTTTGATCCTGTCGGGCCGATGACCGGTTTCAGCAAACCGCATCGGCTTTTGCTTCTGGCTCTTAGCCTGCCGTTCTTTCCGGTACGCGCAACAGGAGCAGGAAACCTGCCCCCAGAAATACGATGAGCGTGGCCATGCCGATATGGGCGGAGCCGCTTATGTAGGTTGCTATGGAAAATGACAGTGTCGCCATGAAACTGGTGGCGCGTCCGGAAAGCGCGTAGATGCCGAAATAACGACCCGCTTCTGCCACGGTGATATTTCGGGCGAGATAAGAGCGGGACGATGCCTGGACGGGGCCGAAGGCGAGGCCGATCAAAACGCCATAGAGCAGATAGGCCTTTTCCGCGCCTGTCGCGAAGATGCCGCCATTGTCCGCCGTGGATAATTGTATCCAGCCAAACAGCGTCGAGCCCTTTTCCGTCGAGACGATTCCGAGCGTGGCCAGCAACAGGAGCACGAGGCTGATGAGGATGGTGATGTGCGACCCGAGTTTCTGGTCGACACGTCCGGCGGCAAAGCAGCCGGCAATGGCGACGACATTGAGCAGGATGCCGAAGAGGCCGATTTCCATCGTCGCCCAGCCGAACATGCCGGCGGCGAAGGCCCCGCCCAGAATAAGAACGCCATTGACGCCATCCTGATAGAGCATGCGCGCAATCAAAAACCGCAACAGCATCGGGCGGTATCGCAGTTCGCGCAGCGTGATCTTCAGTTCCCCCAATCCCGAGCGGATTGCGGCGGCAAAGGGCAGACCTTTTTCAGCATCGGGAGTGAGAAGAAACATCGGTAGAATGAAAATGAGATACCAGAGTGCGGCGAGCGGGCCGGTTATTCTGGCGTCCTCGCCGGTTGCAGGATCGAGGCCGAAAAGGGGCTTGATACCGGCGATGGTCACGCCGGTCTGTGGATTGGCGGCGAGAAGCGTCACCACGGCAATCAGCACCACCATACCGCCGAGATAACCGAGTCCCCAGGCGAGATTGGAAATGCGCCCGACATTTTGCGGGTTGGTCAGGCGCGGCATCATGGAATCGTTGAAGACGATGGAAAATTCCGCTGCGATGGAAGCGAGGATCATGCAGACGATTGGAAGGATGAGCGGCGAACCGGGCGCGGCAAACCAGAGGAAAAAGAGACTGACAATCTTGATGACGGCAAAAAAGGCGATCCAGGGCTTGCGTGCGCCGGACTGGTCGGCGATGGAGCCGAGAATGGGGGAGAAGAGGGCGATGATGATCGACGACACCGTCGCCATGTTGCTCCATGTCGCCTGCGCCGAAATCGGATCGTCGGTGAGCCGCGCGACGAAATAAGGCCCGAAAACGAAGGTCGTGACGACCGTGAAAAACGGCTGCGCCGCCCAGTCAAACATCACCCAGCCCCAGATGCCGCGTTTGGCAACTGCTGTTTCCGCATTTGGGGGAGGGACAGTCATTCATCGTCCTATCGGAAAATCAGGAATAAAATGTGTGATGCAGGCGCATCCGCCTTGTCTGGGGCCATCCGGGGGGACCCGGATGGCGTTTTTGAGGCTGCCGATCAGCGTACCTGAACGATATCGCCAAGCAGCCCGGCCGCGACCGTCAGACGGGCAAGGTTGGTATCACCGCTGTCGCTGAGTGCGCCGAGTTCGGAGACGATGCGGTTGACCCGCACGCGGTCCGCCGCATACCAGGCCTGGACCGGATCCTTCTCCTTGGCATATTCTGTTAGTGCGGAGATAACAATCCGGCGTCGCGACGAGGAAATCTGGTCCTGGCTGCGCAGGAGAGCCAGGCTCTCATAATGATCCGCCGGGGTGATGCGCTGACTTGCATCCAAGAGGCGCGCGACACGGAAGGTCGAGGAGACGGTGGCATAGCTTTCGGCAGCGCGGGCGAGCGTTGTGCCAGCGCTTTCGGCGATGCGCATGATCTCTGGCACATAGACGAGTAGGGAAAGCGTATCGAGTTCCTCCAGAAGACCGGAAGGAACGCCATCGATTTCCGTCACGCCGAGTTCGCGGCGATACTTCGCCGCTGCCGGCGACAGCGTCTTGATTGCGGTTTTCAGTCGCTCGATTTCGGTCGCCATGTCACCCGCGGCCGCACCTGCGCTCCCGGTTTGCAGGTAAAGCCTGCTCGCGTCGGAGAAAATGCGCGTGATCATGGCATAAAGCCCGTTCTGGACTTCCCCTCCGACCTTGCCGTCCAGCGCGTCGACTTCGCTCCACAGGCGTTTGAGACCGAAACCATCCTCGACGATCACCGCCGCCTTGACGACGTCGGCCGCCAGAAGGCCGCTCGCATCGGCGAGTTTCTGCACGAAGCCCGGGCCACCACGATTGACGACGGCATTGGCGAGCGCGGTCGCGACGATTTCGCGATGCAGACGATGCGCCTTGATGTCGTCCGCATAATTCTTCTGCATCTTGGCCGGGAAATAATCGACCAGCAGATGCTGGAGATAGGGTTCGTCCGGAAGCGGGCTTGCCACCAATGCATCGAACAAAGTGAGCTTGGCATAGGAGAGGAGCACGCCAATTTCCGGCCGGGTCAGCGGTTTGCCGATGGCGTATCTTTCGCTGAATTCGGCATTGTCCGGCAGGGTCTCGACCTTGCGGTTCAGTTGTCCGGTCGCCTCCAGCGCGCTCATCAGGCGGCCGAGTTCTTCGCGGTTGGCGAGCCCCAGCCGCTCCGTCAATGAAATCGCCAGCGATTGCAGGTAGTTGTTGCGCAGCACCAGTTGCGCCACCTCCGGCGTCATGGAAGCGAGAAGCTGGTTGCGTTTCGGCATCGTCAGGCGACCGCTGTTAACGGCGGAGGCAAGCGCGATCTTGATGTTGACCTCGACGTCTGAGGAGTTCACGCCGGCCGAATTGTCGATCGCGTCGGAATTGCATCGCCCGCCCGAAAGCGCATAGGCAATGCGCCCCTTCTGGGTGATGCCGAGATTGGCGCCTTCTCCTATGACCTTGGCGCGCAGCTCAGTTGCGTTGACGCGGATGGGGTCGTTCGCCCTGTCACCCACCTCGGCATTGGTTTCCACCGCCGCCTTGATGTAGGTGCCGATGCCGCCGAACCACAGAAGATCGGTTGGCGCTTTCAGGATGGCGGTCATGATCTCGAAGGGTGTGGCGACGGATTTATCGAGACCGATGGCGGCCACGGCTTCCGGCGTCAGTGTCACCGATTTTTCGGCACGCGAGATGATCATCGCGCCGGCCGAGAGGGTCGAACGGTCATAATCCTGCCAGCTGGAACGCGGCAGTTCGAAAAGCCGCTTGCGCTCAGTAAAGGATCCGTCGGTATCCGGGTCGGGATCGATGAAGATATCGCGGTGATCGAAGGCCGCGATCAGCCTGATCTTTTCCGACAGCAGCATACCGTTGCCGAAAACGTCGCCGGACATGTCGCCAACGCCGGCCACGGTGAAGGGCGTCGTCTGGATGTCGGTATCCATTTCGCGGAAATGGCGCTTTACCGTTTCCCAGGCGCCCCGGGCGGTAATACCCATCTTCTTGTGGTCGTAACCGGCCGAACCGCCCGATGCGAAGGCGTCGTCCAGCCAGAAACCGGCCTCATGGGCAAGACCGTTCGCCGTATCGGAGAAGGTCGCCGTTCCCTTGTCGGCGGCAACGACGAAATAGGGGTCGTCACCGTCGAGCCGTAACGTGTCGGCTGGCGGCACGATGGCGTCGTCGACGATATTGTCGGTGATGGACAGCAGGGTGCGGATATAGGTCTTGTAGGCCTCGCGGCCGGCATTGAAGACTTCGTCGCGGGAGCCGCCGGCCGGCAGGTTCTTCGGGAAGAAGCCGCCCTTGGCGCCGACCGGAACGATCACCGCATTCTTGACCTGTTGCGCCTTGACGAGACCGAGCACTTCCGTGCGGTAATCCTGACCGCGATCCGACCAGCGCAGACCGCCGCGCGCGACCTTGCCGAAACGCAGATGCACGCCTTCGACTTCTGTTCCGTAGACGAAGATTTCGCGGAAAGGCCGTGGGTCGGGCAGGCCGTCCAGATGCTTGGGATCGAACTTGAATGCCAACAGGTCACGCGGCGTGCCATCGGCATTTTTCTGGAAGTAATTGGTGCGCAGCGTCGCATCGATGGCGTTGACGTAACGCCTGAGCGTGCGGTCCTCATCGAGATTGGGAACGCCGCTCAACGCCGCTTCGATTGCCTTGTGTATTTCGGCGAGTTTCTTCAGCCGCTTCTTTTCGTCGACGGACGGATCGAAGCCGGCCTTGAACAGCGCGAAAATATTGCGGGAAATCGCCGGATACTTATAGAGCGTTTCGGAAATATGCTCCTGTGAATAGACGATGCCGGTCTGGCGAAGATAACGCGCATAGGCGCGCAGCACGGAGACTTCGCGCACGGTCAGGCCGCAGGCGAGGATCAGGCGGTTGAAGTTGTCATTATCGACCTTGCCGGAGAAGGCGGCTAGGAACGCTTCTTCGAGTTTCTCTCCATAATGCACCAGATCGAGCGTCGTCCCCTTGGCGACGGACAGTTCCATGTCGTGCAGCACGATGTCACGCTTTTTGCCGTCCGAAACAACGCCGATATCGAAGGTGCGCTCACTGATGACGTTGAAACCGAGATTTTCGAGCAAAGGCACGCGGCGCGAAAGCGGCAGATGGCCGTCGCGGTGGAAAATCTTCAGCGACAGCGTTTCCGCCGATTGACCTTCCTGCTGGTAAAATTCGATGCGGACCGGTTCGCCCTTTGCGGCGCCCAGAATATCCGGCATGTCACCGATCGCTTCTTCCGGCGTGTAGGCTTCCTGATAGGCCTGATCGACCTCCAGCACCGGTGCGCCCGGCTCGGAGAGGGCGACGAAATGGTCTATCCAGCGCGCCGCAATGTCGCTGACGGCGTCTTCGAGCTTGTCCTGGGCGATGCGCGGCGTCTTGCCTTCCGTGCGGCCGACGATGAAGTGGACGCGGGCGACGGCGCCTTCAGGGAAGGCGGGGTAATAGGCGGAAATATGCCCGTCATAGACCCTGCTCAGATAGTCCCCGATCTTCTCGCGTACATAGGAATTATACTCCTCGCGCGGAACGAAGATGATGGCGGAAACGAAACGGTCGAAACGGTCGATACGCGCAAGCACGCGCACGCGCGGCCGGTCGCTCAGTTCCATGATCTGCTCGACGAAGCGGATCAGAAGATCGGTCTCGATCTGGAAGAGATCGTCACGCGGATAGGCCTCGAGCGTATTCTGCAGGATGCGGCCGGAGTGGCTGTTCGGGTCGAAGCCGAAATGCCGCTCGACTTCCGCGACCTTGGCGCGCAGCAGCGGTATCTGCTTGACCGAGCGCGTATAGGCGGTGGCGGTGAAGAGGCCGACGATGCGCAGTTCGCCGATGACATTGCCGTCCTCGTCGAAGCGCTTGATGCCGATATAGTCCATATAGGCGCGACGATGCACGATGGACTTCACGTTGGCCTTGGTGACGATGAGGAAATCCGGGCCGTCGAGGAAGGCGAGGATTTCTGGCGTCGTCGTCACGGCGTTCTTGCCGAGGCGCAGCACGCGTACATCCGGATCGCTGAGGCTGCCGAGACCGATGCCGTCACCGCGCTCGATCTTCGCGTTCTTTCCCTTGCCGGAATAAGTGTAGTCGCGCATGCCGAGAAAGGTGAAATTGTCGTTGCGAAGCCAGTTGAGGAACTCGACGGCTTCCGCACGCTCGGTCTTGCGCCGTGACGAACCGCGCTTGGACAATTCATCCAGCGCCTCATCGAGTTTCGCCAGCATCGGCCGCCAGTCGCGATAGGCAAACTGGACTTGCGTCAGCACGAAACGCAACCTTTCTTCCAGCGCCGCTACGGCCTGCGGTGTGAGTGGGGCGATATGCAGCTGGATGAGGCTGACGTTTTCAGCGGGATCATCCTCGGGTTCCGCAAGACGATAGCCCGCCTGCGCGCTTTCGTCGGGCACCAGGATCGGGTGCACCGCGAGGTAAAGACCGCGATAGGTGCTGGTGACCTCGCCCATGACAGAATCGTACAGGAAAGGCATATTGCGGCCGATAATGGTCAGGACCGTTACCGGAATATCCCGCGGTGAAACGCCCTCCACCTGGGAAATGCTGATATGAGGAGCGTCTCCGGTCCAGTGTGAAAGCGCCTCGAAACTGTGAGCGGCGCTCGCAGCCAGCATCTCTGCGGAATAATATTCTATATCGTCGGTACTTGCCCTTCCATAAAGAATACCCGGATCAAGAAATTGGACATTTTCGGCAATTGCCTGCTGGCGCGCTTTTTCGATCTGTTTTTCGCGTTTTGGATTGTTTCTGTAGCCCATTTGACGTGGATTCCTCCAAAAATCACACTTTAATATAAAAAAGCATCGCCAATTTGCGGATTTTGCCTTTTCAGTCGAATCGGATATTGGCGTGGAATTACGAAGAGTTTAAGAGGCTATCGTGTTTCTTCACCCGGTAAGTGAAATTTTTTTGCTTCTTTTGTCGTAAGGCTCGGTTTAGAAGCAGACGACAGTATTTTTGCGGCTAATTTTTAGGCGGTTCTCGGGCCGCCATGTGATGTTGCGGCCACGGTTGAAGCAAATTATTGATTTGCACCTATTTTTGTGGTACACCAACGACACTGATCCACAGCGTGGCATTTGTGTGCCCAAAAACACCACGAAAGCAACACCTCTTTTGCACGCGGTTTCCGTGACATATCGAGCGTTTACGTTATCGAACCCCGCAAGACGGGAAGGTGTGTTTTTGCGTGCACGGCTGGACCAGTGCGGAGTCACCTGACGGTTCCCCCGTCTCATCAGGGCCTGACCGACCCAACCCCGGCATCCCCGGGTATGTAACAGGGAGTTTTTAGAACGAATGACGACCCAGCAGAAGAAATCTCCAGCACATCACGGTTTCAAGACCGGTGAAGCGATTGTGTATCCCGCTCATGGTGTCGGTACCATTTCTGCCATCGAGGAACAAGAAGTCGCCGGCATGAAGCTTGAGCTTTTTGTCATTGATTTCGAAAAAGACAAGATGCGTCTTAAAGTTCCTGTCGCCAAAGCCGTCAGCATCGGCATGCGCAAGCTTTCCGAAGGCGATTTTGTCGAGCGGGCGCTGAAAGTGGTGCAGGGCAAGGCGCGTGTGAAGCGGACCATGTGGTCGCGCCGCGCGCAGGAATATGATGCAAAGATCAATTCCGGCGATCTCATCGCGATTGCGGAAGTCGTGCGCGATCTCTACCGTGCGGAAAACCAGCCGGAGCAGTCCTATTCCGAGCGTCAGCTTTATGAAGCTGCTCTCGACCGCATGGCGCGCGAAATCGCCGCCGTCAACAAGATGTCTGAAACCGAGGCTGTTCGCCTGGTGGAAGTCAACCTTGCCAAGGGCCCCAAGCGCGGCAAGACCGTCGAAGAGGACGATTCTCAGGACGAAGCCGCTTAATAACCGGCTTTTTCCCTCTAAAAAAACCCGCCTTGATGGCGGGTTTTTTGTTGCCCGGTTGCGGTCTGAAATTCACAGGATGCGGATTTTCGTGCCTTTGCGCAGATGCGGCAGGATGCGCCGCATATCACGGGGATGGAGGGCGACACAGCCTGCGGTCGGCTCATATCCCGGTCTGATAAGATGCATGAAGATCGCCGAGCCGCGGTTGCGGCTTCTCGAGGTGATGTTCCAGTCGAGTACCAGGCAGACGTCGTAGAGGCTGTCGTTTCGCATCATCTCTTCATGGCTCGGGGCGAAGGGCGCGTTAACCAGTCGGTTGTAATTCGGGCTGCGGGGCTCGTCGCACCACAGCATGGACTTGCGTGTTCGCTGCATCGGCAATGCCGTGACGATGCCGGTAAGGCGGTCGCCGCGGTAAAACCCGTGCATCAGGCCGATGGTGGAGATGGGAGACTTTCCATCTCCTTCGCGTTTCAATGCGGTGCGGCCGTTGCGGCCGATCGCTGCGGGAAAGTTGAGGTGCCCGAGTTGGACTATGGCGCGACTGATTTTCGAGGGAGCTGGCCGAACCATGAGCGTCGATGCGCGTTTACGTTGTCTTACGGGCTGTGTGCTCATGTTTTTCACGAGATTTTGCTTTGCAGGTTATTTAACGTGAAGTCATAGCACTTCGTTATATCATGGCAATGGGTTGACCTTTCATCGGCAAACCGCTGAATTGGCTGATAATTAGAGCGCCGGGCCTCTTTTGGGATGCGTAAGCGACGCTCTAACTCTTTTAAACTACGTATCGTGCTTCTCGAAAATCGAGCCTGATTTTTGGGCCGATGCGCTAAAGTAAGAAAGGCTGAGAATCCGAATGACGGCTCGCACTATCCTTCTGGTGGACGATGACGACGATCTTCGGGAGACGCTGACCGAGCAATTGTCTCCCTATGAGGAATTCTCGCTGCTCAACGGCGCCAATGCCGCACAGGCCATTCAGACCGCCAAGACCGCCCAGGTCGATCTTTTGATCATGGATGTCGGCCTTCCGGACATGGACGGCCGCGAGGCGGTAAAGCTGTTGCGCAAGGGCGGCTTCAAGGCACCGATCATCATGCTCACCGGGCACGACACCGATTCCGATACGATTCTCGGATTGGAAGCAGGCGCCAATGATTACGTGACGAAGCCGTTCCGCTTCGCCGTGCTGCTTGCGCGCATCCGGGCCCAACTGCGCCAGTATGAACAGAGCGAGGACGCGGTTTTCACCGTCGGTCCCTATCAGTTCAAGCCTAGCCAGAAGCTGCTGACGACTGAAGACGGCAAGAAAATTCGTCTGACGGAAAAGGAAGCGGCCATCATCCGTTATCTCTACCGCGCCGGCAGCACGGTGGTAACGCGCGATGTGCTGCTGGAAGAGGTCTGGGGTTACAATTCCGGTGTGACGACGCATACGCTCGAAACGCATGTCTATCGTCTGCGCCAGAAGATCGAACGGGATCCCTCCAACGCCGAAATCCTGGTGACCGAGAACGGTGGTTACAAGATCGTTCCCTGAGACGAGGCTCTGTCATCGCTGCAAAACTCACGCCGCGCCTCCTGAAAAGATGCGCGGCGTTTCAACGTCTTGTATTTTGAGGACCGATATTGGAAAACCGCTATAGTGATGCAGGCAGCTTTCCGGAGTAGTGATCGACATGGCCTTGACGGACGATATTATTCTGCTGGGGCAAGTGCCGTTATTTGCTGGGTTCAGTGACGATCAGTTGCGGCTCATCGCCTTCGGTGCGGAACGCCGCCGGGTGTCGGCAGGGCAGACATTGTTCCGGGAACATTCGCCGGCAGAATGCGCCTTTGCCGTGACATCGGGTCATTTCGAACTTTTCACGGCTGGAAGAGATGGCAAACCCCTGTTGCAGGCGACGCCTGGCAAGGGTGCGTTGCTTTCGGAGTTGGCGCTTTTTACCCTCTGTGAAAGGAAGTTCACCGCCATTGCAGTGGAAGATTCCGAAGTCATCCGGATAACGCGCATCCTCTTTCACCGGCTGGTGGAGGAGTTTCCGGAGGTTGCCGATATCGTGTCGGCGCGCATTCGCGACAATATCGCGGCGCTGGCGGCGGGTGCGGCCCGTTTGCAGAACCGCTTCGTGTGACGCAAACTCTATCGTTCAGAAGCGGAAATGGGCCGTGACGGGGACGTGGTCCGATGGTCGGTTCCAGCCACGGGCTTCACGCAATATCTCGATTTTTTCAAGCGAGGAACCGAGATCCTGTGAGGACCAGATATGGTCGAGACGGCGACCGCGGTCGGCAGCTTCCCAATCCTTGGCGCGGTAGCTCCACCACGTATAGATCTTTTCCGTCTCCGGCACATTCAGGCGCATCAGATCGAGCCAGTTGCCCTTCCTCATGATATCCAGCATGCCTTCGGTTTCGACGGGTGTATGGCTGACGATCTTCAAAAGCTGCTTGTGCGACCAGACGTCATTTTCGAGCGGCGCGATGTTGAGGTCGCCGACGAGAATGGAGGAGGTGCCGGGCACGCCATCGGCGCGCAGTGCCTTCATTTCCTCGATGAAATCGAGCTTGTGGCCGAATTTCGGGTTGATCGACCGATCCGGCTCGTCGCCGCCAGCAGGAACGTAGAAATTATGCAGCCGCACGCGACGCGATCCGACCTCAAAAATTGCGGAAATGTGGCGTGCGTCGCCGATACCGCAATAGTCCTGTCGGTGATCTTCGGTCAGCGGGATCCTCGAGGCGATGGCGACACCGTGATAGCCCTTCTGGCCATGGATGATGACATGCTCATAACCGAGCGCCTTCAGCGGCTTCATCGGAAACTCGCCATTCGGGCATTTCGTTTCCTGCAGGCAGAGAATGTCCGGTTTGTAGCGTACCAGAAACTGCTCAACGATCGGCATTCTGAGCCTGACCGAGTTGATGTTCCAGGTGGTTATCGAAAACGACATGCATCCGCTCCGCTTTTATTGCCGCAAACCGCACGGTTCGGGGACAAGTTTCCGGGGCGCAGGCTTATAACATCGTGACGAAAACGGGAATGTATTTTAGCGGTAAAATGAAAAAGGCGACCGCAGGGCCGCCTCTCGAAAAATTTCCACCGGCTTTTATGTGTCAGCCGCCTCTGCGGACTTCCTCGTAATTGATGCTGAAGACACGCTCATCAAGGTTCACGCCGGTCTGGACGTTGAAGATCATGACGGTCGTGTCCTTGTTCTGGGCATCGGTCGTGGTCCATTGCCTCAGATCGAAGGTCTTCGGATCGAACATCAGGGTAATAGTGGAATCACCGAAGACGCTCTTGTCGCCCAGTACGATGGTGGTCAGGTCGGATTCTTCCTTCACGTTCCGAACCTTCTGGTTACTGAGATCGATCTTGTCGGAAAGAAGCAGGCTGAGGGGCGTTTTGGAAAGCGGATAAAGGTCCCACGTCTTCAGCTTCATATTGCCGATGACGACATTCTTGCCGTCGGAGATGACACGCATGGGCGAGGGGTCTTCATAATTGAAGCGGAGTTTGCCGGGGCGTTCGATGTAGAATTTTCCGCCGGTCTGTTCCCCGCGCGGGCCGAACTGGACGAATTCCCCCATCATGGTTTTGACCGACGAGAAGTGATTGGCGATTTTCTGCGCTGTCGCGGTATTGCCGGCCGCCTGGGCGAAAGCGTCAAGCGGAGACAGGCTGGCCATGATTGCGGCCATGGAAAATGCCGTCAGCACGCCACGACGCGTCACGCCGTTTTGCGGTGTGTTTGCGTTGGCCGTTTCGCCGGTGGTGAGGTCGTTCATTCTATTCTCCTTCATCGCAGCGATTGTCCCCATAAAAGGCGGCGGCTTCATGACGTTGAAAGCGTGTAATAACGCTTCTTCGCCCCGCTTGGTTGCGGACGTTACCGCTCGATGATGTCTGCTTCCGTCGGCACGAGGATCTCGCGTTTTCCGGCGTGGTTGGCGGGGCCGATGATGCCTTCCTGCTCCATGCGCTCAATCAGCGAGGCGGCGCGGTTGTAACCGATGCCGAGGCGCCGCTGCACGTAGGAGGTGGAGGCTTTGCCATCTCGAAGCACGACGGCCACGGCCTGATCGTATGGGTCTTCGGAATCGGAGAAATTGCCGGCACCGGCCGGGCCGCCGCCATTGCCTTCCTCGTCATCTTCCTCGGTAATCGCTTCCAGATATTCCGGTGCGCCTTGCGTCTTCAGATAGGCGACGATCTCTTCCACCTCGTTGTCGGAAACGAAGGGACCGTGTACGCGCTGGATGCGCCCGCCGCCTGCCATATAGAGCATGTCACCCATGCCGAGCAGCTGTTCGGCGCCCTGCTCTCCAAGGATTGTGCGGCTGTCGATCTTCGACGTGACCTGGAAGGAGATTCGGGTCGGGAAGTTGGCCTTGATCGTGCCGGTGATGACGTCGACGGAGGGGCGCTGGGTTGCCATAATGACATGGATGCCGGCGGCGCGCGCCATTTGCGCCAGACGCTGCACCGCGCCTTCGATGTCCTTGCCGGCGACCATCATAAGGTCGGCCATTTCGTCGATGATGACGACGATGTAAGGCAGGGGCTTCAGATCGAATTCTTCCGTCTCGTATATCGCCTCGCCGGTCTGGCGGTCGAAGCCGGTCTGCACCGTGCGAGTGAGGATTTCGCCCTTGTCGAGCGCCTGCTGCACGCGGCTGTTGAAGCCGTCGATATTGCGCACGCCGATCTTCGACATCTTCTTGTAGCGCTCTTCCATCTCGCGCACTGTCCATTTCAGCGCCACGACGGCCTTTTTCGGATCGGTAACGACGGGAGAGAGCAGATGCGGAATGCCGTCATAGATCGACAGTTCGAGCATTTTCGGGTCGATCATGATCAGGCGGCACTGTTCTGGCGACATGCGGTAAAGCAGCGACAGGATCATGGTGTTGATGGCGACCGACTTGCCCGAGCCGGTGGTGCCGGCGACGAGCAGATGCGGCATCTTGGCAAGATCGGCGATGACGGGTTCACCGCCGATGGTCTTGCCGAGCGCCATGGCGAGTTTGGCCTTGCTGTTTTCGAAATCGCGGCTGCCGATCAGTTCCCGCAGGAAGACGGTTTCGCGTGTCTGGTTCGGCAGTTCGATGCCGATGGCGTTGCGGCCGGGAACGACGGCGACACGGGCGGCAATCGCGCTCATGGAGCGGGCGATGTCATCGGCAAGGCCGATGACGCGCGAGGACTTGATGCCGGGTGCCGGTTCCAGTTCGTAGAGCGTGACGACCGGACCGGGGCGGACATGAATGATTTCTCCCTTGACGCCGAAATCCTCGAGAACGCCTTCCAGAAGGCGGGCGTTCTGTTCCAGCACTTCCTCGCTCAACATATTGTCGCGAACGACGTTCTTAGGCTCTGCCAGAAGATGGACGGTGGGGAGCTGGAAGCCGTCGGCGGCGATGAAGGAGGCTTGGGCTTCGCGCGCCACGCGTTCGCTGGGTTTCGGGCGTGCGGAAGGGGCGGTTATTCTGGTCTGCCCGCGACCAGGCGCCTGTCTGGCGGTGAATTTCTGGTCGGTTTCGTCGTCGGAGAGAATGCCGTCCGGCAGCCGGCGTCCATCCGCGTCGAAGCGTGATTCGTCATCCATGTCCTCGTCATGATCGAGCGCGATGGAGGGAGGTGACATCTGGCGACGCGATGCGGCGCGTTCTTCGAAAGACGGTTCCGCGCGCTGGTCGAGGCGGTTGATCGCGGTCTTGAGGCGTGAGGGTTCGTTCAGCGTGCCGAATTCATATTCGTTGAAGTCATAAGGATGCTCGAATTCATCGTGCAGGGATTTAGACTTCAAACCGAACAGGCGGCGGAAGCGCGCCTGGGTGGTATACCAGTAATGTGCCAGCGCGCCGAAGGCGAGCATATTGGCAAAGAACCCCTCGCCGTCGTCTTCATCCTCCTCCTCCTCCTCGGCCTCACGGGCTGCGCGGGCCTTGCTGGTGGCGACGGGAGCCGCTTCTTCGCGTTCCAGCTCGTCATCCAGACCGCCAACGACACCGGCGGCAAAAAGCATCAGCCATGCGGCAGGCGCCGCAAATATGACACCCAGTACCGTGGCGATCGTGCCGGTGGGGTAAGCACCGATGAAAAGGGCGGGAAAACGCAGGATCATGTCTCCGATGACGCCGCCGATGCCGTTCGGCAGCGGCCATGTCACGGGGGCCGGAAAACAGCCGAGCGAGGCGGCGCAGACGATGGCGCCTGCGACCCAGGCTACGAGGCGAGCGGGTATGCGGTGGAATTTGTGGCCGGCGATCAGCGCGATCGCCCAGGCGATGACGGGCAGGAGGGAGATGATTGCAGAAAGCCCGAGGAACTGCATCACGATATCGGCGAAAATCGCACCGCCATAGCCCAGAAGATTGGTGGGCTGGTTTCCTGTCGCATAGGAAAGGCTCGGATCCGCGACATTCCATGTCGCGAGCGCTGCGATGCCCAGTGCAATCGTGGCCAGCAGAGCGAAACCGGCGAGAGCCATGATCTGACGTACGAAAAACGCCGTCAACACGAAGCGCGTGTGACGACCATCGAATGTCGGAGAATGCATTCTGCCCATGTCCCTGAACCCGTTGTTTTGTGGTTTCGGCAAGATCCGGCAAGAGACCTGATCCCGGATTGACAGGGAAAACTAACCGCTTGCTGGTTAATGTCGTGTTAACCATGCGGTTTTTTGAAGCGCTTCGGATTTATGGCAAAGAAAAAGGCCCGCCGGAGCGGGCCTTCTTTTGGGAGAGGGGATGGAGAACCCCTTTTCCCGGATATCAGGAATGATAGGCGGCTTCGCCGTGGGTTGCGAGGTCGAGACCTTCGCGTTCGGCTTCGACCGGAACCCGCAGACCGACGATCACGTCGACGATTTTGTAGAGGATCGCGGAGACGATGGCGCACCAGACGATGGTGATGGCGACGGCGACGAACTGCGTCCAGACCTGCGAGGCGATGGAGAAATCTTCCTTGCCCGTGCCGCCAAGCAGCGGTGAGGTGAAGATGCCGGTGCCGAGAGCGCCGATGATGCCGCCAATGCCGTGGACGCCGAAGACGTCGGCAGTGTCGTCATAACCGAACTTGTTCTTCACCACGGAGACGAAGAAGTAGCAGATCGGCGAGACGATGAGGCCGAGAACGATGGCGCCCATCGGGCCGACGGAGCCGGCGGCGGGGGTGACGGCGACGAGGCCGGCGATCATGCCCGAGGCGGCGCCAAGCATGGAGGCCTTGCCGCGGGTGAAGCTTTCAACCAGCGACCAGGAAACGATGGCGGCCGCAGTTGCGAGGAAGGTGTTCATGGTTGCGAGAACCGCACCGCCCGATGCTTCGAGGTTGGAACCGGCGTTGAAGCCGAACCAGCCGAACCACAGCATGGCTGCACCGACGAGAGTGAGCGTCATGGAGTGAGGGGCCATCATGTCCTTGCCGAAGCCGGTGCGCTTGCCGACCATGATCGCGCCGATCAGGCCTGCGATACCGGCATTGATGTGAACGACGGTGCCGCCGGCGAAGTCGAGAGCACCCATGCCGAAGATCAGGCCGTTTGCGTCCCAGACCATGTGAGCGATCGGGAAATAAACGAAGGTGGCCCACAGGATGGTGAACAGAATGACGGCGGAGAACTTCACGCGCTCTGCAAAGGCGCCGACGATCAGCGCTGGCGTGATGGCCGCAAAGGTCATCTGGAAGGCGATGAAGGTGTATTCGTAGATCACCACGCCTTCGGAAAAGGTCGCAGACGTGCTGTCAAGCGAAACGCCCGACAGGAACAGCTTGCCGAAGCCGCCGAAATAGGGGCCGGTGCCGCCGCCAAAGGCGAAGGAGTAACCGTAGATGACCCAGACGAGCATCATGACTGCGCCGACAACCGTGCACTGCATGAGAACGGAGAGCATGTTCTTGGTGCGGACGAGACCGCCGTAAAACAGGGCCAGACCCGGAATGATCATGAAAAGCACGAGGATCGTCGCGACATACATGAATGCGGTGTCGGCTTTTTCCGGAACGGGCGCTGCGGCTGCTGCCGGCGCGGCGTCCTGGGCGAAGGCGATGGCCGGAGCCATCAGGGCCGCCGCTGCGGCGCCCAGCTTGCCGAGCGTTGAAAACTTGTTGAGTTGCATAGCTAGTAAACTCCCCTGTCAGCCGTGCTTCAAAGCGCTTCTGTGTTGGTTTCGCCGGTACGGATGCGCACGGCCTGTTCGATAGAGTAAACGAAGATCTTGCCGTCACCGATCTGCCCGGTCTTTGCCGCAGATGCGATCGCCTCAACGGCCTTGTCGACGACGTCGGATGGAACTGCGATCTCGATCTTCAGCTTGGGAAGGAAGCTCACCGCATATTCCGTGCCGCGATAAATCTCGGTATGCCCCTTCTGGCGTCCGTAACCCTTTACCTCGGTCACGGTCAGGCCCTGGATGCCGACGCCGGTGAGCGCTTCGCGCACTTCATCCAGCTTGAACGGCTTGATAATGGCCATCACAATTTTCATCTGGTTTCCCATCCTTTGTTTTGTCCTCGGCACGGAGCCGACTCTCCTGCCGCTGGCAGATCAGTAACAGCGACTGCGGACATACATTCAAAGGGCGTGCCAGTTTTGAGTGTGTATCTAACCTATTGAAATATAAAACTTATATGAAAGACGTCTGAAAAAGGAGCATTTGTCGCCAAAATTTGCGTCTATTAAATGTGCGATTTTAGAAAAAAGCACATTATTTAATCATTTGCCCTTTTGCGGATCAAACCCTCCTGCGCCACCGAGGCGACCAGTTCACCCTGTCTGGTGAAAATATTGCCACGGGTCAAACCGCGTGCGCCGGCAGCGCTGGGGCTATCCTGTGTGTAGAGCAGCCAGTCGTCCAGACGGCAGGGGCGATGGAACCACATGGCGTGATCAAGGCTAGCCACCTGAATGGAGGGATCGAAGATCGTTGTTCCATGGGCGTAGAGCGAGGTGTCGAGTAGGGTCATATCTGAGAGATAAGCGAGAATGGCCGACTGCAGACGCGGATCATCGGGCACATCACCGACGGCGCGAACCCAGATATCCTGCTGCGGTTCCAGCTTTTCTTTCGAGATATAGTGGGTCAGCGAAACCGGCCGTATCTCTATCGGCCGCTTGTTGCTCCAGTATTTGCGGATAGAAGCGGGTGCCTTGGCAAGAAAGGCCGCCTGCATCTGCTCTTCGCTCATCAGTTTTTCGGGCGGCGTCACGTCAGGCATTTTGATCTGATGGTCGAAACCATCCTCGAAAATCTGAAACGAGGCCGACATGGAAAAAATGGCTTTGCCATGCTGAATGGCGACCACGCGGCGTGTGCAGAAGCTCGCGCCGTCGCGGATGCGTTCCACTTGGTAGACGATAGGCACCAGCGGATCGCCGGGACGCATGAAATAGGCATGCAGCGAATGCACGAAACGGTCGTCATCCACGGTCCTTTGCGCGGCAATCAGTGCCTGCGCGATGACCTGGCCGCCGAAAACCCGCTGCCAGCCGATCTGCGGGCTTTCGCCCCGGAACAGGTTCTCTTCCAGCTTCTCAAGATCGAGTGTGGCGATGAGATTGGCCATCGGATCTGACGTTTGCGAGGGATGCGACATTTTTTCGGCCTGCTCCGGCTGTAGGAATACGTCACATGGTCTATAGTGCCCGGATGATGCGTGCACAAGATTTGAGGAGAAGCGCGATGCTGGACGTAGTGGTGGCAGGCGGCGGATATGTCGGTCTTTCCGTTGCTGTCGCAATCAAGCAGGCGGCCCGGCATCTCGATGTGCAGGTGGTTGAGGCCGCTCCCGAGGATGTCTGGGCAAAGGACGTTCGTGCATCCGCCATCATAGCAGCGGCCACCCGGATGCTCGATGTTTTCGGCATATGGAACGAGATCGAGCCGGAAGCCCAGCCAATACACAAGATGATCGTCACCGATTCGAAGACCGCCGATCCGGTGCGTCCCGTGTTCCTGACTTTCGACGGCGCCGTGGAAGAAGGCAGGCCGTTTGCCCATATGGTTCCGAACGTTGCTCTTGTGGGCGCATTGCGAGGCCTGTGCGAGCGTCTTGACATAAAAATCCGTCACAGTGTCAGTGTTTCCGATTTTACCGCGGGTCCGCAATCGACGGCCATTCGCCTCTCCGACGGATCGACGCTCGAAGCGCGATTGCTGATTGCCTGTGACGGCGTTCGCTCCGCGCTCAGGGACATGGCCGGAATCAAGACCGTGCACTGGGCTTACGATCAGTCCGGTATCGTGACGACCGTTGAGCATGAGCGACCGCATGAGGGCTGCGCCGAGGAGCATTTCCTGCCATCGGGCCCCTTCGCCATCCTGCCGCTGAAGGGAAACCGCTCTTCGCTCGTCTGGACCGAACGCACGGCCGATGCCGACAGGCTGGTGGCTTCCGACGACCTGGTGTTCGAGGAAGAGCTGGAACGCCGGTTCGGTCACAAGCTCGGTCCTCTTCGTCCGGTCGGCCCCCGCCGCGGTTTCCCATTGGGGCTGACGCTGGCGCGTTCTTTCGTTGCGCCGCGTTTCGCGCTTGCGGGCGATGCGGCGCACGGCATTCACCCGATTTCCGGGCAGGGCCTCAATCTCGGCTTCAAGGACGTGGCGGCTCTCGCCGAAACCGTGGTCGAGGCCGACCGGCTCGGCCTCGATATCGGCTCACTCAACGTTCTGGAGCGCTATCAGTCCTGGCGGCGCTTCGACACGTTGCGGATGGGCGTGACGACGGATGTGCTGAACCGGCTTTTCTCCAACGATATTGGCCCTATCCGTATCATGCGCGATTTCGGTCTCGGGGTCGTGGATCGTTTGCCGGGTCTCAAATCCTATTTCATCGGTCAGGCGGCCGGCACGACGGATGCGAATGCGCCGCGTCTGCTTTCCGGCGAGGCGCTCTGATCCAGTCCCTCATGCATGTTTCGGACCGGTTTTTCCGGGATTGCCGCTTGACAGCCGATTCCGGGATTTTCTGCCCGGTGGCTTTGCTGTAAAGCCGAATCCGGCCAAGGACTTATCCGGATTCACAATCTGGTATGGTCTGCGCCCTGACCAACCAGATATTGCGGAGAACAAAAGCTGAATCCCATCGAGTCAGCGATTCGTATTCGATTCGTTCGCAGACTGTTCCGCAGCCGAATCGATTTCATTTTTGCCGGATTCTTTTTGTTCGTTCAACTGGCTGAATCTGAAAGGAAAATTCCGTCGACTGGTCGCCCCGCGCCACTTTGCGGGTGAGGCCTATTGCCTTTGGCTGCGGGCGTTGCCATGTGTGAGGCCTGCGGCCCATCAGCAATGTCGGGCGGCAAAGCAAGCAGATGAAGTCGATTCGCGGATAGTACGTTGAATTTTCGCCCCATGATCCTGAGCGGCCGCGGTGTCACGGCCGTTCTCGGCCCCACCAATACCGGCAAGACCCATTACGCGATCGAGCGGATGGTCGCGCATGGAAGCGGTGTCATTGGCCTGCCGCTGCGTCTTCTGGCGCGGGAGGTCTATACCCGCCTAGTTGAAAAAGTGGGTGCGCCGAATGTGGCGCTGATTACCGGCGAAGAAAAAATCGCGCCTCCCAAAGCCAAATACTCCGTCTGCACGGTGGAAGCCATGCCGCGTGAAACGACGGCCGCCTTCGTTGCGATAGACGAGGTGCAGTTGGCGGGCGATCTCGAACGCGGGCATATCTTCACCGACCGGGTGCTGCATCTGCGCGGGCGGGAGGAAACGCTGCTGCTCGGCGCGGGCACGATGCGCCCTATCCTTGAAAAACTGCTGCCGGGAATAACCGTGGTCGAGCGGCCGCGCCTGTCTCAACTCTTTTATGCGGGTCAGAAGAAGATCACCCGCCTGCCGCAACGCACGGCGATCGTCGCCTTTTCCGCCGATGAGGTTTATGCCATCGCTGAACTGGTGCGCCGCCAGCGCGGCGGCGCGGCTGTGGTGCTGGGCGCGCTTTCGCCGCGCACGCGCAATGCGCAGGTAGGCCTCTACCAGTCGGGCGACGTCGAATATCTTGTCGCTACGGACGCCATCGGTATGGGACTCAACCTCGATGTCGACCATGTCGCCTTTGCGCAGGACCGCAAATTCGACGGTTATCAGTTCCGTAATCTCAATCCCGGCGAGATCGGTCAGATCGCCGGCCGCGCTGGCCGCCATCTTCGCGACGGTACGTTTGGCGTGACGGGGCGTGTCGAGCCGTTCGATGACGAATTGGTCGAGCGGATCGAAACCCATCAGTTCGATGCGGTGAAGGTGCTGCAGTGGCGGACGAAAAATTTCGATTTTTCCTCCATCGCCAATCTGCGCGCGAGCCTTGACGCCGCGCCGACGATCCAGGGGCTTTCGCGCGCCCTGCCGGCCATCGACCAGCAGGCGCTGGAATATCTGTCGCGTTACCCTGAAATCATCGACGTGACCACGACGGATGTGCGGGTGGAAAAACTCTGGGAGGCCTGCGCGCTGCCCGATTATCGCCGCATCGCCCCCGCACAGCATGCCGACCTCATCTCCACGCTCTATTTCGATCTCGTCAAGCGCGGGGCGGTGAACGAGGATTTCATGGCCGAGCAGGTGCGTCGCGCCGATCGCACGGATGGGGAGATCGATACCTTGTCTGCGAGGATTGCGCAGATCAGAACATGGACTTATGTATCGAACCGCCCAGGATGGCTTGCCGATCCGACACACTGGCAAGAAAAGACTCGGGAAATCGAGGATCGATTGTCCGATGCGCTACATGAAAGGTTGACGAAACGCTTTGTTGATCGCAGGACATCTGTGCTCATGAGGCGCCTGAGAGAGAATGCGATGCTTGAAGCTGAAATCAGTGTAAATGGTGATGTCTTCGTAGAAGGACATCACGTCGGCCAATTGGCCGGGTTCCGGTTCACCCCGGTGCCGGGAATGGAAGGGCCGGATCAGAAGGCCGTGCAGGCTGCGGCGCAAAAAGCGCTCGCGCTCGAATACGAGGCGCGCGCCGCGCGTCTGCATGCCAGTGGAAACGGCGATCTCGCTTTGAGCTCCGATGGTCTGGTTCGCTGGTTGGGCGAGCCGGTTGCCCGGCTTTCGACCGGCGACAACATCATGAAGCCGCGGGTGATCCTGCTTGCCGACGAACAGCTGAACGGCAATGCCCGTGATCACGCGCTGGCGCGCGTCGAGCGTTTCGTCAATCACCAGATTGCGACCGTGCTGAAGCCGCTGGACGATATTTCCCGCGCAGAAGATCTTCAGGGCCTGGCGAAGGGTCTGGCGTTCCAGCTCGTGGAAAATCTTGGCGTGCTGTTCCGCCGCGACGTCGCCGAGGACGTGAAGTCGCTCGATCAGGACGCGCGCGCCTCCATGCGCCGTTATGGCGTGCGTTTCGGCGCCTATCACGTTTTCCTGCCCGCACTTCTCAAGCCCGCTCCGGCGGAGCTTGTGACGCTGCTTTGGGCTTTAAAAAATGATGGCCTTGGAAAGCCGGGTTACGGCGATCTCATTCCGGTGCTGGCCGCAGGCCGTACTTCGGTCGTCACCGATGCCAGCTTCGAGCGTATGTTCTACAAGCTCGCCGGTTTCCGCTTCCTCGGAAAGCGTGCCGTGCGTATCGACATTCTCGAGCGTCTGGCCGATCTCATCCGCCCGCTGCTGCAGTGGAAACCCGGTCAGCAGCCGCGCCCGGAAGGCGCTTATGACGGTCGCCGTTTCACGACGACGACCGCCATGCTTTCCATTCTCGGCGCGACGCTTGATGACATGGAAGAAATTCTCAAGGGCCTCGGTTACCGCGCCGATCAGGTGACGGCGGAAGAGGCACAGGCCTTCCTCGCCAGCCACGCCGGTGCCTCTGCTCCGGCTGCCGCGGAAGCGGCGACGGCTGAAGAGGAAAGCGTCGAGACCGAGGAACACGAGCCGGCTTCCGAAGAACAGGTGTCCGAGACGGCGGCTGCTGTCGAAGGCGAAGCTGTCGAGGCGCCGGTGGCTGCCAGCGAAGAGGTTGTCGCAGCCGAGGCTGCGCCGGAAAGCGCTGAGGCCGCCGAGCCCAAGCCCGTTCTTCTGTGGCGTCCGGGTGGCCGCAACGAAAATCAGCGTGGCGAAAACCGTCGTCCCGGCAATCGCGGTCAGGGCCGTGGTGATGGAGCGCGCGAACAGGGCGAGCGTCGCGGTGAAGGCCGTCGCGACAATCGTGACGGTGCAAGTGCCAATCGCAGCGGCGACGGCGAGCGCAAGCGCGATGGTGGCCGTCCGGACCGTGGCAACAACCGCAATAACGATCGTCACGATCGCGGGGAGCGCAAGGACCGGCCGGAACGCAATGACCGTGGTGGTAAGCCGCAGGGTCAGCAGCGCTTCGAAGCCAAGCCGCCGCGCAAGGAAAAGCCGCTCGATCCGGATTCGCCTTTCGCAAAGCTCGCTGCTCTCAAGGAGCAGCTGAAGAAGTAAGCCCATGGGAAGCAGCGAACAGCCACTCGAAAGCACGCGTCAGCGTCTGGACAAGTGGCTGTTCTTTGCCCGCATGGCCAAATCCCGTTCGCTGGCCCAGAGCTACATTCAGTCGGGCCACGTCAAGGTCAACGGTGCTGCCATCCGCCAGCCCAGCCACATGCTGAAGGTGGGGGACAGGCTGGAGATTGGCTTTGAGCGGATGGACAAGGTACTCGTCGTCAAGTCCGGCGGAACACGGCGTGGACCCTATGAGGAAGCCAGACTTCTCTATGAGGACGAGACGCCGCCACGGGAACCTTCCGACAGTATGACGCCTCTTGAGCAGGCGTTGCGCCAGCCGGGCAGCGGGCGTCCCACTAAAAAAGAGCGCAGGGCGCTCGACAGGTTTCTGTCTGACAGCGACGGAAGCAAAGATTAGAATAAACCTCCGGGTCACACCCCTTTTTCAGAATTGTTTATCCTTGCTATCTGTAAGCAAAGGCATTACGTCACTTGCGAAATTGCCCTGTCTGAATTCCGGGCGACGGCTTGTGTTCCGAAGCCCAAAGACCCGGCCTGCATATTCTGGAGTTCATCATGACATATGTCGTGACCGACAATTGCATCCGCTGCAAATATACCGATTGCGTTGAGGTCTGCCCCGTCGACTGCTTTTACGAGGGTGAAAATTTCCTCGCGATCAATCCCGATGAATGCATCGATTGCGGTGTGTGCGAACCGGAATGTCCCGCCGAAGCCATCAAGCCCGATACGGAGCCGGGCCTCGACAAATGGCTGAAGCTCAATGCCGAATATGCGGCGATCTGGCCTAATATCACCATCAAGCGTGACCCGATGCCGGAAGCCAAGGAGATGGACGGCGTCGAAGGTAAGCTCGATCTCTATTTCTCCGCCGAACCCGGCCAGGGCGACTGATTTTTACGGCCTGACAGCGAAACCATGATTTAAAAAGCCCTCGAGTTGTTGCTGCGAGGGCTTTTTGCTGAGCGTCATCCACTGCGGCCGGATTGCAGCGTGGTCGACAGCAATGTCAGAAGGGCCACGCTTTCCTCCAGGCTTTGCCGCTGACGGCTTTGCAGGATAGCGGCCTGCAGACGGTTCATCTCGCGGGCGATCGCCGCTGGCTGCCATGTTCGCAGCGCTCTTTCGATGATGGGTTTTCTGCGGAAATGAATGTGGCGCCCAAGTGTCTGCATGACCTGACCGGCCTGCAGTTTTTTCTCATCCATTTCGGCCCTCATCTGGTCGAGCAACTGGAACTGCCTGAGGCATCCCTGGAGGACGAGGAAGATCGGGGTCTTCGAAGAGACGATCTTCTGCGTTGCGTGGAAGAAGGCGTTTCTGTCGCCTTTCAGAATGGCGTCGACAGCATCGTCGGCGGAAACCGTGCTGGCGTCTCCGATGATCGCCAGTACATCGTCCTCCTCGACCACGTCGGCTCCACGGCAATAGAGCGCCAGTTTGCGGATTTCGTTGCGCGAGGCGATACGGTCGCCGCCAAGGGATTCGATCAGCCTCTGCCGTGCGGCCGGCGCAATACGCAGATTATCGGCTGAGAGTTCCTGATCGATCAATGCGTTCAACGAGCGCGCATCGTCGGCATAGCAGGGGATGGCTGCGATGGAGCGCGCCGGTTCTGCGATCTTGCGCAGTCCCGTACCCTTCTTGATGTCGCCTGCTTCGATGATGAGGAAGCTCGCTTCCGGTGGCGTTTCCGCCAGAATCTGGAGGGCGTCCACCAGCGCCTTTTCGGACGAAGCACCTTTAACCCAGACGAGTTTTTCGCCGCCGAAAAGGCCGATGGCATTCACCTCGTCGAGTAGACGGCCGGGGTCGCCCTGCAGATCGGATGCGGTCAGTTTCAGCGATGCGAAAGCGTCATCGGGATCGATACCGGTCTTTTTGGCGATGACGCCTGCGCGTTCCGACACGAGACCGCGATCCGGGCCGTAAAGCACGAAAACACGAAAGCGCTCCGCCGGGTTTTCGGCGAAGCGCTCAAATTCATGGGACTTTATCTCCGTCACGGCCGCCGCTCTCAGCGGCCGAGGGTGGCGGCGATATCGGTGCGGATGATTTCGGCAAGTTCCCGGGCCGCACGGTTTTCGGCGTCGCGAGTTGCCCGGATCTTGGCGAATTCCTGCTGCGGCAGATCCACCTGCGCCGTTACGCTGCGGCGTGCGGAGCGCAGGATCTGACCGTCGGAAACCCGCGTCAGCACATATTGACCACTCATCACGACACGACCAGGGTAAGGACCATCGTAATTATTGTTCGAGCGGGTCGTCAGGTCATAATTCTGCACTTCCGTCGAGGTAGCGCTCGAGCTTACGGAAACCTTGACGTTATATTGAGCCGTGGCCGGTTGGCCTGCGCCGCCAGCCATTAGAAAGATCAGTTGATTGCGGACTTCCTGCCCGGCCCTGCCGCCGATATCGGAGACGCTGACGGCCGCCAGCCTTTCCTTGGTGCCGGAAGCTTCCCCATAAAGCGGGCGCACCTGGCAGCCAGCCAGAAGACCAGCCATCGTCACGACGGAAATCGCTGCCGCGGCGCGGCTCCATCTTGAAAAAACGTCAGACAACAATGTTTACAATCCTCTGCGGAACCACGATGACTTTCTTGGGCTCGCCACCGGCAAGAATGGATTTGACGGCATCCAGCGCAAGGGCGGCCGTGCGGACCGCATCTTGATCCGCATCGCGCGCGATTGTCAATTCGCCACGCTTCTTGCCGTTGACCTGCACGGGCATAACGACATCGTTTTCCTCGACCAGCGAAGCGACGAAGGCAGGCCACGGCGTCTGGGCCACGAGGCCCGTGTTACCCAGTACGGACCAGCATTCTTCCGCCAGATGTGGCGTCATCGGGGCGATGATGCGGATGAGGATTTCGACGGCGTCACGCGCTGCCGCCTTGACGTCATTAGACTTGCCGCCCGCAGCGACATCCGCAAGGGGACCGGCGAGTGCATTGACCAGTTCATAGATGCGGGCAATGGCCTTGTTGAAGGCGAGCTTGTCCAGATCCTCCTGCACAGCTTTCAGCGTTTTGTGGGCCGCCTTGGAGGCCGCCAGCCCTTCGCCTTCGGTCGCAGGCTTCGGCTGGACGGTTCTCAGCTCTTCCGCCGCTTCGCCGATGATGCGCCAGACGCGCTGGACGAACCGGTTTGCGCCTTCCACACCGGCTTCGGACCAGATGACGTCACGATCGGGCGGAGAGTCCGACAGGACGAAGAAGCGTGCTGTATCGGCGCCGTAGGATGCGATGATGTCATCCGGGTCAACCACGTTCTTCTTCGACTTCGACATCTTCTCGATGGAGCCGATCTTCACCTCTTCGCCGGACGAGAGCAGGAATGCGCGGCGAGCCCCGTCGCTTTCCTCGATCCGCAGTTCCGCAGGCGGCACCCATTCGCGCGCCGTGCCCTCGCCGCGGCTATAGGTCTCGTGCACCACCATGCCCTGCGTGAACAGGCCCTTGAAGGGTTCCTTGACGCCGACATGGCCGGTTTCGCGCATGGCGCGGGTGAAGAAGCGCGAATAGAGCAGATGGAGGATCGCATGCTCGATGCCGCCGATATATTGATCTACCGGCAGCCAGTGATTGGCGACCTTCGGGTCGGTCGGCGCGTCTTCCCACGGCGCGGTGAAGCGCGTGTAATACCAGCTGGAATCGACGAATGTATCCATCGTGTCGGTTTCGCGGCGCGCGTCATGACCGCATTGCGGGCAGGAGACATGGCGCCAGGTGGGGTGCCGGTCCAGCGGGTTGCCGGGCACGTCGAACGTCACGTCATCGGGCAGTTTGACCGGGAGGTCCTTTTTCGGAACCGGGACCACACCGCAGACTTCGCAATGGATGACCGGGATCGGGCAACCCCAATAACGCTGGCGGGAAATGCCCCAGTCGCGCAGGCGGAAATTGACCTTGCGCTCTGCCTGCGGCGTATTGCCGAGTGTCTGCGTGGAAAGCTTCTGCACGACGGCCTCGAAGGCGTCAGCCGTCTTCATGCCGTTCAGGAAGCCCGAATTGATCATCACGCCGTCATCGGTGAAGGCGGTATCATCGATGGTGAAGTTTGCGGCATCGGGGCCTTCAGGGGCTACGACGGCCACGACCGGCAGGCCGTATTTGCGGGCGAAATCCAGATCGCGCTGGTCACCGGATGGGCAACCGAAGATCGCACCGGTGCCATAGTCCATCAGTACGAAGTTGGCGACATAGACCGGCAGTTCCCAGCTGGGGTCCAGCGGGTGCACGACCTTGACGCCGGTATCGATACCCTTCTTTTCAGCCGTCTCGAGCGCTGCGAGCGAGGTGCCATGGCGGCGGCATTCGTCGCAGAACTCGGCAATCGCCGGATTGTTCGCGGACAGTTCTCTGGCCAGCGGGTGGTCGGCGGCGATCGCCAGGAAGGAGGCGCCGAACAGTGTGTCGGGGCGTGTCGTATAGACGGTAATGTCGGAGAAACCTTCCGGCGCCGTGTCGGCAACCGTCCGCCAGCGCAGCGACAGGCCCTCGGAACGGCCGATCCAGTTCTTCTGCATCAGGCGTACTTTTTCCGGCCATTGGTCGAGCGTATCCAGCTCGTCCAGCAGGTCCTGGCTAAAATCGGTGATGCGGAAGAACCATTGCGTCAGTTCGCGCTGTTCGACCAACGCACCGGAGCGCCAGCCGCGGCCATCGATGACCTGTTCATTGGCCAGAACCGTGTGATCGACCGGGTCCCAGTTGACCTTCGACTGCTTGCGGTAAACCAGGCCCTTTTCCATGAAGTCGACGAACAGCGCCTGCTGGCGATGGTAATATTCCACATCGCAGGTGGCGAACTCACGGGTCCAGTCCAAGGACAGGCCCATGGATTTCAGCTGGCCGCGCATGGTGGCGATGTTCTGGTAGGTCCAGTCCTTGGGATGAACCTTGTTCTGCATGGCCGCATTTTCGGCAGGCATGCCGAAGGCGTCCCAGCCCATCGGGTGCAGGACGTTGAAACCGCGGGCGCGCTTGTAACGGGCGACGACGTCGCCCATCGCGTAGTTGCGGACATGGCCCATATGGATGCGTCCCGACGGATAGGGAAACATCTCTAGAACGTAATACTTCTCACGCGGATCGCTGTTGTCGGTGACGAAAACCTTGTCCTCGTTCCATTTTTGCTGCCAGCGCGGCTCGGCGTCGCGAGGATTGTAACGTTCGATGGCCATTGTCTAAAATTCCGGGTATCGAGGGGAAAAATGTGCGCTGACCTTCACCATGAAACGACCGGGGCGTCAAGTTTGGCGGGACGTTCGGACGTTCAATCTTGGCCAGCGTGCCTCAAATGGTGCTAAAGGCGCTTGGCATCAAGGCAATCGGTGGCTAGTTAGCGTTGCGAATGGTTCAAATGAAGGTCTTGTGATGGAAATCGAAGCACGTCTCGAGGATGTCAGGCAGCGCATTGCCGATGTTGCGGAAAAATCCGGACGCAAGGCGGCGGATGTTGCCCTCGTCGCGGTCTCGAAGACCTTCGACGCGGAGGCGATCCAGCCGGTCATCGATGCCGGTGAGCGCGCGTTCGGCGAGAACCGCGTGCAGGAAGCGCAGGGCAAGTGGCCGGCGCTTAAGCAGAAGACGCCTGATATCGAGTTGCATCTGATCGGCCCGCTACAGTCCAACAAGGCGGCGGACGCCGTGGCGCTGTTTGATGTGGTGCAAAGTGTCGACCGGGAGAAGATCGCCCGCGCGCTTGCCGAAGAATGCCGTAAACAGGGTCGCAGCCTTCGTTTTTATGTGCAGGTCAATACTGGCCTTGAGCCGCAAAAGGCGGGTATCGACCCGCGTGAGACCGTAGCTTTCGTGGATTTTTGTCGGGATGAGCTGAAATTGCAGGTCGAAGGACTGATGTGCATTCCGCCGGCGGATGAAAATCCGGGCCCGCATTTTGCGCTTCTGGCGAAGCTTGCCAAACAATGTGGGCTTGAGAAGCTTTCCATGGGCATGTCGGGCGATTTCGAAACTGCCGTGGAATTCGGCGCGACGAGTGTTCGTGTGGGTTCGGCGATCTTCGGTGCGCGATAAGGCTGCAAATTAAAAACCCGGCGCTGAGGCCGGGTTTTTAAACTCTAAAAGACGTCCGATCAGTAGTGATCGTCCTCGTCTTCGTCCTTCTGCGTGGATTTCAGCGAGCTGAGCTTCTTGAAGACCGCATCGGCGTCGATCTGCTCGTCTTCCTCGCGCTGGAAGCTGTAGTCCAGACCTTCCGTCGCCGTTGCCGGCTGCAGCGTGTTATCCAGTTCTTCGGCAGTCGGCAGCGGACGGCCGCGCGAGGCGCGTTCGACCTCGAGGTCGAGATCGATCTGGCTGCAGAGGCCGAGCGTCACAGGATCCATCGGCGTCAGGTTGGCCGAGTTCCAGTGGGTGCGGTCGCGAATCTGTTCGATCGTCGATTTTGTGGTGCCGACGAGACGCGAAATCTGCGCATCCTTCAGTTCCGGGTGGTTGCGAACGAGCCAGAGAATAGCGTTCGGACGATCCTGACGCTTGGAAACCGGGGTGTAGCGCGGGCCGCGGCGCTTGGATTCCGGCACGCGAACCTTAGGCTCGGAAAGCTTGAGCTTGTGGTTCGGATTGCCTTCCGCGCGGGCGATTTCGTCACGGGAGAGCTGTCCGGTCGCGATCGGATCGAGACCCTTGATGCCCTGCGCGGCTTCACCGTCGGCAATGGCCTTGACTTCGAGCGGATGCAGTTTGCAGAACGTGGCGATCTGATCGAACGACAGCGCGGTGTTGTCAACCAGCCATACAGCCGTTGCCTTTGGCATGAGCAATTGTTGAGCCATAGATACAGTCCTTCTGTCCGTCCGCGCCGGTGTCGCGGGCGTGGTATCAACCACTGATTTCCGGGATATTGCCGCTCTATAACCGGATTGCATCATAATTGCAATTCTTTGCGAAACAAATGACCTTTGTCTAATTGCCGTGCGCAATTGACCTGCTATGAATTCAACACATGCCTGAGGTGGGAGTCTCGGGCCGCGTCAGAAGCCATACCCGGTTCCAGGAGGAGTTCATGTCTGCCAAAATCTACCCGGTGCTCAAGTCGGCGAAAGCCCGCACGCTCATCGATAATGAGCGTTACCAGAAATGGTACCAGGAGAGCGTCGAGGATCCTGAAAAGTTCTGGGACAAGCACGGCCGTCGGATCGACTGGTTCAAGCCTTATACCAAGGTCAAGAATACGTCGTTCAAGGGGCGCGTGCCGATCAAGTGGTTCGAGGATGGCCTGACCAACGTTTCCTATAACTGTATCGACCGGCATCTGAAGACGCATGGCGAGCGCACGGCGATCATCTGGGAAGGCGACAACCCCTATATCGACAAGAAGATCACCTATAATCAGCTCTACGACTATGTCTGCCGTCTGGCCAACGTGCTGAAGAAGCACGGCGTCAAGAAGGGTGACCGCGTCACGATCTATATGCCGATGATTCCGGAAGCGGCCTATGCGATGCTCGCCTGCGCGCGCATCGGTGCGGTGCACTCCGTCGTCTTTGGCGGCTTCTCGCCAGAAGCGCTGGCCGGCCGTATCGTCGACTGCGAATCGACCTTCGTCATCACTTGCGATGAAGGCGTGCGCGGCGGCAAGCCGATCCCGCTCAAGGAAAACACCGACAAGGCGATCGATATTGCCGCCAAGCAATATGTCATCGTTAACAAGGTTCTGGTGGTACGCCGCACCGGCGGCAAGACCGGCTGGGCGCCGGGCCGTGACATCTGGTACCATCAGGAAATCGCTACCGTGAAACCGGATTGCCCGCCGGTGAAGATGCGCGCGGAAGATCCGCTGTTCATCCTCTATACGTCTGGCTCCACCGGCAAGCCGAAGGGCGTGCTGCACACCACGGGCGGCTATCTCGTCTATACGTCGATGACGCATGAATATGTCTTCGACTACAAGGACGGCGAGGTGTACTGGTGCACGGCCGATGTCGGCTGGGTCACCGGCCATTCCTATATCGTCTACGGGCCGCTTGCGAATTGCGCGACGACGCTGATGTTCGAAGGCGTTCCGAACTTCCCGGATCAGGGCCGCTTCTGGGAAGTCATCGACAAGCACAAGGTCAATATCTTCTATACGGCGCCGACAGCGCTCAGATCGCTGATGGGGGCGGGCGACCAGTTCGTGAAGCGCTCCTCGCGCAGCAGCCTGCGGCTTCTCGGCACGGTCGGCGAGCCGATCAATCCGGAAGCCTGGGAGTGGTATTACCATGTGGTCGGCGAGGACAAGAGCCCGATCGTCGATACCTGGTGGCAGACGGAAACCGGCGGCATTCTCATTTCGCCGCTGCCGGGCGCGACCGATCTGAAACCCGGCTCGGCCACAAGGCCGTTCTTCGGCGTGCAGCCGCAGCTGGTCGATGCCGAAGGCAATGTGCTGGAAGGACCGGCGGACGGCAATCTGTGCATCATCGACAGCTGGCCGGGCCAGTCGCGCTCCGTCTATGGCGATCACCAGCGCTTCGTCGATACATACTTCTCCACCTACAAGGGCAAATATTTCACCGGTGACGGCTGCCGTCGTGACGAGGATGGATATTACTGGATCACTGGCCGCGTGGATGACGTTCTGAACGTGTCGGGCCACCGTCTCGGCACCGCTGAAGTGGAATCGGCGCTGGTGTCGCATCACCTTGTTTCGGAGGCAGCCGTTGTCGGTTATCCGCATCCCATCAAGGGGCAGGGCATTTATTGTTATGTCACGCTGATGGCGGGCCAGAACGGCGATTATTCATTGCGCGAGGAGCTGGTGAAGCACGTCCGCAACGAAATCGGCCCGGTTGCGACACCGGATAAAATCCAGTTCGCGCCGGGTCTGCCGAAGACCCGTTCCGGCAAGATCATGCGGCGTATTCTGCGCAAGATCGCCGAGGATGACTTTGGTGCGCTGGGAGATACGTCGACGCTCGCCGATCCGGCCGTTGTCGACGACCTCATCGCCAACCGGCAGAACCGTACGGCGTGATCTGTTGAAAGGCTGCTCCGGCAGCCTTTTTTCTATTGGCGATTTTCACAAACAAAAACACCCGGAGGCGGAACCTCCGGGTGTTTTTAGTTGTATTCAGTCAGGATTACTGGCCGCGGATCTTCTTCAGGTCCGCCAGAACGGCGTCGACGATGTCGGCGCCGATTTCAGCCTTGTGCTTTTCGTAGACAACCATCGACTTTTCGCGAATGCGCGCCTGTTCTTCAGGAGACAGCGTGTTCACTTCGAGGCCAGCCGCCTTGATCTTTTCCAGCGACTTCTGGTTCAGCTCGCGGATGACCTTGCGCTCCTCGTCGCGGCCGACGACCGCGCATTCACGCAGGGCGGCCTGTTCTTCGGGCGTGTAGCTGTCGAAGATCGGCTTGGAGAAGAGGAAGAGGAACGGCGTATAGGCGTGGTTCGTCTCGGTGACGTATTTCTGCACCTCGTAGAACTTGGAGGTGTCGATCGTCACATAGGGGTTTTCCTGCGCGTCGATCGCGTTGGTTTCCAGCGCCGAGAAGACTTCGCCGAAGGCCATCGGCGTTGCATTGGCGCCGAGGTTCTGGAAGGTGTCGAGGAAGATGTTGTTCTGCATCACGCGGACCTTGAGGCCCGAGAAATCTTCCCACTTGTTCACGGCACGCTTGGAGTTCGACAGGTTGCGGAAACCGTTTTCCCAGTAGGCCAGGTTTACGAGGCCCTGTTCTTCCAGCTTCTTGTTCATCATGTCGCCGAAGGCGCCGTCCATGACGGCATCGGCTTCCTTGGCGTTGGAGAACAGGAACGGCAGGTCGAAGACGCCGAGCGACGGGATCAGGCCGACGAGCGGCGACGAGGACGTTACGACCGCTTCCTGAACGCCGGAGCGCAGGGCCTGGGTCGCCTGGAGGTCGCCGCCGAGCGCGCCGCCCCAGAATGCGGTTAGCTTCAGCTTGCCGCCCGACTTGTCGTCGAGGCAGGCCTGCATGGCCTTGATGCCGTTGCCGACCGGATGGTCCTGGTTGATGCCGTTGGAAACACGGATGTTGCGGCTGTTGAATTCGGCCATTGCCGGGGCAGCAGTGCCAACTGCGAAAGCGATTGCCGTGGTGGTCAGAAGAAGCTTTCTCATAATATCCTCCCTTGGATTGTTTGCGAGAAGCGGGTTGCGGGTTAACGGAGATACTGCAGTGGTACGAGGACGATGTCCGGGAAAATCACCAGAAGGAACAGCACGGCGACCTGTGTCAGCAGGAAAGGCAGTACGCCCGCCGTGACGCGGCCCAACGGAACCCTACCGACGCCGCTGACGACGTTCAGCACGACGCCAACAGGGGGCGTGATGAGACCGATACAGGTATTCATAATGAAGAGGACGCCGAAATAGACTGGGTCGATGCCCGCCTGCTTGATGATCGGCATCAGAACGGGCGTCAGGATCAGGATGGTGGGTGTCAGGTCGAGCGCAGTACCGACGACCAGGATCAGGACCATGATCGCAAACATCAAGAACATCGGACGGTCGATCAGCGGTTCGATGTAACCGACAACCTCGTTCGGAATGTTTGCAGCCGTGATAAGCCATGCGGAGACGAGTGCGGCGCAGACCAGGAACATGATGATCGAGGTGCTCTTGGCTGCGCGCAGGAGCACGTGCGGAAGCTCACTCGGCTTTAGTTCGCGGTAGACCACCATGCCGACAAACAGGGCGTAGGCAGCGGCCACGACAGCGGCTTCTGTCGGGGTCATGATGCCGGCCTTGATCCCTCCGAGAATGATAACCGGCATACCGAGCGCCCACCCGGCACGTGCTGTTGCCCGCATGCGTTGCTTGGCCGTGGTCTTCGGAAGCGGCGTTATGTTGTCCTTACGGACGACGAACAACCAGGTTGCGACCAATGAAAGGCCCATCAGCAGGCCCGGTACGATCCCCGCCATGAAGAGCTGGGTGATCGAGACGTTGGCGGCAACGCCGAAAACAATGAAGGCCATGGAGGGGGGGATGACCGGAGCGATGATACCGCCGGAAGCAATGAGACCTGCCGAGCGCGGCACGTTGTAACCGGCCTTCGCCATCATCGGGATGAGGATTGCGGCAAGCGCCGCGGTATCGGCTGCGGCCGAGCCGGAGATGCTGGCCATGATGATGGCCGCCATGATGGCGACGATCCCGAGACCGCCCCTGATATGACCGACGCAGGCGATCGCAAAATCGATGATGCGGCGGGAGAGGCCGCCAGAGTTCATCAGTTCACCGGCCAGAATGAAGAAAGGGATGGCGAGCAGCGTGAATGTATCCGCGCCGGCGATCATGTTCTGAGCGATGATCTGGGTATTGAACATGCCCATATACCACATGAGCACAACGCCGCAGAACATCAGCGAGAAAGCGACGGGAACGCCAATCGCCATAGCGCCGAGCAGAGAGCCGACAAAAACGAGGAGTGTCATGGTATCAGCGCTCCGAAAGCTGTTCGATCGTCATGTTTTCGCCCGCGAACTGGGCGATTTCGTCTTCCGTCACGCGGCCCGTAACGAGCCGGTACAGACGTTCCAGCGCAATGATGAACATCAGGGCGCCGGTGAACATACCGATGCCGTAGACCCAGATCATCGATAGCTTGGTGACTGGCGCATGCATGCTGGCATTGATGCCAGACTGCTTCCACGTCCCCCAGAAGAAGATGGCGGAACAGGTGAGGATGACAATGTTTGATAAGATCATGCAAAGGATGCGGCCGCGGCGCGACAGGAACATCACCATGGTTTCGATACCCATGTGACCATGTTCCCTGAAGGCGACGACGGCGCCGGTGAAGGTGAGCCACACGAAAAAGAAGCGTGACAATTCTTCCGAGACGTTTATGCCCGAATTCATCGTGTAACGCATGACGACGTTGACGAAGACCATGATCGCCATGCCGGCAAGCAGCAGGACGAGAATGATTTCGAGAATCCGGTAAAAGAGATTGATGATCTTCTGCATTTTCCCCTCCCGAAGAAATATCTAGAGCAGCCCTCGTTTCGCCAGGTTGCGCATCAGGGCCGCGGTGCCGAACGTCCATTCCGGGCATTCGTCCGTCGTCGTGACCCAGTTGATCAGCTTACCGAGCTTGGGCGTGGAGATTTCGACACGGTCACCCTTCGAATGGGTGAAGCCGAGGCCTGGGCCATGGCGGTCCTTGACCGGCGCAAACATCGTGCCGAGGAAGAAGACGGCGCCGTCAGGATATTGGTGGTTACGGTTCAAGAGCTGGGAGCTAAGGTTTTCCGGCGTGCGGCTGATCGCCTCCATCGGGCTGACGCCCGTCATGGTGAAACCGTCTTCGCCCTCGACCAAAAGCGAGATTTGCGACCTCTTCACATCTTCAATGGTGAAGTTTCCGTCGAACAGGCGGATGAAGGGACCGATCGCGCAGGATGCGTTATTGTCCTTCGCCTTGCTGAGCAGCAGGGCGGAACGACCTTCGAAGTCGCGCAGGTTGACGTCGTTGCCGAGCGTTGCGCCGACGATGCGGCCGTCTGAGGTGATGGCGAGCACCACTTCCGGCTCCGGGTTGTTCCACTGCGACTTCGGGTGAACGCCGATCAGCGCTCCGCAGCCGACAGAAGCCATGGCCTGCGCCTTGGAGAATATCTCCGCATCCGGGCCGATGCCCACTTCCAGATATTGCGACCAGAGGCCCATTTCCTGGAGCAGTTTCTTCACTTCGGCAGCTTTTTCGGAGCCGGCCTCAAGTCCCTTGAGATTGTCGCCGAGAACCGGCGCCAGCCGTCCGCGAATTTCCTGCGCGCGCAGCGGATCGCCCTTGGCCTGCTCCTCGATCACGCGTTCCAGCATGCTGTCGGCGAAAGTGACACCGGCGGCCTTGACCGCCTGAATATCGTTGGGGGCAAGGAGTTCGCCGGCGGAACCGTCCAGAAACGCTTCCAGCGCGCCGAGTGCGACAAGAGAGCCGGTGTCGGCGAGCCGCGCCACCAGATCCGTCTTTTCCAGAAGTTCGGACATGGTTGGGGAAATCGAAGTGAGGTCATAAAGCACGCCGCCCTTCAGCAGGACAGGGCAGGGGCCGTCTTCGCTTTTCGACCAGACGCGGCCGACGAGCAGCGCGTTTTCGAAATCTTCAGGCAAAATTGCGGCAGCGTCGATGGACCTTTTTCCGGTCATGTAGTTCTCCCCTTCAGCACCCCACAGGCCGCCTCCTGCGGTCTTATTGTCTGGATGTCTGACAACCTAATCCCATTCTTCTTAGTATGACTTTTGCTGCGAGTCTAGCGGCTACGCCGACAAAATTATCGTGTTCCGTGCCTCAATTACCGGAAAATCGTAAACCTGTCCTATAGCTTTTCCGGCCTGCTCATTTGCGGCTCAGAAGATGTCGAGTTCGAGATTGACCCGACTTGCAGCACCGATCAGGTGCTTGCGCATGGCGTTCTTGGCAGCTGTGGCATCGGCCTTCTCGACGGCCTCGTAGATTGCCACATGCTCGGCGATCGTCACCTCGAGAATTTCACCAAAAACTGCACGCGAAAAAGCAATATTGATGGCGGAGCTGATGCGTTCCGCGATGAAGCCGAGGAACATCAGGAAATATTCGTTCTCAGTCGCTTCCGCCAGAATGCGGTGGAAGTCAAGATCGGCCGCGACGCCTTCCGTCGACCAATCGTCGGCGGTTTTCATCTTTTCCAAAGCTGCCGCCAGCCGCGTCAACTGCTGCGGGCTGCGGTGCAGTGCGGCCAGCCCGGCTGCTTCTATTTCCAGTGGCATGCGAAGCTGGAAAAGATCGCGGAAATTTTCCGGATCATTCAGCCGCGATCGCTCGATTCGGATGGACAGTCTTTGCCGGGGATCGGTGACGAATGCGCCAACGCCCTGCCGGGTTTCAACAAAACCTTCGTTGCGCAATTGCGCGATCGCCTCGCGGATGACCGAGCGGCTGACCCCGAAGGTTTTTGCCAAAACATGTTCGGTTGGCAACCTGTCGCCCGGTCCGAGCTTCGAATCATTGATTTCGCGCGCAATCTCCGCAGCGATCCGGCCGGGCAGATGGTCGTTGCGATGAATCTGACTGAACTCCAGCGTCATGGTTGCTCCCGTTCCACAGAAACGATTGGTTCGTTTTCCCGCGGTAGGCGACTTCCTCCTTCGCCGTCCGCGGGGTTTTCAAAGGCGGCGCTTTCAGCCGCCTTCGCCGTCCTCGATTAGCTATCCGGTTGCAGGGTTATCTGGCAACCGGGATTCATCCGCAAATCAGGGTCGAAGGCGTTTTTCAGACCCGTGATCATCCGGCGCTGCACATCAGATAGCCGGCTTTCGAAATCAGAGCGTTTCAGGCGGCCGATGCCGTGTTCGGCGCTGATGCTGCCGATGTAGCGGTCGAGGACCTCGTTAACGAGTGTCTTGGACTTGTAGATAAATGCTTCGCGCTCTTCCGGCGTCGAACCGTTCGGCGGCAGCACGTTGAGGTGGACGTTGCCGTCTCCGACATGGCCGTAGGAAACCGCCAGGCACTCCGGCAGTTTTTCCGCCAGTTCCGCCTCGGCTTCTGCCACGAAAGCGGCGAGTTTCGACAAGGGCACGGAAATGTCGGTGCGCATATGTGCGCCGCGCAGCGCCTGCCCTTCGTTCATGCCTTCGCGGAACAGCCACAGCGATTGCGCCTGTGTCCGTGAAGAAGCGATCACGCCGTCCAGCACCAAGCCGTCTTCCATCACACCCTCAAGGAAGCGGCCCATCAGGTCGGCCGTGTCCACCAGACCGGAGCCTGAAATTTCCATCAGCACGTAAGCGGGGTAATCGCCGGCAATCGGCATTTTCAGGTCGGGTATAGCTTCGATCGCCAGCGTGAAGGCGACAGGCGGCATGAATTCGAAGGCGGACATCAGGTCGCAGCATTCGCGGCGCGCGCGGCGGTAAAGCTTGATGGCATCATCAAGCGAATCGAGGCCGAGCAGCGCCGTCTCGACATGTTCAGGATTAGGGTAAAGCTTGACGGCAACGGCTGTGACGATGCCGAGCGTTCCTTCCGCGCCGATGAAGAGCTGCTTCAGATCGATGCCGCGATTATCCTTGCGCAGCGTCGAAAGCCCGTTCCAGATGGTGCCATCTGGAAGGACCACTTCCAGACCCAGCACGAGTTCGCGGGTCATGCCGTAGCGCAGGACATTGATGCCGCCCGCATTGGTGGAGACGTTGCCGCCGATGCGGCAGCTGCCCTGTGCGCCGAGCGACAGCGGGAAGAACATACCCTTTTCCTCAACCGCATCCTTGAATTCCGAGAGAATGCAGCCGGCCTCCACGACGGCGGAAAAATCGTCGCTATCGATGGTGCGGATGGCGTTCATGCGCTCGAGGCTCAATACGACCTGACGCTTGGGGGCATCGGGAATGCCGCCGAGCACCAGACCGGTATTCCCGCCCTGGGGGATGATGGAGAGGCCGAGTTCGGCGCAGGCGCTGACCGTGTCGGAAACTTCCTTCGTCGAACGGGGGCGGATAACGGCCACGGCCGAGCTGGTGACGTCGCCATGCCAGTCGCGGCAATAGCGCAGCATGTCCTCTTGCGATGTCAGCAGCAAAGCTTCGCCCAGCCTGTTCTTCAGCGAGAACCGCAGTTCCTCGATGTCGTGTTCGCTCACGATCGTCATTTCACCCTCTCCGTCCAATCCGCCCTAAAGTGCCCGGGCAAGGGACGTGCCTTGATTTTGCCGGCGCCCTTGCTTTTTCCAGTTTGTAAAAAAATACTATTTTCAACTCGATCATATAAGGTTATCAGACAACCTTACAAGCTAATTTATCGGTCGGTCGGCCGATGATGTTTTTTCGGTCTCGGGAGAATGGTCGGGACAAAGAGGAGGAAGACATGCATATCGCAATCATCGGCGCCGCAGGCATGGTTGGCCGCAAGCTGACGCAGCGTCTCGTCAAGGATGGATCGCTGGGCGGCAAGCCGGTCGAGAAATTCACGCTTATCGACGTGTTCCAGCCTGAAGCGCCTACCGGCTTTTCTGGTGCTGTCGATGCACGCGCGGCCGACCTCTCCGCACCGGGTGAGGCTGAAAAGCTGGTCGAAGTCCGGCCGGACGTCATCTTCCACCTTGCCGCCATCGTCTCCGGCGAAGCTGAACTCGATTTTGACAAGGGCTACCGCATCAACCTCGACGGCACGCGTTATCTCTTCGACACCATCCGCATCGCCAACGGCAAGGATGGTTACAAGCCGCGCGTGGTTTTCACCTCGTCTATCGCCGTCTTCGGCGCGCCGCTGCCCTATCCGATCCCGGACGAGTTCCACTCCACGCCATTGACCAGCTACGGCACGCAGAAAGCGATCTGCGAGCTGCTGCTTTCCGATTACAGCCGTCGCGGTTTCTTCGATGGTATCGGCATTCGCCTGCCGACCATCTGCATCCGCCCCGGCAAGCCGAATGCGGCCGCCTCCGGCTTCTTCTCCAATATTCTGCGCGAGCCGCTGGTCGGCCAGGAAGCGGTGCTGCCGGTGCCTGAGAGCATTCGCCACTGGCACGCTTCGCCGCGTTCCGCCGTCGGCTTCCTCATCCATGGCGCAACGATTGACGTGGAAAAGGTCGGCCCGCGTCGCAACCTGTCGATGCCAGGCCTCAGCGCCACCGTCGGCGAGCAGATCGAAGCGCTGCGCAAGGTCGCCGGCGAAAAGGCCGTTGCCCTCATCCGCCGCGAGCCGAATGAAATGATCATGCGCATGTGTGAAGGCTGGGCCCCCGGTTTCGAAGCCAAGCGCGCCCGCGAACTCGGCTTTACGGCTGAAAGCTCGTTCGAAGAAATCATTCAGGTTCATATCGAGGACGAACTGGGAGGTTCACTGAAATGAGTGCTGGCGGGGAGGAGAAGAAGCGGTCTGTCGCCTTTATCGGTACGGGCCTGATGGGCGGGCCGATGGCCCGGCGTCTGCTGGGCGCCGGCTTTTCGGTCACCGTCTGGAACCGTAGCGCCGATAAGGCCGAGGCGCTTGTTGCCGATGGCGCGGTCGTCGCTGCATCGCCGGCGGAGGCAGCCAGGGGCGCCGATATCGTCATCACCATGCTGAGCGACGGCAAGGCCGTGGGCGAGGTGCTTTTCGAGGCTGGCGTGGCCGAAGCGCTGAAAAAGGGTGCTGTCGTGATCGACAGCAGCTCGATTGCGCCGCCGATTGCGCGAGAACATTCCTCCCGGCTTCAGTCGTTGGGCATCCATCACGTCGATGCGCCGGTTTCCGGCGGTGTGCCGGGCGCGACGGCCGGTACGCTCGCCATCATGGCCGGTGGGGACGAGACGCTGATCTCGGGTCTTGCCGATGTTTTCGCGCCGATGGGCCGGCTCACCTATGTCGGTCCCTCGGGTGCCGGCCAACTGTGCAAGCTCGCCAACCAGCAGATCGTCGCCATCACCATCGGCGCGGTTGCCGAGGCGATGATGCTGGTGGAAGCGGGCGGCGCATCGCGTGAAGGGTTCCGTAACGCCATTCGCGGCGGTTTTGCCGAAAGCCGGATCCTGGAACTGCATGGCGACCGCATGGTGAAGCGCAATTTTGTGCCGGGCGGTCCGTCCAAGTTCCAGCTCAAGGATCTGAACGGCGTGCTGGCGACGGCCAAGGATCTCGCTCTCACCCTGCCGCTCACCCAGCAAGTCACGCGGGAATTTGATGATTTCGTCGGTGACGGCGGGGCCGATATCGATCATAGCGGCATCCTGCTTTACCTCGAAAAACTGAACAACCGGGAACAGGGCTGAAGCGATCTCATGAGCGACGACAAGACACCGATGCGCCGTTTGCGGTCGCAGGACTGGTTCGATAATCCCGACCATCTCGACATGACGGCGCTCTATCTGGAGCGTTTCATGAATTACGGCGTGACGCCGGAAGAACTGCGCTCCGGCAAGCCGGTCATCGGCATCGCCCAGAGCGGCAGCGACCTGACGCCCTGTAACCGCGTCCACGTGGAGCTGGTCAAGCGGGTGCGGGACGGTATTCGTGACGCGGGCGGCATTCCCATCGAGTTTCCGACCCATCCGATGTTCGAAAACTGCAAGCGCCCGACAGCGGCGCTCGACCGCAATCTTGCCTATCTGAGCCTCGTGGAGGTGCTTTACGGTTATCCGCTCGACGGCGTCGTTTTGACCACGGGCTGCGACAAGACTACGCCTTCGGCGCTGATGGCGGCAAGCACGGTGGATATTCCAGCCATCGTTCTATCCGGCGGGCCGATGCTCGACGGTTATCATGACGGCGATCTGGTCGGTTCTGGCACCGTCATCTGGCGCATGCGCCGTAAATACGGTGCTGGCGAAATCACCCGCGAGGAATTCTTGCAGGCGGCGCTCGAATCCGCGCCTTCGGTCGGCCATTGCAACACCATGGGCACCGCGTCCACCATGAATGCCATGGCGGAGGCGCTCGGCATGTCGCTCACCGGCTGCGGCGCGATCCCTGCAGCTTACCGTGAACGCGGCCAGATGGCCTATCGCACCGGCCGCCGTGCCGTCGAGCTGGTTGTCGAGAACATCAAGCCCTCCGACATCATGACGCGCGAGGCGTTTTTGAACGCGATCCGCGTCAATTCGGCGATTGGCGGCTCCACCAATGCCCAGCCACATCTGGCGGCCATGGCGAAACATGCGGGCGTGGAGCTTCGCGAGGAGGACTGGCAGGTTCACGGCTACGACATTCCGCTCCTTGCCAATGTCCAGCCGGCCGGTAAATGGCTGGGAGAGAAATATCACCGCGCCGGCGGCACGCCCGCCATCATGTGGGAGCTTCTCAACGCAGGCAAGCTCGATGGAGGCTGTCCGACCGTAACCGGCAAAACCATGGCGGAAAATCTTGAAGGCCGGGAATCCACCGACCGTGACGTGATCCTGCCTTACGATAAGCCACTCAAAGAAAGGGCCGGTTTCCTCGTTCTCAAGGGCAATCTGTTCGATTTCGCCATCATGAAGACGAGCGTTATCTCGGCGGAATTCCGCCAGCGCTATCTGAGCGAGCCGGGCCGCGAGGGAATTTTCGAGGGCAAATGTGTGGTGTTCGACGGTTCGGAAGACTATCACGCCCGTATCAACGATCCGTCCCTTGATATCGATGAGCGCACTATTCTCGTCATTCGCGGTGCGGGGCCGCTCGGCTGGCCGGGTTCGGCTGAGGTCGTCAACATGCAGCCGCCGGATGCGTTGTTGAAAAAGGGTATCACCAGCCTGCCGACGATCGGCGACGGCCGGCAGTCGGGAACGGCGGACAGCCCGTCCATCCTCAACGCCTCGCCGGAAAGCGCGGCGGGCGGCGGACTGGCATGGCTGCGCACCGGCGATGTGATCCGCATCGATTTCAATGAAGGCGAGTGCAATGCGCTGGTGGCGGAGGCGGAGCTGGAAGCGCGCAAGGCTGACGGCATTCCCGCTGTTCCCGCGGATGCGACACCATGGCAGCGCATCTATCGTAAATCCGTAACCCAGCTTTCGGATGGCGCGGTTCTGGAAGGTGCCGCAGATTTCCGCCGGATTGCCGAGAAGATGCCCCGGCACAATCATTGATCGCATAGGACAAAATCCCCGGCCATGCCTGGGGATTTTTCTTTTCCAGGCGGTTTCGCAATTGAGTGCGACCTCTTAATGTACCCGCAAATCCGCATCACAGGGGCATGACATGACAGATATTTCGATGATAGAAGCCGCGCGTGGGCGCATCGGCAACCATGCGGTTCGCACACCGCTTCTTTCATCCTCTTTTCTGGACGAAATTGCCGGGCGAAAGCTGTTCGTGAAGGCTGAATGCCTGCAACGAACCGGTTCTTTCAAGTTTCGCGGCGGCTGGTCGGCCGTCTCCGGCCTTCCGGCGGAGGTGCGCGCCAAGGGCGTGATCGCCTTTTCCTCCGGCAACCATGCGCAGGGTGTGGCGCTTGCCGCGAAGCTGCACAATGTTCCTGCCGTTATCATCATGCCGTCGGATGCGCCGAAGATCAAAATCGAAAATACCCGCGCTTATGGCGCAGAGGTCGTGCTTTATGACCGGGCAAACGAAGATCGCGATGCCATTGGAGATCGCCTTTCGAACGAGCGTGGGCTGACGCTTATAAGGCCCTATGACGAACCGCTGGTCATTGCCGGGCAGGGAACAGTGGGACTGGAGATTGCTGAACAGGGCGCGGAACTGGGCATCGATGCGGCGGAGGTTCTGGTGCCTTGCGGTGGCGGTGGCCTCACATCCGGCGTCTCCCTTGCGCTTTCGGCAAAAGCGCCGAACTACAAGGTCAGAACTTCAGAACCGGAACGGTTCGACGATGTGGCCCGCTCCCTTGCCTCGGGCAGGATCGAGCGTAACGCCACGACCTCGGGTTCGATCTGCGACGCGATCGTCACGCCGCAGCCCGGCAATATCACCTTCCCGATCATGGCGGGGCTTTGCGGAAAAGGCGTCGTCGTGACCGAAGATGAGGCGCTGCGTGCGACGGTTCTCGCTTTCAACCGGCTGAAGATCGTTGTTGAACCCGGCGGCGCGGTGGCCCTGGCGGCGGCGCTATTTCATGGCGATGAACTGGAAAGCGAAACGGTGATCGCAGTTGCTTCCGGCGGCAATATCGATCCGCAGATCATGGCCGGCGCGCTGTCCCGTTTCGGGTGAGGTTGAGATCAGGCCTCGAAGCGTGCTGCGACCTCCCCGGCAATTGCCAGCGAGGCGGTAAGTCCGGGGCTTTCTATGCCGAAAAGATTGACGAGGCCGGCAAGACCGTGTGTTTCCGCCCCATCGATGCGGAAGTCCATGGCCGGTTCGTCCGGACCGGAAATCTTTGGCCGGATACCGGAATAGGCCGGGATCAGCGCGTGATCGGGAAGACCTGGCCAATAGCGCCTTATAGCGTCTCCAAAACCCTCCATGCGGCGGGGATCGACGGCATAGTCGACTGTGTCCACCCACTCCACATCCGGCCCGAAACGGGTCTGGCCAGCGAGATCGAGCGTGAGATGCACGCCGAGACCATGGGTGTGCGGCGCGGGGTAGATCAGCCGTGAAAAGGGCGACTTGCCAGCCAGCGAAAAATAGCTGCCCTTGGCGAAACGCGCCTGCGGGATCACTTCGTCCGGCACTCCTTCGATCTTCCTCGCCACCATCGGTGCGACAAGGCCGGCAGAATTGACGAGCAGCCGGCATGTCAGGCTGGTGGGCTCTGCGCCTCCGACGTGAATCCGGAAACCATCGCGGATCACTTCTGCCTTTTCGAAGGGTGCGTTCAGGGCAAGGGCAGCGCCGTGATCCTGCGCGTCTCCAAGGAGCGCCAGCATATAACCATGGCTGTCGATGATACCGGTCGAGGGCGATATCAGGGCTGCGACGCAGGCGAGTGCGGGTTCGAGCAGGAGCGCCTGTCGCGCATCGACTAGCTCGAGGTCGTCGCAGCCGTTAGCTATGCCTTTTTCGCGCAGGGCGGCGAGCATGGCCACCTCTTCATCGCGCGTGGCGACGATGAGCTTGCCACAGCGGCGATGTGAAACGCTGTGGCTTTGGCAGAAGGCGTAAAGCCGCTCCTTGCCCTCCACGCAAAGTCGGGCCTTGAGGCTTCCGGTTGGATAATAGAGCCCGGCGTGAATGACTTCGCTGTTGCGGGAGGAGGTGGCCGAGCCGAATTCCTTCCCGCTTTCGAGGATAATGGCGGAAAGGCCACGTATCGCCAGTTCGCGCGCTGTCGCCAGCCCTATCACCCCGGCTCCGATGATGATGGCGTCGATATCCGTCATGGTGTTTTCCGTGCCCGCCAGTGGTTTTGAGAGGAGATGCCCTCCGCCGCGCTGATCCTGCGCCATGGGTAGATTGATGCTTGCCGGTGGGCAAGTCGCAATCGGTATTTTTCCCGATGCGCCAATCTTATGGAATTTTATCTCTACGGAAACAGTGGGGAATAAAGCTATTTTACAAGCGAGATAAGCAATGCCCGCTTTGAAGGGCCGAGCAGGCAAGGAGTATACAATGTCTTATTCCAAGGCAGGAAAAGTAAAAGACTTTGTCTCGCAGCCCCAGTCGCCGCGCAACTGGAAAGATTCGGTACATGCGGCTCTTGTCGGCGTCTGTGTGGCTTTTGTCGCCGCCGTCATCTTCGGTCTCGTTCCCTAATCCTCCCGATTTTCTCATCAGGTAATTTGAGAATAAAAGGCCGGTCGCTCCTCCGACCGGCCTTTTTCATGCCCATTCACGCCTTCAGGTAATCTTCCGCCAGATCGACCCAGAATGCGGTTCCGATCGGCAGGATATCGTCGTTGAAATCGAATTTCGGATGATGCAGCGGCGGGTCGTTATCGGTGCGGGCGGTGCCGAGGAAGAAATAACAGCCGGGCCGTTTCTCCAGCATATAGGCGAAGTCTTCCGCACCCATCGACGGCCGCTGCATCTGCGCCACCTTGTCAGCCCCGGCAAAACGCCGGGCGAGATCGGCGACATAGTCCGTTTCCGTCTTGTGGTTGATCGTTGCGTTATATCCGCGCTCATAGTCGATGGTGACGCTCATGCCGTAGCTGGCGGCCTGGCCTTCGGCTATCGCCCGGATGCGCTTTTCCAGCTCGTCGCGCACGCCCGGATCGAAGGAGCGGATGGTCAGCAGCATTTCCGCCGTTTCGGGAATGACATTGCTGGCAGCACCGGCATGGAACGCGCCAACCGTGACGACCGCCGATAATTGTGGATGGATGTTGCGTGACACCACGGTTTGCAGCGCCATGATGATGCTTGCGCCGGCAACGATGGGGTCGGCTGCATCCTGGGGTTCGGCGCCGTGGCCGCCGTAGCCGTTGACGGTAATCTTGCACTCGTCGACGGCGGCAAGGATCGGCCCGTCACGCAGCACGAATTGCCCGAAGGGCACACCGGGATCGTTATGCAGGGCAAAAACCGCATCGCAGGGAAAACGTTCGAACAGCCCGTCCTCGATCATGATGCGGGCGCCGCCGAAATTCTCTTCCGCGGGCTGGAAAATCAGATGCAGGGTTCCGTTGAAATTTTTACGCTCCGCGATGATCTTCGCCGCGCCGAGCAGCATGGCGGTGTGGCCGTCATGGCCGCAGGCGTGCATTACGCCCTGATTGGCGCTCGCATAATCCACCCCGGTTTCCTCGTGGATCGGCAGGGCGTCGATATCGGCGCGGATGCCGAGCGTGCGGGTGCTGTCGCCATTGCGCAGGGTAGCAACGACACCCGTTCCGGCCAGCCCCCGCGTAACCTCATAGCCCAGCGCGGCCAACTGTTCGGCAATAAAATCCGACGTCTTGAACTCCGAAAGGCCGATTTCGGGATTGCGGTGCAGGTGGCGGCGAATGGCCACCACATCCGCCATATGATTGGCAAAGGATACGAGATTTGCGGTCTGTTTGGTCATTTTTTAAAGTCCCGGGTTCGGCCGTTTTTCCGGCGCCTTTTGCAAATGACATAGCAGCATATGCAACCATGCGTAAGGGGCGTGGCCTGCCCTGAAACGCGCTGAAATTCAGCGCTTGCATCGTGCCGCGACAGGTGGCATGGAACTATTGACGTCCTGGGGCATTAGCTTCTTTCGGATGTGGCGCGGACCTTCTCGGTTCGTGTTGCCTTTCAGGTTGTCAACGGGGGATTATCGGACGTTGCGCCAACAATTTTCGCCATCGGGGAGGGTGCGAAATCCGGTCGGAACGGCAATGCCGGGCCGAACGACGCCGCTTTCTTCTCTTCATCGAAAGCGCCCCGTCCGCGTCGATCTCCAGCTTCGCACACATCCCGGAATAATGACGCTGCAGCATGATGTGCCTGCGGATGTTATGCGCTTGACGATCCGTTCCGCACAGCGTCTGGTCCGGTTCACCGAAGGTTCAGGATAAGTCATAAATATAGCGTGGCCCGATTTTCGTGTGTGTTCCCGCCACGGACGAATTGCCGGTCAAGTTGAACCAGTTTCCATAAAGTTCAGAATACGAGCCCGATGTCATTTCATATTACCCCGACCGCCGCCGCCCGTGATTCAGAGACGAAGCAGATCGATCACAACGATTCGATCCGCGCGTCCTATATGACGGTCGAGGAACTGCATGATGCGGGCGCCGCGCTTTCGCGCGATGGCGCCGACAGCCTTCCCGGCTTCATGGAGTTCGATTTCTTCGAGCGTCACCGCGAGAACGAGAAGGAAATCCTCAGGGTCTATCGTACGACTGCCGTCGATGCGGAAAATGGCGCGACAATAACGCCGGCGGCGGAATGGCTGCTCGACAACCATTACGTCATCGAAGAGGCGATCCAGGAAGTCCGTCGCGATTTTCCGCGCAAGTTCTATCGCCAGCTGCCGACGATGACGGTTGGCGGGGTGACTGTCCCGCGGGTTGTGGCGCTCGGCTGGCTTTATGTCGCCCATACCCACAGCACGGTTTCGCGCGAGAACATGACGGCGCTGGTGGATGGCTACCAGACGTCAAAGACGCTGCAGATCGGCGAATTGTGGGCTCTGCCGTCGATCATCCGTTTTGTGCTCATCGAAAATCTTCGCCGCATTTCCATCCGTGTGGAACGTTCGCGTCGCATGCGCCAGAAGGCGAATGAAGTCGTCGATGAAATCATTCGCCTCAACGATGCGGAAGCCTCGGCAGCGCTTCTCAAGCAGGTCGATTCGCTGGTCGACGACCCGACTTTCGCGACGCAGTTCCTTTATCGTCTGAGGAACGGCTCGCAAACCTCAGGTTTTGCCGTTGCCTGGCTTGAAGAGCGTCTTCATGCTGCCGGTACCGACGCCGAAAACATCATGATGTCGGAACATAATCGCTTAGCATCCGGCAATGTGACGATGGGCAACATCGTTAAGAGCCTGCGTGAAATCGACGACACCGAATGGTCGGTGTGGTTCGAGGAAGTCAGCCACATCGACAAGGTCCTGCGCGAAGAGACCGACTACGAGGTTCTCGATTTCGGTTCACGCAACACCTACCGCAATACAATCGAGCTTCTGGCGCGTCGCTCACCCAAGACCGAAGTCGAGGTTGCGCGCGCCGCTGTCGAAATGGCGCGTTCGGAGACGCCGGCCGGTGCGGATGAAACCCATCGCGTCAATGTCGGCTCCGTGCTTGTGGGCCAGCGCCGCTTCGAACTCGAAAAGGCTTTGGGGTACCGGCCCCTGGTGTCGCAGCATATTGTCCGGGCCATGCGCAAGTTCAACTGGCTCGCGATTGCGGCGCCGGTGCTGCTGATCACCGCGCTCGCCATGCTCGCCGTCGGCTGGTTCCTGGCGCAAGCCGGTATGCCCTGGTATGTTGTGACCGCCTTCCTGCTGATGTTCGCATTGCCCGCATCCGAAGGCGCAACCGGCCTCTTCAACACGCTCGTCACTTTCTTCGTGAAACCGTTCCGGCTTGTCGGATACGAGTTCAAGAATGGCATCCCGCAGGATGCCCGCACATTGGTTGCCGTGCCCTGCATGCTGACCAGCCGCGATAGCGTCGACGAGATGATGCGCAATATCGAGGTGCATTATCTCGCCAATCCGCATGGCGAGATCTACTTCTCGCTGGTGGGCGACTGGCGTGATGCGCAATATGAACAGTCCGACGACGATCTCGAAATTCTCGATTATGCCAAGCGCGAGCTTGCGGCGCTGAACAGCCGTTATGCCTTTGACGGCAAGACGCGCTTCTACCTGCTGCACCGCCGCCGCCTCTACAATCCGGCCGAAGGCTGCTGGATGGGCTGGGAGCGAAAGCGCGGCAAGCTGCATGAGCTGAACATGCTGCTGCGCGGCGACAAGGATACGACTTTCCTTGGCGGTGCGAACATCGTGCCGACCGATGTCAAATATGTCATGACGCTGGATGCCGACACGCGCCTGATGCGCGATGCGGTGACCAAGCTCGTCGGCAAGATGCACCATCCGATCAACCGCCCGAGGATCGATCCGGAATCCGGACGAGTTGTCGAAGGCTACGGTCTGCTGCAGCCGCGTGTGACGCCCTCGCTGACGACGGGCAAGGACGCCTCCGTCTTCCAGCGCGTCTTCTCGATCAATCGCGGTATCGACCCTTATGTCTTCACCGTTTCCGACGTCTATCAAGACCTGACTTCCGAAGGCACTTTCACCGGCAAGGGTCTTTACGATGTGGACGCCTTCGAAGCGGCGCTGAAGGGCCGGATCGAGGAGAATTCCATCCTCAGCCACGATCTGCTCGAAGGTTCCTTCGCGCGCTGCGCGCTGGTGACCGATGTGGAGCTGGTCGAGGATTTCCCGACCCGCTACGAGGTTGAAGTCTCGCGCCAGCATCGCTGGGCGCGTGGCGACTGGCAGCTGCTTCCCTTCATCCTTGACCGTGCCCGTGGCGTTACCGCCATCGGCCGCTGGAAGATGGTCGACAATCTGCGTCGCTCGCTGACGCCGATCGCCTGGTTCTTCGCCTCGATCCTCGGCTGGTATTTCATGGATCCGCTCGGTGCGCTGATCTGGCAGATTCTGCTGATCTTCTCGCTGTTCGTCGCGCCCACGCTTTCCTTGCTGTCCGGACTCGTGCCGCGCTCCACCGATATCGTGCCACAGGCGCATTTCCACACCATCTGGTCCGAAATCCGCGCCACCAACGCACAGGTTGCGCTGCGCATCGTCTTCATCGCCGATGCCGCCTGCATGATGACGGATGCGATTGCACGTTCGCTGTACCGCCTGCTCGTCAGCCACAAGCTGATGCTGGAATGGCGCACCGCCGCCAGCATGCAGTCGAGCGCACAGGGCGGCATCGTCGATTATTACCGCCAGATGTGGCATGCGCCTGTCGTGGCCATGCTGGGGCTGTTGTTTGCGTCGCTGCCGGGCGACAACGCCTTCCTGATCGGTATCCCTTTTACGCTTCTTTGGGTTCTGTCCCCGGCCGTCGCCTGGTATGTCAGCCAGTCTGCTGAAACCGAAGACCGATTGTTCGTTTCGGAGCATGTCTCCTTCGAACTTCGCAAGATCGCGCGTCGCACCTGGCGTTATTACGAGACCTTCGTGACAGCGCAGGAAAATCACCTGCCGCCGGACAACTTCCAGGAAACGCCGGAGCCGATTGTCGCTTCGCGTACCTCTCCCACCAATATCGGCGTCTATCTGCTTTCCATCATTTCGGCGCGCCAGTTCGGCTGGATCAGCTTTGCCGATACGCTGGAGCGGATCGAGAACACGATCCAGACCGTCGAGAAGATGGAGAAGTATCGCGGCCATCTCTACAACTGGTATCATACCGACACCTTGCAGACGCTTGGGCCGCGTTATGTTTCGGCAGTGGATAGCGGCAACCTCGCCGGCCATCTGATTGCGGTTTCGTCCGCCTGCCGCGATTGGGCGGAGGCGCCGTCCGCGCATCTTCAGGGTAATCTGGACGGTATTGGTGATCTTGCCGGCATTCTGCGCGAAACGCTGAAGGCATTGCCGGACGATCGCAAGAACCTGCGACCGCTGCATCGCCGGCTTGAAGAGCGCATCATCGGCTTCTCGAACGCCCTTGCGTCCGTCAAGCGCGAGCATGAATTCGCCTCGATCCGTGTCATCAATCTCGCGGTTCTTGCGCGTGATATCCAGAAACTCGCCACCAACGTCGATCACGAGGTGAAATCCGCGCAGAGCGCGGAAGTGACGCGCTGGGCGCAATTGCTCGTCGATTGCTGCGAGGCGCATATTTCAGACAGCGCCATCGACCTCACCAACATGGAGCCGCTGCGACAGCGTCTCGCATCGCTGCGCGACCGCAGCCGCAACCTCGCCTTCTCGATGGATTTCACGTTCCTTTACCGCAAGGATCGCCGTCTTCTGTCGATCGGTTACCGCGTCGAAAGCAAGGAGCTCGACGAGGCCTGCTACGACCTTCTGGCTTCCGAATGCCGCCTGACCAGCCTGTTTGCCATCGCAAAAGGCGATCTGCCGACGGAACACTGGTATCGTCTTGGCCGTCAGGTCGTGCCAATCGGTGCGCAGGGCGCGTTGGTGTCGTGGTCGGGTTCGATGTTCGAATATCTGATGCCTCCGCTCGTCATGCAGGAGCGTCAGGGCGGCATTCTCAACCAGACCAACAATCTGATCGTCAAGGAACAGATGAACCACGGCCGCCGTCTCGGCACGCCATGGGGCATTTCCGAAGCGGCGTTCAACGCCCGCGATCACAACATGAACTACCAGTACACCAACTTCGGTGTACCGACCCTTGGCCTCAAGCGTGGTCTCGGCCAGAATGCGGTGATCGCGCCTTATGCGTCGATCCTCGCCAGCCAGTACGATCCCGACGGTGCACTCGAAAACCTCGACAAGCTGCGCAAGCTGGGCGCGCTTGGACAATATGGTTTCCATGATGCGGTGGATTTCACGCCGACGCGCGTACCGGACGGCAAGGTCTGTGCGGTGGTCTATAACTATTATGCTCACCACCACGGCATGTCGATTGCGGCCGTCGCCAACGTCGCTTTCGACGGCGTGCTGCGCGAACTCTTCCATTCCGATCCGGTGATCGAGGCGGCCGAACTGCTGTTGCAGGAAAAGGCGCCACGCGAAGTGCCCGTCATGAGCGCCAAATACGAGCCGGAAACCCCCGGCAAGGAACAGGCCGACCTGTTGCGTGCGGAAGTGCGCTCCATTGCCGATCCGGCGGTGCGCGACCGCGAAGTGGTGTTCCTCTCGAACGGCCATTATTCGACGATGCTCACCTCGACGGGTGCGGGTTATTCGAAGTGGAACGGACAGGCGATTTCCCGCTGGAAGGCGGATCCGACAGACGATCGATGGGGCACCTTCATCTTCCTGCGCGATACCACCAATGGACAATGGTGGAGTGCGACGGCGGAGCCGCGTGTCATCGAGGGTGAAAAGACCAAGACGATCTTTACCGATGACAAGGCCGAGTTCCACAAGACAACAGGCGATCTGCAGAGTGTTGTCGAATGCATCGTCGCCACTGAGCATGATGCCGAAGGCCGCCGTATCACCCTGCTGAACGTCGGTTCCGAGGATCGCTACATCGAAGTGACATCCTATATGGAGCCGGTCATCGCGTCTGAGGATGATGACAACGCTCATCCGCTCTTCTCGCGCATGTTTGTGCAGACGGAAATCGGCCGCCGCGGCGACGTCATCCGCGCCTGGCGCAACCGTCGCAGCCCGAACGAGCCTGGCACCGTCATCGCGCATCTGGCCGCCGACAATGCCGGCCCGTCGCGCCCGACGGAATTCGAAACGGATCGCGCCAAGTTCATCGGTCGCGGACGGTCGCTGCGCGAAGCCGCGGCTTTCGATGCCGGTGCAACGCTCTCCAGCACCGACGGTTTCACGCTCGATCCGATCCTCTCCCTTCGGCGCACCGTGCGCGTGCCGGCCGGCAAGAAGGTGAGCGTGATCTTCTGGACGATTGCCGCGCCAAGCCGCGAGGAAGTCGACAAGGCGATCGATCGCTATCGTCATCCGGACGCTTTCGCCCATGAACTCGTGCATGCCTGGACACGCACGCAGGTGCAGATGCGCCATGTGGGTGTCACCTCGCAGCAGGCGGCCGCCTTCCAACATCTCGGCCGTTATCTGACCTATCCCGACATGCATCTGCGTGCGGATTCGGAAACGCTGAAAACAGGCCTCGCCTCGCAGCGCTCTCTGTGGCCGCTTGCCATTTCGGGCGATTTCCCGATCTTCAGCCTGCGCATCAACGACGACATGGACATGGATATCGCCCGTGAGGCGCTGAGCGCCCACGAATATCTGCGTTCACGCGGCGTGATCTTCGATCTCGTCATCGTCAACGAACGCGCTGCGTCCTATGCCCAGGACATGCAGCATGCGCTCGATCATATCTCCGAGGCGCAGCGTCGTATCAATCCTGCCGATGGCGGACGCCCACATGTCTTCTCGGTACGCCGCGACCTGATGGACGAGGAAACATGGAATGCGCTTCTCGCCGCGTCGCGTGTCGTGCTGCATGTTCGCAACGGCAAGATCGTTGACCAGATCAACCGCGCAGTCTCGCTGTTTGCGGCCCATCGCGGCCCGGATGGCACGAGTGACGCGGCACAGGCCCGTCTGCCGGTCCCGGCCTTCCCTGTTACGGAACCGGTCGAGGACGCCGGCGATCTCGATTTCTGGAATGGTTTCGGCGGCTTTGCCAAAACCGGCCAGGAATATGTGGTGCGTCTGAATGGCGGGCAGTCCACGCCGCATCCATGGATCAACGTTATCTCGAACGAGAGTTTCGGCTTCCATATTTCGGCCGAAGGCGCCGGTTTCAGCTGGAGCCGCAATTCGCGTGACTACCAGTTGACGCCCTGGATCAATGACCCTGTTATCAACCGGCCGGGCGAGGCCTTCTATGTCGCCGATGTGGAAACAGGAAAGCTCTATACGCCCTGTGCCGCCTTGTCGCGCGATCCTGCAGCCATGTTCGAAACTCGCCATGGTCTCGGTTATTCGATCCTGACCGGCGTGGCGGATACGCTCGAAGTCGAGCTGACGCAGACCGTTGACCGTGAAAAACCGGTCAAGTTCTCGCAGGTCATCGTGCGCAACAAGGGTTCGAAAAGCCGCCGTCTCAAGGTCTATGCCTATGTCGAGTGGGTGCTCGGCAATAACGGCCAGAAATCCGCGCCGTTCATCCTGAGCAGGCATGATGCGGGCAGCAACGCGATCTTCGCGTCGAATCCCTACAGCATCGACTATAGCGCCCGCACTTCGTTCCTGACACTCGATAGCGAGGCAAGCGGCTTTACCACCAGCCGCCGGGAATTCATCGGTCGTTTCGGTTCGGCACAGGCGCCGCAGGGCATCGTGTCCGGTGCGGCGCTAAGTGGCACCACCGAGGTCGATGGCGATCCCTGCGCGGCACTGATGCAGGAAATCCACCTGAAGCCCGGCGAAGAACGGCACATGACCTTCATTCTCGGCGATGCCGACAATGCGGAAGAGGCCGAAGTACTGGTGAAGGATGCCCGCCAGGCGGACTTCCAGACGGTATTAGACGCGAGCAAGGAATTCTGGACGGGCTTTACCGGCCAGTTGCAGGTTTCCACGCCTGATGCGGGCTTCAACCACATGGTCAATAACTGGCTGCCCTATCAGGCGCTGGCCTGCCGCATTCTGGCGCGCACGGCTTTCTACCAGTCGAGCGGCGCCTTCGGCTTCCGCGATCAGTTGCAGGATACGCTGGCCTTCCTGCTCTACCAGCCGGAGCTTGCCCGCAAGCAGATCCTGCGCGCGGCTGGCCGCCAGTTCCCGGAAGGCGATGTACAGCACTGGTGGCTGCCGCTGACTGGTGCCGGTGTCCGCACGACCATCTCGGACGATGTGGTCTGGCTCGCTTATGCGATCAACCAGTACGTCTCAGCCACGGGCGATGTCGCCATCCTCGATGAGAGCATTCCCTTCCTGAAGGGCCCGGCATTGATGCCCGGCCAGCACGATGCTTTCTTCCAGCCGGAGACGAGCGACAGGTCCGTCACGCTTTACGAACATGCGGCGCTAGCGCTTGATCTCGCCATTCACCGTACCGGGGAGAACGGCCTGCCGCTGATCCTCGGCGGAGACTGGAACGACGGCATGAACCGTGTCGGCGTTGGCGGCAAGGGCACGAGCGTCTGGCTCGGCTGGTTCCTGTCAGGCGCATTGCGAGACTTCGTCGAGATCGCCGAGAAGCGTGGCGATACTGACCGCGTCGCCAAATGGTCGTCGCATCGGGAAAGGCTGCGCAATGCGCTGGAAACAGCGGGTTGGGATGGCAGCTATTACCGGCGCGGCTATTTCGATGACGGCACACCGCTAGGCTCGTCCGAAAGCGAGGAATGCCGGATCGATTCTCTCGGCCAGAGCTGGAGCGTTCTCTCCGGCGAAGGCGAAGAGGCTCGGTCGCAGCAGGCGATGGATGCGGTCATGTCGCATCTGGTCGATGAAAAGACCGGCATCATCCGGCTGTTCACGCCGCCCTTCTCGCGTGCGCCGCATGATCCGGGCTACATCAAGGGATATCCGCCGGGTGTGCGCGAAAACGGCGGACAATATACCCATGCGGCGACTTGGGTGGTTCTTGCGCTTGCCAAGCAAGGTCGTGCGCAGGAGGCATGGAACTGCTTCCAGCTGCTCAACCCCGTCAATCATGCGCTCGATGCGGCGGCGTCGGAAACCTATCGGGTCGAACCCTATGTGGTGACTGCGGATGTCTACGGTGAAGGCGCCTACGCCGGCCGTGGCGGGTGGAGCTGGTACACGGGTTCTGCCGGCTGGCTCTATCGTGCGGCCGTCGAGGGTATTCTCGGCATCACCCGCACCAACGGAGAGCTGCATATTTCGCCGTCGCTGCCAGAGGACTGGAGCGGTTTCTCGGTGAAGATCACGCTCGACGGGAAGGCAAAGGACATCGTCGTCAGCCGCAAGGCAGATACGGCGGCAGTTTCCGTTTCCGTCGATGGCAAGGTCCTGTCGGCAGATGATCGGGTGATTCCCTTCGACTAAGACGATCAGGTCTCCGTTCGCCTATAAACTCAGGCTCCCGTGGTAACGCGGGGGCCTGAATCTTTATGGGGCTACCCTGACCTCCGACTCAGCTTATGGGTCGGATCATGGCATGGCACCGGGCTTCCTTCGCAGCACTGGCTGGAAGGTGCTGCAGCGCCGAGACAGGCTCATATTGGCGAAGGCTTCGATGGCGCGGTGCCGGATCGTCCGGTACGGACTGTCTCGTCAATCCTTTCGAGAAAGCAGCAGTCACAAATAGTCGGTCGGTCGGAGGGGAATTATCCAGGAATTCAGCGCATCTTTCACAGAACTTGCGCTGTTGGCGTTGCTCACCGTTCTTTCGTTAACGTTGTCGTGTTGGCTGGCGCGCTGCCCACGGAAGACGAGCGTCGGAATGACGCTTGGCGTGGTGCTTGGAGTTTTCCTGATCAAACTCGCAGCTATCGTTGCCTTTCTGGGAACTGTCCTCCCATGCGCGCAGATTGATTTCTGGCTGGCAAGTTCCTTGACCGGAATTCTTTGATAGGCGACCTGTGATCTGGCGGGGTCGCCGGGAAGCGCACAAAGAAAAAGGGCGGACAACATGCTGTCCGCCCTGTCTTCATTCCGTCAGCCAGACCCTTAGGAGGCAATAGCCTTTGGCCGGGGTTGCTGGTTTTCGTCTTCCGTTAGCAGGCCGCTGGTGCGCAGTAGTGAGGTGAAGCGACCGCCGCGCTGGGTCAGTTCATCGAAGGTGCCCTTCTCGATGATCCGGCCCTGATCGAGGAAAAGAACGAGATCGGCATCGCGGACCGTGGAAAGGCGGTGCGCGATGATAAAGGTCGTGCGATTCTTTCGCAGCGCATCCACAGCGGCCTTCACACGGGCCTCGGTTTCCACGTCCAGCGCACTGGTTGCCTCATCGAGAACCAGAATGGGGGCGTTTTTCAGGATGGCGCGTGCAATGGCGATGCGCTGGCGCTCGCCGCCGGACAGGCGGTTGCCGCGTTCACCCACCTGGGTCAGATAGCCGTTGATGCGGCTGTCGATGAAATCCGTCGCCGCTGCTGCCGCCGCTGCTTCCACCACTTCCGCATCGGTGGCCGATTCACGGCCGAGGCGGATGTTTTCGCGAATGGAGCGGTTCAGCAGGCCCGCATCCTGAAACACCGTGGCGATGGAGTTGCGGAGCGAATTTTTCGTCACCGTCGAAATATCGGTTCCATCGATGAGTATCTGGCCGGAATCGGGGTCGTAGACCCGCTGCAGGAGATTGATGAGCGTGGTCTTGCCAGCGCCCGTCGGCCCGACGATCGCGACTGTCTCGCCGGCCTTGGCCGTGAACGAAACGTCGTGAACGCCCTGCTTGGTGTTGGCGAAACCGAAATTGATGTTGCGGAACTCCACGGTGCCGGAGACATTCGACAATTCGCGCGCATCGCCCGGTTCTTCCCGTTCCTTGACGGAATCTTCCAGCACGAAGAAATCCACGAGCTTGGCGCGGGCTTCGAAAATCTGCGTCACGAATTGGCGCATCTGGTCCAGACGGCCGATCAGGAGATTCGCGAAACCGATGAAGGCAATGACATCGCCAACGCGCAACTCACCGTTCTTCACCAGCATGGTACCGATGACGAGGATGATCATCATCGAAACGGTGGAGGCCGTGCGGTTAAGTGCACTGGCGAAGGCCCACCAGTCCAGCACAGGATATTGCGCGCTCAGCAGCTTTTCGGTGAAAGATTTCAGCGCTTTCGTTTCGGCCTCGATGCGGTTGTAGCTGTGCAGCACCGACACGTTGCTGATGGAGTCGCTGACATGGGCAAAAACGCTGTGATAATGCTCTTCGACCGAAGCCTGACCGTCTTTGGTGCGGCTCATCACCCACTTGCCGATGTACCAATAAACGATACCGAGGCCGATCAGCACGAAGCTGAGGCGCAGGTCCATGGACATGGCTGTCGGCACAAGCAGCACCAGTGCGACGAAGGTGGCCAGATGCGTGCGCATGAATTCGAGCCACAGGCCAAACAGCGTTTCGCTGGCGCGCAAAAGCGTGTGCAGGGCGTTGGAGGTGCCGCGCTGATGGTGCCAGGAGAGCGGCATTGAGATGATGCGCCCGAAGGCTTCCGTCAGAAGCGACGCGCGCCGGCCATGGGCCAGCCTGTCGGCCTCGCGGGCAACAGCCACATAAGCGACAGTGTTGAAGACACCGAAACCCGCCCACAAAATGAGGATGGGCGCGACATTTGTGCCGGAAGAGATGGCGTCGATGATCCGGCCGAACAGAACTGGTTCGGCGATGGTGATAGCTGCAAGAATGACGTTGGCGATGACGACCACCGTCACCCGCCATTTATGAACGGTCAGATAGCGCAGCGCGCGTGTGTAAACCTGAAACAAGGTCAAATTTTCAATCCAGTCCGAGCGTCTTTTTCGAGCGGTTGTTTGTTCGGCCTCAAGGCAAGTTATTTTAGCAAGGTTGCATGAGACGGCGAAATTTGTGTAATTATCGCTCTTTCTGTCTGAATGGCGGCTTAACAGATCGACCGCGCGTGCGAACCGAAAAAAACCGAACCTGATGTTTCCGGAGGCCTGCCGTCACAAGATTTCGCATCTTCGTTTCAGGGATTGCTAACGACGATATGTTCAATCTCAACCGACCGGCGCCCGAGTAACATGACGTCATCGCGGGACCATGTCCTTCGTGTCATTCCCTTCAAGCCAAGCTCCGGACCCCGTGTCTTTATGCATGATATTCTTCACTTCATCTCTGCGTGTTACCAAGCGGGAAGCGCCGACCGCGTTCGTTCTGAATTTGTAACGCTCATTCGCGAATACGGTTTCGAATATTTTCTCGTCAGCAGGCGGATGACCGGTGAGCTCGCCTCCACCGGACACATCCTCGCGCAACACCTGCCCGAAGGCTGGCTGGAGGTCTACAGGGCAAAAAAATACAATCTTGTCGATCCCGTCCGCAAAGTGATCGGCATGGTGCACAAGCCATTTCAGTGGAAGGAAGCGCTGGAGGGGCTGCCGCGTGCGATGCATCGCAAAAGGGCGAGCGTGTTTTTCCACGATGCCGGCCGGTACGGTCTGCAGGGTGGTTACGCCTTTCCCGTGCACGGCCGTGCGGGCTTCATCGGTGCGGTGTTCATTGGCGGCCAGGATCGGCAATTGCCCTCTTTGCAGGTGGAGTTACTGGATGCGGCCACGCGTGCCGTGTTCTGGCGCCTTCTCGATCTTTCCGGGCAGGCCCATGGTTTCAGCAATGCCCCTGACGTTTCCGCTCTCGAGCTTACGAGGCGCGAAATGGAGGTGTTGACGCTGATGGCGGACGGTATGACTTCCACCGAAATTGGACGCCAACTATCGATCTCCAACCACACGGTCGACTGGTACATCAACGGGATCCAGCGCCGTTTCAGCGCCAAGAACCGACAGCACACCGTAGCGCTTGCTTTTCGCCATGGTTTGCTGAGCTAGCGCAAACAGGACAGTTCTCGCCGGAATTGCTCTTTCCAAGACAGGGTTTTGCTGCTTAATTCCGCAGTGCAGCAGAAATTTTGTTTTGGCGTGTGGGGAGACCGTCTTGAAAATATCGAAAATACTTGTTGCCAACCGATCCGAAATTGCGATCCGCGTTTTCCGGGCAGCGAACGAGCTTGGGATTAAAACCGTTGCGATTTGGGCGGAAGAGGACAAGCTGTCTTTGCACCGCTTCAAGGCGGACGAATCCTATCAGGTCGGCAGGGGGCCGCATCTCGCCAAGGATATGGGGCCGATCGAGAGCTATCTTTCGATTGAGGAGGTTATTCGCGTTGCCAAGCTTTCCGGAGCGGACGCGATCCATCCCGGTTACGGTCTTCTGTCTGAAAGCCCCGAATTCGTGGAGGCCTGCAACAAGGCCGGCATCACCTTCATCGGGCCGACGGCGGATACGATGCGCCAGCTCGGCAACAAGGTGGCTGCCCGTAATCTGGCGATCTCGGTCAACGTCCCCGTTGTTCCCGCTACCGATCCACTGCCCGACGATATGGCGGAAGTGGAGCGCATGGCTGCGGAAATCGGCTATCCGGTCATGCTGAAAGCCTCCTGGGGCGGCGGCGGACGCGGCATGCGCGCCATCCGCAGACGAGAGGATCTCGCCCGCGAGGTGACGGAGGCCAAGCGCGAGGCGAAGGCCGCTTTCGGCAAGGATGAGGTCTATCTGGAAAAGCTGGTCGAGCGTGCGCGTCACGTCGAAAGCCAGATTCTCGGTGATACGCATGGCAATGTCGTGCATCTGTTCGAGCGTGATTGTTCGATCCAGCGCCGCAATCAAAAGGTGGTCGAGCGTGCGCCCGCGCCCTATCTCACCGAAGCGCAGCGTCAGGAATTGGCTGCCTACTCCCTGAAGATTGCCGCCGCCACCAATTATATCGGCGCCGGCACGGTCGAATATCTGATGGACGCCGATACCGGCAAATTCTACTTCATCGAGGTCAATCCACGCATCCAGGTGGAGCATACCGTCACTGAAGTCGTGACCGGTATCGATATCGTCAAGGCGCAGATCCACATTCTCGAAGGCGCCGCCATTGGCACGGCGGAATCCGGCGTGCCGCGCCAGGAGGACATCCGTCTCAACGGCCATGCGCTGCAGTGCCGTATCACGACGGAAGACCCGGAACATAATTTCATTCCGGACTATGGCCGTATCACCGCCTACCGTTCCGCCTCGGGCTTCGGCATCCGTCTGGATGGCGGTACGTCCTATACCGGCGCTGTCATCACCCGTTATTACGATCCACTGCTCGTCAAGGTAACGGCCTGGGCGCCGCAACCGGATGAAGCGATCAACCGCATGGATCGCGCGCTGCGCGAATTCCGTATTCGCGGTGTGGCAACGAACCTCACCTTCCTCGAAGCCATTATCGGTCACGACAGCTTCCGCAACAACACCTATACGACTCGCTTCATCGATTCGACGCCGGAACTGTTCGCGCAGGTCAAGCGTCAGGACCGCGCCACCAAGCTCCTGACCTATCTTGCCGATGTGACTGTCAACGGCCACCCGGAAACCAAGGGTCGTGCTAAGCCCTCCCAAAAGGCGGCAAAGCCGGTCGTACCTTATATCGACGCGCCGACGCCCGATGGCACCAAACAACTGCTGGACAAGCTTGGCCCGAAAGGCTTTGCGGACTGGATGCGCAATGAAAAACGCGTTCTGGTTACTGATACGACCATGCGTGACGGGCACCAGTCGCTTTTGGCCACCCGCGTTCGTACCCATGATATCGCCCGTGTCGCCAGCGTTTACGCCAAGGCGCTGCCGCAGCTTCTCTCGCTGGAATGCTGGGGTGGTGCGACGTTCGACGTTTCCATGCGCTTCCTGACGGAAGACCCATGGGAGCGTCTTGCGCTGATCCGCGAAGGCGCGCCAAACCTGCTGCTGCAGATGCTTCTGCGCGGCGCGAACGGCGTTGGGTACAAGAACTATCCCGACAACGTCGTGAAATACTTCGTCCGTCAGGCCGCAAAGGGGGGGGTCGATCTCTTCCGCGTCTTCGACTGCCTGAACTGGGTGGAGAATATGCGCGTCTCGATGGATGCAATTGCCGAGGAGAACAAGCTCTGCGAGGCGACCATCTGCTACACCGGCGACCTATTGAATTCGGCGCGTCCGAAATATGATCTCAAATATTATACCAACCTCGCCGTTGAGCTGGAAAAGGCCGGCGCCCATATCATCGCCGTCAAGGATATGGCGGGCCTGCTGAAACCGGCTGCCGCCAAGGTTCTGTTCAAGGCGCTGCGCGAGGCGACCGGTCTGCCGATTCATTTCCACACCCATGATACTTCGGGCATTTCCGCCGCGACCGTTCTTGCGGCCGTGGATGCCGGTGTCGACGCCGTGGATGCCGCAATGGACGCCTTCTCCGGCAATACGTCGCAGCCTTGCCTTGGCTCGATTGTGGAGGCGCTGGCGGGCTCGGAGCGCGACACGGGCCTCGATACCGAATGGATCCGCCGCATTTCCTTCTATTGGGAGGCCGTGCGCAACCAGTATGCGGCCTTCGAGAGCGATCTCAAGGGACCAGCCTCGGAAGTCTATCTGCATGAAATGCCGGGTGGACAGTTCACCAACCTCAAGGAACAGGCCCGTTCGCTGGGTCTTGAGAGCCGCTGGCACGAGGTGGCGCAGGCCTATGCCGACGCCAACCGGATGTTCGGCGATATCGTCAAGGTGACGCCGTCTTCCAAGGTCGTCGGTGATATGGCGTTGATGATGGTCAGTCAGGATCTGACGGTGGCCGATGTTGAAAACCCTGATCGTGAAGTGTCTTTCCCGGAATCGGTGGTGTCGATGCTGAAGGGCGATCTTGGGCAGTCGCCGGGCGGCTGGCCGGCAGCCCTGCAGAAAAAGGCGCTGAAGGGCGAAGCGCCCTATACCGTCCGTCCGGGTTCGCTGCTGGAAGATGCCGATCTCGATGCCGAACGGAAGGTGATCGAGACCAAGCTGGAGCGCAAGGTCGATGACTTCGAGTTCGCATCCTATTTGATGTATCCGAAGGTATTCACCGATTTCGCGCTGACTGCTGAGACATATGGTCCGGTCTCCGTGCTGCCGACCCATGCCTATTTCTACGGCATGGAAGATGGCGAAGAGCTGTTTGCCGATCTCGAGCGCGGCAAGACGCTTGTCGTCGTCAATCAGGCTTCGTCCGGCGTTGATGACAAGGGCATGGTGACGGTGTTCTTCGAGATCAATGGTCAGCCGCGCCGCATCAAGGTGCCGGATCGCGCCCATGGCGCTTCCGGCTCCGCCGTGCGCCGCAAGGCCGAACCCGGCAATGCCGTCCATATCGGCGCGCCAATGCCGGGCGTGATCAGCCGCGTCTTCGTCAACCAGGGTCAGGATGTCAAGGCCGGCGACGTGCTGCTCTCCATCGAGGCCATGAAGATGGAAACCGCGCTTCACGCCGAACGCGATGGCAAGATCGCCGAAGTTCTGGTGCGCCCCGGCGATCAGATCGATGCGAAAGATTTGTTGATCGCTTACGGGGAATAAAGCCGTATTTGATCATTGATGCAATGTCAGACGCCCGCCTCTTCGGCGGGCGTTTTTTATTGCGTAACCGAAAAAACTCAAATATGCATGTTCTTGCACGTTTATTCTTGTTTATGCATGAGTTCCGATGAGCGATCATTTTGTTAGCGAGCGGCAGGCGCTCATCCTTGCGCAGTTGCGGCAAAGCGGTCGGGTGCTGGCGCAGGATCTCGCGCAGAGTTTCGGCGTTTCCGAAGACACCGTGCGCCGCGACCTGCGTGAGATGGCGGCCCGTGGCGAATGTTTACGGGTTTATGGCGGGGCGTTGCTTTCCGACAGCAAGACGGTGCCGCTGAAAACGCGTATTGCCGAGGATGCGGACCGCAAGGCCATGCTGGCGCGCGCCGTCGTTCCGCTCATTGAACCGGGCATGGTGGTTTTCATCGATGCCGGGTCGACCAATCTTGCCATTGCACGAGCGATACCGGCCGGGCTCAATCTGACCGTAGTGACGAATACGCCCGCCATAGCCGCCGAGCTGACGGGGCGGGCCGATATCGATCTGGTGCTGATCGGCGGCAAAGTCGATCCGGCCGTAGGTGCGGCGATCGATGCCATGGCGCTTCGGCAGCTTGAACTGATGCGGCCAGATCTATGTGTCCTCGGTGTTTGCGGCGTTGCGGCCGAGACGGGTCTGTCGGCGGATGTTTTCGAAGATGCGGTGTTCAAGCGGCTCGCCTGCAGCGCCAGCCAGCGGATTGTCGCCGCCATCACCACGGAAAAGCTCGGCCACAGGGCAGCTTTCCATGTGCATGATTTCTCCCCACCTCTTTCCCTGGTGCTGGAACAGGATGCCGACCGCGCATTGGTCGAGGCCCTGTCGGCAAAGGGCGTACAGGTTCATTGCGGCGATGATGACGTCGCTCAGTTTTCTCATGGTCAAGTCTGAAGGATATTGCCGATGAATGGCCCCACGACGTTTTCGCCGACAGGCACACGCTCATCCTATCTGACGCGGCACAGGCTTGGCGTTTCGCTGCTGTTTTTGATGAACGGCTTCATGATGGGCTCATGGGCGCCGAAGATTCCGGAATTTGCCGCACGTCTGTCCCTCAGCGAAAGTGCGCTCGGCCTGATCATTCTGGTTTTCGGTATCGGTTCGCTGGTTTTCATGCCGATTGCAGGATCGCAGATCGCCCGTTTCGGCTCGCGTACGGTCAGCCTTGTCACCGCCGCCATCTTTCTGCCGACGCTGCTTTTCATCTCCTGGGCCGGCACCGTCTGGGCGGGGGTGATCGCGGTTTTCCTGTTCGGCGGGCTGACGGGGGCGATGGATGTCGCCATGAACGCCAATGCGGTAGCGGTGGAGCGCGATATGCGCCGCGCCATCATGTCGTCGTGCCACGCTTTCTGGAGCCTCGGCGGCCTGATCGGCGCCGGTCTTGGCGGGTATCTCATCACGGCCATCGGTGTGCAGGGACACGCCATTGCGCTAACCGTCATCGCGCTCGTGCTGCTGGTCATTGCGTGGCCGCGCGTCCTTGCGGATCGTCCGCATCCGGAGGAGGAGCACCCGAAAGGTGGCCTGCCGCTGACGCCTCTGCCCTGGATCATCGGCCTGATGGCGCTGTTCTCGATGATCCCGGAAGGGGCCATCCTCGACTGGGGTGCGCTTTATCTGCGCAATGAACTCGGTGCTTCCGTATCGCAGTCCGGTTTTGCCTTTGCGGCCTTTTCCATGACCATGGCGGCGATGCGGTTTGCCGGCGATCTGGTGCGTGACCGCTTCGGCGCCGTGACGACCCTGCGCTTCTGTTCGGCCATGTCGATTATCGGTCTTATGATTGCCGGTCTTGCGGGAAATTCCACTATTGCGATCATCGGCTTCGCGATTGCCGGCATCGGTATTTCCAACATGGTGCCGATTGCCTTTTCGGCAGCGGGCAACATGCCGGGGCTGGCACCGGGAATCGGCCTTTCGGTTGTTACCACCATGGGTTACTCCGGTATCTTGGTGGCACCGTCCGCCATCGGCTTCATCGCGGAACATACCGGTCTCGCCAGTGTCTTCCTGTTCCTACCCCTGCTCCATGTGGTGGTTCTGCTGCTTTCGCGGCTCGCGCGCCATGCGGATGGCGCGGGCAAGGAATAGGCGTCTCGAATTTTGCCATGATTGCGGTAAAGTAGAAGCTCTCATGCGTTGGGTGTTGACAAGCCGGCCCCCTTGTTTCACCTCAATTGCCAGACCTTGCCGCAAGCTCCAGAGACCGCCATGACGTCACATGCCGATTACGATCCCAAGCCCCGCCGCGCATCCGTCGCCGTAGACGTGGGCGGTGTCATCGTCGGTGGCGGCGCGCCCGTCGTCGTGCAGTCGATGACCAATACCGATACGGCGGATATCGACGCCACGGTCAGCCAAGTGGCGGCGTTGTTCCGCGCCGGTTCGGAAATCGTGCGCATCACCGTCGACCGCGACGAGAGTGCGGCCGCGGTGCCGAAAATCCGCGAGCGGTTGCTGCGTCTTGGGCTTGATGTGCCGCTTGTTGGCGATTTCCATTATATCGGCCACAAGCTTCTCGCCGATCACCCTGCCTGTGCCGAGGCGCTGGGCAAATACCGGATCAATCCGGGCAATGTCGGCTTCAAGGACAAGAAGGACAAGCAGTTCGGCGAGATCGTGGAAATGGCGATCCGTTACGACAAGCCGGTGCGAATCGGCGTCAACTGGGGCTCGCTCGATCAGGAATTGCTGACGACCCTGATGGACAGGAACAAGGAGCAAGGCTTCCCTCTCTCCGCCCGTCAGGTAACGCGAGAAGCGATCGTTCAGTCGGCGCTGATTTCCGCCGAGCTTGCCGAAGAAATCGGCCTGCCGCGCAACCGCATCATCCTGTCGGCCAAGGTCAGCCAGGTGCAGGACCTGATCGCCGTTTATTCCATGCTGTCGGAACGCTCCGACCACGCCCTGCATCTCGGCCTGACCGAAGCGGGCATGGGTTCGAAAGGCATCGTCGCCTCGTCCGCCGCCATGGGTTACGTGCTTCAGCATGGCATCGGCGATACGATCCGCGTTTCGCTGACGCCGGAGCCGAATGGCGACCGCACCCGCGAGGTCCAGGTGGCGCAGGAACTGCTGCAGGTCATGGGCTTTCGGCAGTTCATTCCGGTCGTTGCGGCATGTCCTGGCTGCGGGCGCACCACGTCTACCGTGTTTCAGGAACTGGCCCAGAACATCCAGAACGACATTCGCAAGAACATGCCGATATGGCGGGAAAAATATCCCGGGGTCGAGGCGCTCAACGTTGCCGTCATGGGCTGCATCGTCAATGGGCCCGGCGAAAGCAAACATGCCGATATTGGCATTTCGCTGCCCGGAACCGGCGAAAGCCCGGCAGCGCCCGTCTTTATTGATGGCGAAAAGGCGCTGACCCTGCGTGGTCCCAACATCGCCGCCGATTTTGAAGCGCTTGTGATCGATTACATCGAAAAGCGTTTTGGCCGGAAAGATGCGGCGGAGTAAAGAGTAGCGTGAAAAGGCCGGAATTCCATTGTCATACCTCCTGAACCTCTCGGAGCATCAAAACACATGATCAAAAAAATCGCGATCGTCGCCCTTTGCGGGACCTATCTTTCCGCCTGCACCACCACCGATCCCTATACGGGTGAGCAGAAGATTTCGAACACGGCGGGCGGCGCCGGCATCGGCGCCGTGGTCGGTGCTCTGGGTGGTCTGGCTGTCGGCGGTTCGCCGACCGGTCGCCGCAATGCAGCGCTCATCGGTGCGGGCATCGGCGCGCTCGCCGGCGGCGCCATCGGCAATTACATGGATGGCCAGGAAGCAGAGCTTCGCGCCCAGCTTCAGGGAACCGGCGTTTCGGTTACCCGCCGTGGCGACAGCATCGTTCTCAACATGCCGTCGAACATCACCTTCGCGACGGACCAGGATCAGGTCATCCCGCCATTCTATCAGACGCTCGATTCTGTCGCCATCGTGCTGAACAAGTTCAACCGCACGCTCATCGACATCAACGGCCATACCGATTCTACCGGCAGCGCCGGTTACAATCAGGGCCTTTCGGAACGTCGTGCCGCGTCGGTCGCCAATTATCTCGGCGCGCGCGGCGTCGACCAGCGCCGTATTTCGACGCTCGGCTTCGGCCCGTCGCAGCCGATCGCCTCGAACGCAACGCCGGATGGCCGCGCCCAGAACCGTCGCGTCGAAGTGCTGATTTCGCCGCTCAAGGGCTGATTGGGTGATGAAAAGCTGAGCGGAAGCCGCTCAGCTTTTTCGTTCAGCGATGAATCTGGCGGCCGCGATGAGAATTGCGGCCTTTTCGCCATAAGGGGCCAAGAGTTCGCTGGCTTCCGCCACCTGCTCCTGCAGTTTGCGACGTGCCCAGTCTTCGCCGCGCAACGCCACAAGCGTTCCCTTGCCGCGAGCGGCATCCTTTCCGGTGGCCTTGCCCATGGTGGCGGCGTCGGCCGTCAAATCCAGAAGGTCGTCGGCAAGCTGGAAGGCGAGGCCGATCTTTTCGCCGAAGAGACGCAGCCTTTGCCTTTCGGAAATGTCGCTGCCAGCAACAATTGCGCCCGCTTCACAGGCAAAACGTAACAGTGCGCCGGTTTTCATAGCCTGCAATGTAACGACGCCGGCTTCATCGGGTGCCTTCTTTTCCGCAGCGAGATCGAGCGCCTGGCCGCCAGCCATACCGCCTATGCCCGCTGCGCGGGCAAGCGAAAGCACGAGTGCGGTCTTGCGTTCCGCGGCTAGCGGATTTTCGTCCGAGGCGATGATATCGAAGGCAAGCGTCAGCAGGCTGTCACCCGCGAGAATAGCGGTTGCCTCATCGAATTTGCGATGCACCGTCGGCTGGCCGCGGCGCAGGTCGTCATCGTCCATGGCCGGCAGATCGTCATGAACCAACGAATAACAATGGAGGCATTCCAGTGCCGCGCCGACATAAAGGGCGGCTTCGGCATTCCCGCCCGCAAGGGCAGCACTTTCGATGACGAGGAAGGGCCGTAGGCGTTTGCCGCCGTTCAGCACGCCATGGCGCATGGCGTCGAGCAGGTTTTGCGGGCGCGTGATCTCATCCGCGCGGGCGTCGCCGGAAAGCAGGCGGCCAAGCAGGGCTTCGGTTTTTGCCGCGTTTTCGCGCAGTCTCGTTTCGAAATTCGTCATCTGAGCGTCCATGCGCGCTCTTTGGCATGCCGGACGAATGCAGGCAAACCTTTTCGTGATTCCGGGGTCGCAACGGTGTCACCGGACTCGCCTTCAAGGCGGCAATGGACTATGAAAGGCTTCAATTGGCGTGGGGCGCGGGGACGGATATTGAGCAGTACGCCTGAAAGCGACGCAGAATATGCCGTGCTGGCGGAAGACCGAAGCAGGCAGAAGGTGGATTTTCGCACGTTGGCAAAGCGTATCGTCATGACCATGCTGGTTTTGCTGATTCTGCCCTATCTGTTGATTCCGGTTTATGCGTTGCCATTCATCCGGCCTGTTTCGACGCTGATGCTGACCGATATGGTCACTCTGCAGGGTTATGATAGACGCTGGGTGCCGCTTGAGGATATTTCGCCGCGCCTTGTGCAATCCGTGATGATGTCTGAGGACGGGCAGTTCTGTTTCCACGGCGGTGTGGACTGGAACCAGATGCAATCTGTGGTCAGCGATGCGCTCGAGGGGGCTTCCACCCGCGGCGCCAGCACTATTCCGATGCAGACGGCGAAGAATCTGTTCTTATGGAACGGCCGCTCGTTTTTGCGCAAGGGGCTGGAATTGCCGCTGGCGATTGCCGCCGATTTCGTGTGGTCGAAAAAGCGGATGATGGAGATTTATCTCAACGTTGCGGAATGGGGACCGGGAATTTACGGTATCGAGGCTGCCGCCCAGCACCATTTCAAGGTGCCGGCCGCAAAACTCAGCTCCCGTCAGGCGGCGCTGCTGGCTGTGTCATTACCCAATCCAATCGACCGCGTCGCCAGCAAGCCGGGACGCGGGCTGCAACGGCTTGCTAGCCTCATCGAACGGCGCGCCCGCGCCTCCGGCGGCTATGTCGGCTGCGTGCTGGATTGATCCCGGCGTGCCGCTTCAGCCTTTCTTGAAAATATAATCGGTTTCCTGTCGCAGGGTTTCGCCTGGCCGCAGGATGGCGTGCGGGAAATCCGCGTGGTTGACGGCGTCCGGCCATATCTGCGTTTCCAGGCAGAAACCGGCAAAGGGGCCATAGCGACGGCCATCGAGGCCGGGAACCGGAACATCCAGTTTAAAGGCCGAATAAAACTGCACACCGGGTTCGGTGGTGTGAACTTCAAGGGCGATATCGGAGGCCGACGAATAGGCGCGGGCGACCTTGCGCTTGGCGCGGCGCTCTGGCGAGAGGCAGAAATTATGGTCGTAGAGAACCTGCTCGCCATTCTCCTTGCGCCGCATCGGTGTCGGGTGGCGCAGGTCGAAGACGGTGCCTTCGACGGAGCGGATTTCGCCCGTCGGTATCTGCTTGTCATTGGTGGGCAGGTAAAAATCAGCCGCGATGCTGATCTCATGCCCAAGTGCGGTGTCTGCGCCATCGAGATTGAAGTAGGAATGCTGGCAGACATTGGCGATGGTCGGCTGGTCGGTCACCGTTTCATAGACCACCGAAAGCACGCCGCCGTCGAGGATCGTATAGGTGGCCGTGACCGTGCAATTGCCGGGATAACCGGCGCGGCCATCGGGGTCGATAATCTGCAGAACCACATGGCTTTCGCCATGTTCCATCAGCATCCAGTTGCGTTTGCCCATGCCGTCGCTACCGCCATGCAGGTGGCTTACGCCCTTTTCATTGAGCTCCAGCTGGTATTCGTGCCCGTCGATCGAGAACCGGCCGTCGCCAATACGGTTGGCGTTGCGGCCGGGGGTGGCGCCGAAATAGGAGGAATATTTATAGTCCTCGAACTTGTCGAAGCCGAGCACGAGGGGCGGCTGGTGGCCTTCAAGACGCAGATCCTGAATAACGGCGCCCCAGGTGATGATCTTGGCCGTCAGCCCGCCTTTCGAGATGGTGACGCGTTCGACTTTTTCGCCGGTCGTCGTGAAACCGAAATTCTCCCGCACCGCCGCGTCGCTCATAACGTCATTCTCCCGATTGCCATGAATTGCCGGCGGACGTTGCGTCATTTTCCGGCAATTCGCAATCCGCAATTTACGCAGCGAGTTTGCCGATGGATTCGAGATCGTAGGGCGTCGTCTGGTATATTTCGTTGATCCAGTTGCCGAAAAACAGATGGGCATGGCTGCGCCAACGGTTGAGCGGGGCTAGTTCCGGATCATTGTGCGGAAAATAATCATGCGGCAGCTTGATGGGAACGCCGGAATTCACGTCACGGAAATATTCGTCGGACAATGAGGTCGAATCATATTCGACATGATTGAACATATAGAGACGGTTGCCTTCCTTTTCATGCACCAGACACACGCCCATTTCCTCAGATTCCATCAGGATTTCGAGGTCGGGGTGTTTTTCGATATCGGCGCGCCTAACTTCCGTCCAGCGTGATACCGGAACCTGAAAATCGTCCGAAAAGCCGTTGAGGTAGATCGAGGAGGGGCAAAGGTTGCGGTGGCGATAGACCCCGAAAGCTTTTTCCTTCAGCTCGTATTTCGGCACCCCATGGAAATGATAGATGGCGGCCATCGCGCCCCAGCAGACGTTGAGGGTCGAATGAACATTGGTGCGGGTCCATTCAAATATCTTCTGCATTTCATTCCAATAGGTGACGTCCTCATATTCGAGCAGCTCAATCGGCGCGCCGGTGACGATGAAACCGTCGAACTTGCGGTGACGCACTTCTTCCCACGTCTCGTAGAAGGAGAGGAGATGTTCTTCCGGCGTGTTCTTGGCGCGATGGCCGCCGATGCGGATGAGCGACAATTCCACCTGCAGCGGCGAGGCGCCGACGAGGCGCGCCATCTGGATTTCGGTCTTGATCTTGTTCGGCATGAGGTTGAGAAGCCCGATCTGGAGCGGGCGGATATCCTGCCGGATGGCCGCCGTTTCGGTCATGACCCGCACGCCCTCATGAACGAGGGTCTCAAAGGCGGGAAGCGTATCGGGAATCTTGATCGGCATGTCGAACTCTCTTTTCCGGGTCGCGTAAAGAACGTTGCGAAAACAAAAAAACCGGCAGCGAAATCGCGACCGGTCCCAGGAAATTGCCCTTTTCCTCGACCCTTTAGCGACTTCTTTAAAGTGGCTGCAAGCCGGTCGGCAAATCACCACTGAGGGGTTTCATAATCCCGAAGCCGGCGAAAATCAATATAGGCTGATTTCATCGGGTTTCTGCTTTCCATTTTCGGCCGAGGTGCGGTAAGGCAGGGCATGAACAAAGAGCGCTTCACCATTCTGCTTGGCGGCGATGTCACGGTGACCGGTCGTCTGAAAGAGGCGGTCGCGGACAGCCGTGTGATTGCGGCCGATGGCGGCATGCGCCATGCCGGGCCGCTTGGCCTTGTGCCCGAGCTGTGGGTTGGGGATTTCGATTCCGCCAATGAAGAGTTGCTCAACGCCTGGCCCGATGTGACGCGGCAACCCTATCCGGCGGCAAAGGCAGTGACAGATGGTGAGATCGCGGTCTCCGAGGCACTGTCGCGCGGCGCGCATTCGCTGCTGCTGGTGGGCGCGCTTGGCGGCGCACGAAGCGACCATGCTCTGCAACACCTTCTTTATGCGGTAGCGCTTGCGGAACATGGTTTTGAGGTGACGCTGACCTCGGGTGAGGAAGAGGCAAGGCCGTTGCTTGCCGGTTCGCTCGCCATTGATCTGCCGCCCGCTTCGCTGTTTTCGGTTGCCGGATTTACCGCTCTTGATGGGCTCGATATCGGCAATGTGCGTTATCCATTGAAGGATTTCGCGCTTGCTTTCGGTTCGTCCCGCACTATTTCCAATGTCGCGAATGGCGGCCCCGTGCATTTCTCGCTGAAAAGCGGAAAAGCCATCGTGCTCGCCCGCCCTTATGACCTGACCGGAGCCTGACGCCTTGGCACCCCCAATTTTGAAACTCGATGACATCAAGCTGACCTTCGGCGTGACCCCGCTGCTCGACGGCGCCAATCTCCAGGTGGAACCGGGCGATCGCATCTGCCTTGTCGGGCGCAATGGTTCCGGTAAGTCCACCCTGATGAAGATCGCCGCGGGTCTCATCGAGGCGCAGTCGGGCGAGGTTTTCCGGCACCCCGCCGCCACCATTCGTTATCTGGAACAGGCACCGGATTTTGCCGGTTACGCCACCGTCCAGGCCTATGCGGAAGCGGGGTTAGGACCGGGTGACGATCCCTATCGCGTGACCTATCTTCTCGAACATCTGGGCCTTACCGGACAGGAAAATCCAGAGAGCCTCTCAGGCGGCGAGGCGCGCCGTGCGGCACTTGCCCGCGTCATGGCGCCTGAGCCGGATATTTTGATGCTGGACGAGCCGACCAACCATCTCGATCTTCCCACCATCGAATGGCTTGAAAGCGAGCTGCAGCAGACGCGCAGTGCGCTGGTGCTGATCTCGCACGACCGGCGCTTTCTGGAGAAGGTCTCGACCTCGACCGTGTGGCTCGATCGTGGCCAGTCCCGCCGTCTCAATCGTGGCTTTGCCCATTTCGAGGAATGGCGCGACAAGGTTCTGGAAGAGGAAGAGCTGGAGCAGCACAAGCTCGGCAAGGCCATCGAGCGCGAAGAACACTGGATGCGTTATGGCGTGACCGCAAGGCGCAAGCGCAACATGCGCCGCGTCGGCGAGCTTCAGGCGATGCGCGCGGAATATCGCGGCCACAAGGGGCCGCAGGGCACGGTGCAGGCGACCGTTACCGAAGGGCGTGAATCCGGCAAACTGGTCATCGAGGCCGAGGCCATCACCAAGGCTTACGGCGAGCGCGTGATCGTCGCGCCCTTTTCGCTGCGCGTCCATCGCGGCGATTGCATCGGCTTCGTCGGCCCGAACGGCGCCGGTAAAACCACGCTTCTGAAGATGCTCACCGGCCAGCTGGAGCCCGATAGCGGCACGGTGAAGCTTGGCACCAATCTGGAGATTGCGACGCTCGACCAGAAGCGCGAGGATCTCAATCCCAACGATACGCTCGCGCATTATCTGACCGATGGCCGCGGCGAAAATCTGCTGGTTAACGGCGAATTGAAGCATGTGACGGGCTATATGAAGGACTTTCTGTTCCAGCCGGAACAGGCCCGCACGCCAATCCGCAACCTGTCCGGTGGCGAGCGCGCGCGCCTTATTCTGGCGCGCATTCTGGCACGGCCGACCAATCTTCTGATCCTCGACGAGCCGACCAACGATCTCGATATCGAAACGCTCGATCTGCTGCAGGAAATCGTCGCCGGCTTCTCCGGCACGGTCATTCTCGTCAGCCACGACCGCGATTTTCTTGACCGTACCGTGACCTCCACCATCGCCCCTGTTAATCCCGACCAGCCTGACGGGCGCTGGATCGAATATGCCGGTGGCTATTCGGACATGATGGCGCAGCGCAAGGGGGCGTCGGACGAGAAGCGCAAGGCTGAGAAGCAGGAAAAGGCGAAAGCGGCATCTTCCGCCTCGGCTTCACAGGAGCCTGTAAAGGCGAAGGGCAAGCTTTCCTTCAAGCAGAAATTCGCGCTCGAAAATCTGCCTAAGGAGATGGAGAAGGCGCAAAGCGAAATCGCAAAACGCGAGCAGCGCATGGCCGATCCGGAACTTTTCACAAAAGATCCGGAGGCTTTCAACACGCTGGCGCAGGAAATGTCGAAGCTGCGCGACAAGCTGGAAGACATGGAAGAAGAATGGCTGGAACTGGAGATGCTTCGCGAGGAACTGGAGGGCTGAAGGCATCAGTCCTTCCTTTGCCGGTCCTCCTTCGACCTTTGACAGAAAAGCAGAATTGCCGTTCTATGCCGGCGTTCGCTTGGAGGAGTTGAAAAATGCGCATGATTTTTGTCAATCTGCCGGTCAAGAACATCGAGACGTCAAGAAACTTCTTTACTGCTCTCGGTTTCAACTTCAACCCGGAATATTCAGATGACCACACACTCTGCATGATCGTGGAAGAGAATATCTTCGTGATGCTTCTGCAGGAGGGACGTTTCCGCGATTTCATCAACGGCGACATTGCCGATGCGACGCGAACCACCGAGGTTCTGACCTGTCTTTCCGCCGGAAGCAGGGAGGAAATCGACCGGATGATCGCCACGGCGCTCGCCTCCGGCGGTGGCAGCTGGAAGCCCGTGCAGGATCATGGCTTCATGTATGCCGGCAGCTTTCAGGACCCCGACGGACATGTCTGGGAACTGGTGCATATGACGGAACAGGGCTGACCTCGGCCATCTTGCCAATCACGGACGGCGGGATTACACCATCATCTTGATCTAACGGGGTGTCTTTTGCGCTTTGGTGTAAAAGGCTGAGAGGCTTGCCAACCCGAAGAACCTGATCCGGTTCATACCGGCGGAGGGATTAGACGGCTTTAACGCAGACGGCTATTTCCCTATCGTTTTTTGAGGAGATACCCGTGCGCCGTCGTCTTTTCCTGAATTCCCTCGTTGCCGCCTCGCTGTTTCTGCCCGGTCTTGCCATTGCACAGGATAGACAGGAACTGACCGTCTACACCTATGAGAGTTTCGTTTCCGAATGGGGTCCCGGCCCCAAGGTGAAGGAAGCCTTCGAGAAGGTTTGTAATTGCACGGTCAATTTCGTCGGCGTGGCCGATGGCGTGGCGCTGCTCAATCGTCTGAAGCTTGAAGGGGCGGGGTCCAAGGCGGATGTCGTCGTCGGTCTCGACACCAATCTTGTCGCGGAAGCAAAACAGACCGGTCTGTTCGATGTCAGCGGCATCGATGCATCGGCGGCCAAAGTGCCGGGCGGTTATACGGACGATGTTTTCATTCCCTATGATTACGGTCATTTCGCTGTCATCTATGATACGCAGACGGTGAAAAGCCCGCCGACGAGCCTGAAAGACCTCGTGGAAGGCGACCCCTCGCAGAAAATCGTCATTCAGGATCCGCGCACCTCCACGCCGGGGCTCGGCCTGCTGCTATGGGTGAAATCGGTTTACGGCGACAAGGCCCCGGAGGCTTGGGAAAAGTTCAGGAAGCGCATTCTCACCGTCACGCCGGGCTGGTCGGAATCCTATGGCCTCTTCACCAAGGGTGAGGTGCCGATGGTGCTCTCCTACACCACCTCGCCCGCCTATCACATGGTCGCTGAAAAAACGGATCGTTATCAGGCCGCCGCCTTTTCCGAAGGACATTACATCCAGATCGAGGTTTCCGGTCTCCTCAAAAACGCGCCGCACAAGGAACTGGCAAAGCAGTTCCTCGCTTTTACGCTAACATCCGGTTTTCAGGATGCCATTCCGGAAAACAACTGGATGATGCCGGTCGCGGCGACCTCTAAGCCTTTGCCGGAGGCGTTTTCCAAACTCGTGGTGCCGCAGAAGACTTTCGTGATGGATCCGGAAGAGGTGGCGAGGAACCGCAAGGCATGGATCGATGAATGGCTTGCCGCCATGAGCATGAATTGAGGAAGGGGCACACCCGCGCATGATGCCGTGTCGCGATTACCGACGGTCGATCATTTTCGGAACGGCGGCTTTTGCTGCCGTTTTCCTGTTCATGGCGCTCGCGGTTGCGGCTCTCCTGTCTTTTGATGCCGGCGCGCCCGCTGCCGGCATCATGGATGCCTATACGCTGCGCATCCTGCGTTTCACGCTTTATCAGGCAACGCTCTCCACCCTTCTTTCCCTTTTTCTCGGCCTGCCGGTGGCACTGGCGCTTTGCCGTCGGCGCGAGTTTCCAGGAAGAATCTGGATCGTCAGACTGATGGCGGTGCCGATGGGTCTGCCTGTGATCGTCGGCGCTTTCGGTATCATCACCATCTGGGGCAGGCAGGGCGTTTTGAATTCGGCCCTTGTTTTTGCCGGGGCGGATGAGCCGTTCAGCATTTACGGTCTTTCCGGCATTCTTATTGCCCATGTGTTTTTCAATCTGCCGCTTTCGGTGCGGCTGATGCTGGCCGGGCTGGAGCGTATTCCGGGCGAATATTGGCGCATGGCGGCGAGCCTCGGTATGGGTCCGGTTTCGATTTTCCGTTTTATCGAATGGCCGGCGGTCGCGCGTCTCATCCCCGGTATTGCCGGGCTTGTCTTCATGCTGTGCGCCACCAGCTTCACGCTCGTTCTTCTTTTGGGCGGCGGGCCGGCGGCAACGACGCTGGAGGTGGCGATCTATCAGGCGCTGCGGTTCGATTTCGATCCGCAGCGGGCGATTGCGCTTTCGGTTTTGCAGATTGCCCTCACCGCAATTCTGCTCGGCCTTCTTGCCTTTTTGCCGTCGCCCGAAGCGGAGATTCCCTCGCTTGGCCGTTCCCTTCGCCGTTTCGATGGAAAAGGCGTCGGCGCCCGTCTTTGGGATGGCGTGGCAATCGTGTTCGCTGTTCTGCTGATCGGGCTGCCGCTTGCTGCCATCGCTGTTTCGGGTTTGAGGGCCGATCTGCCGCGCCTTCTGTCCGCGCCGATTTTCCTGCGCGCGGCGGTGGCCAGTCTTGCAATTGCCGCACTGTCCGCAGCTCTTGTTGTGCTCTGCTGCATGGCGATCATCGGCGCGCGACAGGCGATAGGCTCCAGACGGCAGGCGGGGCAACCCCTGCGCTTCCTCTCCGCCATGCTGGGGGCGGGGTCTTCGCTGGTGCTTTTGGTGCCGCCTGTCGTATTGGGAAGCGGGTGGTTCCTGTTATTGCGGGTTTTCGGCGATGTCAGCTTCTATGCGCCGGTCCTCGTGGCGCTCATCAATATGCTGATGGCTTTGCCGCTTGCCATGCGGGTGCTGGAACCGGCTTTCACCAGTCATTTTTTGCGCACCGGCCGGCTTTCCGCCAGTCTCGGGCTTCAGGGCTTGACGCGGCTGCGGTTCGCCGATCTTCCGGTTCTGTGGCGGCCGCTGGCCATGGCGTTTTCCTTCGCCATGGCCCTGTCTCTCGGCGATTTAGGTGCGGTTGCCCTGTTCGGGTCGGAAAGTTTCGTCACTCTGCCATGGCTGGTTTACAGCAGCATGGGCAGCTATCGTACCAATGACGCCGCCGGTTATGCCTCCCTTCTCGGTATCGTCTGCCTGCTGCTTGCCGCAGGCGGTGTTGCGCGGCAATCCCCATCAGCAAGGGCGAGCATATGACCGGCGAAGATTTTGCCGTTGAACTCAACAAGGTCAGGCTGCGGCTTGGAACGCAGGATTTCGACCTCGATTGCACATTCCCGCAGAGCCGGATAACCGCTGTCGTTGGCGCGTCCGGTTCTGGCAAGTCGACGCTTCTCAACCTCGTCGCAGGCTTCGAGGTGCCGGATTCCGGCCGCGTGATGATCGGCGGGCAGGACATGGCGGCGCTCGATCCTTCGGAGAGACCGGTCTCATCGATCTTCCAGGATAATAATCTTTTCGCCCATCTCGATATCTTCACCAATGTCGCTCTCGGTGTCAGCCCCGGGCTGAAATTACGTGTGGAAGACCGGGAACGGATTGAGATGGCCCTCGTCCGCGTCGGTCTTGCGGGTTTCGACAAACGTTTGCCGGGCACGCTTTCCGGCGGAGAAAGGCAGAGGGCGGCGCTGGCGCGCGCGCTGGTCAGAAAAAAACCGGTCATGCTGCTCGACGAGCCCTTTGCCGCACTCGATCCGGGACTGCGGGCGGGTATGGCCTCCCTGCTTCTCGACTTGCATGGAGAAACAAAAAACACGGTGATTATTGTCACCCACCATCCTGACGACATAAAGAAGCTGGCGCAGCAGGTGGTTTTTCTTGATCGCGGCCGGGTTGTCTATGTCGGCTCTACCGCAGATTTCTTCGCCACACAAAATGTGAAGGCGGTGGACAGTTTTCTGAACGGGTGATCGCCTTATTTTCGACGTGTGCCGCTGGCAATCGATTTAGATGACTTCAATGGCGCTAATTTGCACTTGCCAGTTTCAAGTTGTTGCCCGAGAAAAGATGGGAATTATTGCGTTCTTCAGGAATAATCCGGACTTCATGGATCGTTTTTACCGTTTCGGCATTCATCGCCCGTTGGGGCGAATCTGTTATTCTGGTCTGCAATTAACGGATGATCAGGAACGTTAGGGGCAGGCATAGAGAATGAGAAATAGCATGACCGCAGAGGGGAGGCTCTTCTCCCGTTCAGGCCTTCGCCGTTCGGGCAGGATGGTTGCCGCCTGTTCCGTGCTGACGGCGTCTGCCGTGTTCCTGTCGTCGTGTCAGTCTCTCTTCAGCCCGGCATACCAGTCCACCTTGCGGCCGTCGGATAATCCGCAAACGGTCGAACAAGTGCAGAAGAATGATCCGCGCGCCCAGATGGGTGCACGCGAACATCCGCGCATCGTGGCAAGTTATGGCGGCGAATATCGTGACGCTAAGACGGAGCGGCTTGTCGCCCGCATCGCCGGTGCTCTGACGGCTGTTTCGGAAAACCCGCAACAGTCCTACCGCATCACTATCCTTAACTCGCCGGCCATCAACGCCTTTGCGCTGCCGGGCGGATATCTTTACGTGACGCGCGGACTGCTAGCGCTTGCCAACGATGCTTCGGAAGTGGCCGCCGTGCTTTCGCATGAAATGGGCCATGTCACCGCCAATCACGGCATCGAACGCCAGCGCCGCGAAGAGGCGGAGGTGATTGCCAGCCGCGTGGTTGCCGAAGTGCTGTCGAGCGATCTTGCTGGCAAGCAGGCGCTTGCGCGCGGCAAGCTGCGGCTCGCGGCCTTTTCGCGCCAGCAGGAATTGCAGGCGGATGTGATCGGCGTGCGCATGCTGGGCGAGGCCGGTTACGACCCCTTTGCCTCGCCGCGTTTTCTGGATTCCATGGCGGCCTATGCGCGCTTCTCCTCGGCCGACCCTGAAAACGACCAGAGCCTCGACTTTCTTTCCAGCCACCCCAACACGCCGCAGCGCATCGAGCTTGCGCGGCGTCATGCACGCGCCTTCGGCCAGGACGGCCAGGTCGGGGATCGTGGTCGCGACTGGTTTCTGGATGGCATAGACGGCCTGCTTTATGGCGACAGCCCGCAGGAGGGTTATGTCCGCGGCCAGACATTCCTGCACGGAACGCTTGGCATTCGTTTCGATGTGCCGGAAGGTTTCGTCATCGACAACAAGGTCGAGGCTGTTCTGGCGACGGGACCGGGCGATATGGCGATCCGTTTCGACGGCGTCGCCGATCCGAAACAGACGAGCCTTGCCAATTATCTGACCAGCGGCTGGGTTGCCGGCCTGTTGCCGGAAACCGTCAAGGAAACGAAGATCAACGGTCTGGAGGCTGCGACAGCCCGGGCAAGTGCGGATAAATGGGACTTCGACGTGACCGTCATTCGTGTCGGCCAGCAGATATTCCGTTTCCTGACGGCCGTGCCGAAGGGCAATACCCAGCTCGATTCTATCGCCAACATATTGCGCACCAGCTTCCGCAAGATGACGCCGCAGGAAATTGCCTCGCTGAAGCCGCTGAGGGTGCGGGTGGTGACTGTGAAGCCCGGTGAAACCGTGGCGACGATGGCGGCGCGGATGATGGGAACCGACCGGAAGCTCGACATGTTCCGCATGATCAATGCCATGAGCGCCACGGCGACGCTGCAGCCCGGCCAGCGTGTGAAGATTATTTCCGAATAAACAAAAACCCCGGATCGCTCCGGGGTTTGCTGTTCAAGCAATCATGCGGCAATCATTGCCACTCACGCACGTCGACGAAATGACCGGCAATCGCCGCCGCTGCCGCCATAGCTGGCGAGACGAGGTGAGTGCGGCTCTTATAGCCCTGACGGCCCTCGAAATTGCGGTTCGAGGTGGAGGCGCAGCGTTCGCCGGGTTTCAGGCGGTCATCATTCATGGCAAGGCACATGGAGCAGCCCGGTTCGCGCCATTCGAAACCGGCTTCGAGGAAAATCTTGTCCAGACCTTCCTGTTCCGCCTGTTCCTTCACGAGACCGGAGCCCGGCACGATCATGGCCGAAACGGTGGGAGCGACTTTACGGCCGTCAACGATCTTCGCCGCCGCGCGCAAATCCTCGATGCGGCCATTGGTGCAGGAGCCGATGAAGACGCGGTCGATGGCGATATCGGTGATGCGCGTGCCGGGCTTCAGGCCCATATACTCAAGCGCACGCCACTTGGAGGCGCGCTTGTTTTCTTCCTCGATGTCATCGGGATTGGGAACAATGCCTTCAACGGAGGTCACGTCTTCCGGAGACGAACCCCAGGAGACGATGGGCGGCAGGTTGGCCGCATCCAGCACCACGACCTTGTCGTAATGGGCGCCTTCGTCGGATTTCAGCGTTTTCCAATAGGCGATGGCCTGTTCCAGCGTTTCACCCTTCGGCGAGCGCGGCTTGTCCTTGATGTAATCGAAGGTGGTTTCATCCGGTGCGATAAGACCCGCACGCGCGCCGCCCTCAATGGTCATGTTACAGACCGTCATGCGGCCTTCCATGGAGAGCGAGCGGATCGCCTCGCCGGCAAATTCGATTACGTGGCCGGTGCCACCCGCCGTGCCGATCTCGCCGATAATGGCGAGGATGATGTCCTTGGCGGTAACGCCATCAGGAACTTTACCGTCGACACGCACCAGCATGTTCTTGGCTTTCTTCTGGATCAGCGTCTGCGTCGCCAGAACATGCTCCACTTCCGAGGTGCCGATGCCATGCGCCAGTGCGCCAAAGGCGCCGTGGGTCGAGGTGTGGCTGTCGCCGCAGACGATCGTCATGCCGGGCAGGGTGAAACCTTGTTCGGGGCCGACGATATGGACAATGCCCTGGCGCTTGTCGCGCTCGGAATAATATTCGACGCCGAAATCCTTGGCGTTCTGCGCAAGCGCTTCCACCTGAATGCGGCTTTCCTCGTTCTTGATGCCTTCCAGCCTGTCGGCCGTGGTCGGAACGTTGTGGTCCACAACGGCCAGCGTGCGGGCAGGCGAATGCACGGGGCGACCGGCCATGCGCAGGCCTTCGAAGGCCTGCGGGCTCGTCACCTCATGGACGAGGTGACGGTCGATGTAGAGAAGACAGGTTCCGTCTGGGTCGCGATTGACGACGTGGTCGTCCCAGATCTTGTCATATAAGGTGCGGGGTGCGCTCATGGCTCTATGCCTTGTCATGGAAAAGTGTAATCAGGGTTCGGAATGGCGTGGACAGCGGTGCTGTCAGGCGAGCCTAAGTCGGCTGGTGAGCGCCCCGGAAACGCGCGCAAAGAACCGTGCCGGCAGACGCTTGTGGTCCTGCAGCACATAAACATTCTGCGCGAGACATCCGAATTTAGATCCCATGGCAGCCTTCATAGCAGATCGCCGGTTTAACGGCAACATGAATGCGCAGAGCACGGAATGCGACGGTTTGGCATTTTCCATGTGCGCTGCATCATTGCTGAATGGCCTCAACAGTCTTGTCTTGCAGGGGATCTTCAATGGTTATATTGCAATGCAACTTGCCTATTTTGCGGCGCACATATAGATGGGTTCCCTTATCATTTGCGTTTCGACGAGAAATCGAAGGGAGGGAAAGCATATGGTATCCGAAAAAGCCCTTATCTCGAAGATCACCTGGCGGCTGATGCCGTTTCTTGGCCTTCTCTATCTCATTGCCTATATCGACCGCCAGAATGTCAGCTTCGCAAAGCTGCAGATGGTCGATGCGCTGAGCCTTAGCGAATATGCCTACGGCCTTGGCGCTTCGCTGTTCTTCATCGGTTACTTCATCTTCGAAGTGCCGAGCAACTTGTTCCTCAACCGTTTCGGCGCCAGCAAATGGTTTGCCCGCATTCTGGTTTCCTGGGGCGCCGTCACCATCGCGCTTGCCTACACGCAGAACGCTACGATGTTCTACATCCTGCGCTTCCTGCTCGGACTCTGCGAGGCGGGCTTCTTCCCGGGTGTATTGTTCCTGATGACGCTCTGGTTCCCGCGCGATTATCGCGGCCGTATGATCGGCCTGTTCATGATTTTCAGCGCGCTTGCCAATGCCATCGGCGCGCCGCTCGGCGGCATGCTGCTCGATCTGGATGGTTTCCTCGGCTATGCCGGATGGGAATGGGTGTTTCTCGCGACCGGTATTCCGGCGGTGATCGCGGGTATCGTCACCTTCTTTTATCTGGACGATACACCCGAAAAGGCGAAGTTCCTGAGCCGGGATGAGAAGGACTGGTTGAAGAACCGGCTGGCCCAAGAGAACAAGGGCATGGAAGAGCATGCAGAGGATGGCTTCAAGGCGCTGGTCAATCCGCGCGTTCTGTTCATGGCGCTTTGCTATGTCGGATTCCCGCTGGCCGCTTATGGTCTCAGCTACTGGCTTCCGACCATCGTGAAGAGCTTCGGCGTTTCCAACACCGCCAATGGCTTCATCAACATCATCCCTTGGGTGATCGTTGCCGTTGCCCTGTTCGTCGTGCCTTTGGCAGCCGACAAGGCAAAGAACAAGACGCCCTATATCGTCGCCCCCGCCTTCATTGGCGCCTTTTGCCTGTTGATGTCGGCCTTGCTCAGTGACCCGGTGCTGCAGTTCGCCTTCCTCTGCATCGCCGCTGCCGGCATCTTTGCCGGCCAGCCGGTGTTCTGGAGCCTGCCCGGCCGCTTCCTCAAGGGAGCAGGTGCGGCCGCCGGCATCGCCGCGATCAATTCCGTCGGCAATCTGGGTGGCTTCGTGGCGCAGAACGTGGTGCCCTGGATCAAGGATGAGACCGGCAGCACCATTGCGCCGATGTTCTTCCTTGCCTTTTGCCTGGCGCTAGCAGGCGTGCTGGTCATCATCGCAACGCGCAGAATGGGCAATCAGGTCAAAGCGGCCTGATTTTGGAATATTGCGACATCTGAAGCGGTTGCCGATCGCCGCATATGCAAAAAATCGTGGCCCGGATGTCTCCGGGCCACGATCATTTTAAGCGGCAAATAATGAATTCTCTTCAAGAGAATTACGCGGTGAACCAGTCGCTACCGGTCAGGTGGACACCGGCGACAACGATCTTTTCGCCCTTGTGCTCGCCAGTGACGTTGTAGGTGAGGATGGTGTCGTTATCGATCGTCGACACCGCCCAGTTGTCGAGTACCGTACCGACCAGCTTGAGCTTGTCCATGGCCGTGTTGAAGCCTTCGATAGTGTCGGTCGCAAAGCTCTTGGCCATGTCGCCGAGATTGAAGACGAAGGTATCGGCGCCACCGCTTGCCTTTATGTGGTCGATGCCCTTACCGCCGGCTACCAGCGAGGAGGCGAGGTTTACGCCACTCAGGTCGATAGAGTCGTTGCCTGCGCCGGCGTCGATCTTGACGGAGGTGAAGCTGCCGTCGGTGACGCCAGCGCCACCGTTCACGACATTGGTACCGGCAGCAACGCCGCCATCGAATGCCGTGCCCGCCTTGACCACGATGGTGTCGTTGCCGGCGCCCGTGTCGATGTTGAAGGCGTTTACCCAAGCCTTGTCGTTCGAAATGACAGAGACGGTGACAGTGTCATTGCCTTCGCCGGTCGAGATGTTGCCACGCTTGGCATTGAGAACTTCAACGTTGGACGAACCGGTGCCGCCGAGATGAACATCGACCTGAACGAAATCCTTGAAGATAAGGTTTTCAGAAGTGTCGGACTGGGCGAGAGCGTTTTTTACCGAATTCCATGCCGAAGACACGTCAAATTTGAAGCTGTTAGAGCTGGGATCATAGCCGACATCGACCGTGCCGCCCGCGCCGGTGCCGGGAACGGATACCGCGCCGACATTGACCACGCCGGAGTCGAGCGAAGAACCGTTTTTGACCTGTGCTGTGGATTCGGTTAGGAGCTTATAAGCTTCCTGATCGACCAGATTGGTGAGCGAAGAGACCGAAGCAGCGCCACCATTACCAAAAGTTACTTTTAACGCCATTTTACACTCCCATAAATTTTTGAGAAATCGATGAATTGAAATTAAATTTGTAATAAATATTGCGGGTAATATTTAATACGTAAAAAATGATAATACAATATAAGAAATTGTTTTTTTGAATAAAGTGCGTCTTTAGCGTGTTGCGAAAATTCCTTTCGAAAAATTATGCAATGGAAACTGTTTATTCCTGTACGAAGGTCTTTTTGAGCCTGTCCTGGAACGGTTTTACAAAATAAGAAAGAACACTCCTTTCGCTGGTTTGTATGAATACTTCGGCCGGCATGCCGGGATATAGTTTCCCGCCGGGCAGATGACCCATTCCGGCCTTGTCGGGTTTGATACGCAGCGCGTAATAAGATGTGCCGGTCCGGGAATCCATCTGCAGGTCCGGGGCGACGACAGCAACTTGCGCGCTGAAATCCGGCGTCGTGCTTTGATTGAACGCCGTGAAACGAATGGTAACCGGCTGTCCGACGTAAATCTGATCGATGTCCCGTGGGGTTATATTGGCCTCGATGGCAAGCTCATCCTGCTCAGGCACCACCAGCATCAGCACTTCGCCCGGTTGAATGACACCGTTTATATTATGCACTGAAAGCTGGTAGACGCGGCCGGCGATCGGTGAGCGGATGTCAAGGCGATCCAGCTGATCGCGCGTTGCCGCCAGCCTCTCTTCATATTCCGCGACGGTCGCTTCGATCGATGTCAGATCTTTCGTGACTTCCGATTTCCGGTCTTCATCGAGCTGAAGCAATTGCAGGTCCAATTCGCTCAGCTTGCCCACCGTCTGTGCCCGGGCGGCGATGTATTGGCCCTGCTGGCCTTCGAGATTGGAAAGCTGGCGCTTGAGGAGATTGAGGCGCTGAAGCGTGACAAGCCCTTTTTTGAAGAGCTCGTCCGTCTTGGAAACATCTTCTTTGACGATGGTAAGCTCATTGTCCGTTGCCTGCACCTGCACCTCGAGGCCGCGAGCCTCGTCGGCGAGCTGATCCTTGCGAGTTGCCAGCTGCTTCTTCATGCCGATCAAGGCGTTGCGACGGCTGTTGAAGAGGTTCTGTTCGCTGTCGATAAAGGTTTTGGCCGCCTTGGAACTCGTCAGGGCCGCCAGATCTTCCTGCACGGTGAAAGACGTCGCCTCGGCAATTTCCGCACGCAGACGAGCCCGTCGCGTGTAAAGTTGCGCAAGCGTATTTTCAACGATCGAGAGGTTCGCCTGCACGACGGTCGCGCTCAGCCGCAACAGGATCTGACCGGCTTCTACCCTGTCACCTTCGGCGACATTTATCTCGCTGACGATGCCACCGGAAAGATGCTGGATCTTTTTGGAATTGCCTTCAACGACGACCCGGCCAGTGGCGACCACCGCACCGGCAAGCTTTGCAAAAGCAGCCCACCCGCCCAATCCGACCAACAGGCCGAGCGCCAGAACGACCACCGCGGTCGAGTGTTTGAGAATGGAGGCATTTGTCCTGCCGGTTTTTTCCGTCTCAACCATTTTCGCTCACCCGGTTTTCAATCTTGCGCGTCTCTTCCTCCTCAGGCACCTGGCGGATATTCTGCCGCAGTATTTGCGCGAGCACCTCCTCCTTCGTGCCAAAACGCAGCATCCGACCGTTGCTCATCACCATCACCAGATTGACGCTTTCAATCGCGCTGGGGCGATGGGCAATCACGACGACGATGCCGCCGCGCGCCCTGATGTCGCCAATGGCGTTGCGCAGGGCCGCTTCGCCTTCGCTGTCCAGATTGGAGTTCGGCTCATCGAGAAGAACGAAAAAAGGCTCGCCAAACAGGGCGCGGGCAAGGCCGATGCGCTGTTTTTGTCCGCCCGATAAAGCCTCGCCACGGTCGCCAATATAGGTATCGTAACCGTTGGGCAGGTTCAGGATCAGCTCATGCACCTGTGCGGCCTTGGCCGCGGCGACAACCGCTTCCGCTGTCGCATCGCGGTCGAAGCGCGCAATATTCTGCGCCACAGTCCCGGGCATCAGCTCCACCTGCTGGGGCATGTAGCCGACGGATTTGCCGAGAAACTCGAAATCCCACTGGTTGAGCGCGGCCCCATCGAAGCGGACGGAACCGCGTTCATAGGGCCAGATGCCGGTCATCAAGCGTGCCAACGTGGATTTGCCGGAGGCGCTTGGGCCGATGATGCCGAGACCATCGCCCGCGTTCAGCGTGAAGGAAATATCGGCAACCGTATCGCGCGCGCCGTTTGGCGGTCCACCGGTTACACGGTCAACCGCTACGGTATATTGCGGGCGGGGCAGGGAGAGCGGCGGCGAGGGTTCGGGCACCAGTTCCAGGAACTCGTTGACGCGTTTCCAGCCCTGTCTTGCGGTCATGAAGCTGCGCCAGTTCGCAATCGCATGTTCGACAGGGCCGAGCGCCTTTGCGGAGAGGATCGACCCTGCGATGATACTGCCCGCCGATGCATTGCCGTCGATGACAAGAACGGCGCCGATCGCCATGACGCCGGATTGCAGCAACAGTCGGAATGTTCGCGACATGGCGCCGAGCATGCCGGCCGTATCGGATGTCGACAGGGTGACGGCGCGATATCTGGAATGTAGCTCGTCCCACATGGATGTCACCGCCCCCATCATGCCCATGGTCTTGATGGATTCAATGTTGCGCTGGCTGCTGCCGACGAGGACGTTTCTTTGGCCTCGTGCAGTATAAGCCTGTTTTGTCGCCCTTTCGGTCAACCAATTAGTCAGAAGCGTCAGTACGATAAGAACCAAGGCGCCGCCGAGCACAGCAAACCCGATCCATGGATGCAGGGCGAAACAGATCAGCAGATAGATGGGCAGCCAGGGAATATCGAAAAAAGCCGCCGGACCTGGCCCGGAGAGAAACTGGCGGATCTGATCGAGATCGCCGACGATCTGCAGCCCATCGATCTTCCCCGAGGCAAGGAGCGGGGCAGTGATTGACGCCCTGAAAAGCTTCTGATTGAGCGCGTCGTCCATATTGTCCGAGATGCGCGCCAATATGCGTCCTCGCAGCGCGTCGAACCCCATCAGAAACGCGTAGAGAACGATCAGGAGAACGACCAGCGCCACAAGGGATGGAATGCTCTTGCTTGGCAAAATGCGGTCGTAAACTTCCAGCATGAAAAGCGAGCCGGAAAGATTAAGAACATTCATCAACGCGCTGGCGAGACCAACGGCGAAAAAAGCGGACTTATTTTTTGTTAAAAAAGAATTAAATAAAAACATAATAACACCTGAAACGGCTAGAAAATTGCACAATAAATGCAATTAGGCAATGCTGTTCGAAGATTGGCTAAAACAGTTTTGCGGGAAATCAGGTCAGCATTTGTTGCCGGTCGAAATCTGCCGGATCTTTCGGCGAAGCAAATGACTGAAAGAACGTCGGTATTCTCTCTGGCCAGCCAATGCTTGCCAAACGCGGCTTTCAAGCGGCATTTTCCTCGCATGGCTTGTTGCGCTACATCAGCGCAACAAAAAAGGCGGCCCGAAGGCCGCCTTTTGATCAATCCATCGAAATGGAAATCTTATTCCGCTGCGGTTTCAGCAGCCTTTGCTGCTTCTTCCGCTGCCTTGGCTTCTGCGGCTTCGGCTGCTGCCTTTTCTGCGGCGAGAGCCTGAGCTGCTGCTACCTTTTCGGCTTCCAGACGCGCCTTCTCGTCGGCAAGCGCCTGACGCTCGGACTCGTTCAGCTTGCGGGCGCGCGTACCGGTGTTTTCAACGATACGGGCAGCTTTACCGCGACGGTCGCGCAGGTAGTAGAGCTTCGCGCGGCGAACCTTACCGCGGCGAACGACTTCAACGCCTTCGACCAGCGGGGAGTAGATCGGGAATACGCGCTCGACGCCTTCGCCGTAGGAAATCTTGCGAACGGTGAAGCTTTCGGAAAGACCGCCGCCGGAACGGGCGATGCAAACGCCTTCGTAAGCCTGTACGCGGGTACGGTTACCTTCGGTAACGCGCACGTTGACGCGCAGGGTGTCGCCCGGAGAAAACTCGGGCAGGGTGCGCTTTGCTTCGATCTTGGCGGCCTGTTCGGCTTCCAGCTGCTGAATGATATTGGTCATGTTAACCTCTGATTTCTTCTGAAACAGCCAGAGCGCTCAACGGTTCGTCTGTCGGTCAATGCCTTCAGACCATGCCTTGCGGCAGGAGCGGGTTCGCCATTCTTTGCTTTCGGCTGGGATATTTCCCATTTCCACGCGGGCACATACACGAGGCAGCGCCGTTTGTCATCCCTTTCATGACAATATTTTATCAATTACGCGCCGCGTTCCGGCAGTTGCGAAGCAGCGCGCTGGCGGATATGGCATGGGAACCTTGGGAGGGGCTATGTCCGTATTCGTTATTCTCATGCTGTTCGCCACCGGCTTTCTGTCGGGTGTCGTCAATGCCATTGCCGGTGGCGGCACTTTTTTGACCTTCGGCGCGATGACGCTGGCCGGCCTGCCGCCGATCGTCGCCAACGCCACGTCAGCCATCGTGCAGTTTCCGGGCTACGTCACCTCTGTCATCGCCTATGGGCCTGAAATTCGCGCCCATTGGCGCGAGGCAATCCTTCTGTCTGCCGTTTCAGTCGTCGGCGGGCTGGCCGGATCGCTTCTGCTTTTGTCGCTCGACAATCCTTCCTTCCGCCAGCTTGTGCCATGGCTACTTCTCGCTGCAACCACCGTTTTCGCTGCCGGCCCGTGGCTGAGGCCAAAAGCGAGCGTCGAACGTTCGCCCGGCAATCTGCCGAGCCTCATTTTCCAGGGACTCGCTTCCGTCTATGGCGGTTTTTTTGGCGCTGGCATGGGCATCATGATGCTGGCCATTCTCGGAATAACCTCGGGAGGCAGCTATCATCATCTGAATGCGCTGAAAAACCTCTTGTCAGTCGTGATCGCCGTTATCGCAATCGCGATCTTCGTCAGCGGCGGCGTCGTTTCCTGGTGGGCGGCGCTCATCATGTTCCCCGCGGCCGCACTTGGCGGCTATGCGGGCGTGCATACGGCACGGCGGGTGCCGCAATGGATCATCCGCTGGCTGGTGATCGCCGTCGGGCTGGTGCTGACGGCCTATTATTTCGTTTCGGCCTGAGCCTTTACCAGAAGGTCCGGACGTCTTTCCTGCGTCAGCTTCAGCGCCTGTTCATGACGCCACCTGTCGATGACGGCGTGGTTGCCGGAAGTAAGAATGGCGGGGATGTCACGGCCTTCCCAGACCTGCGGGCGGGTATAATGCGGATGTTCCAGCAGTCCGCCCTCGAAGCTCTCATGAACACCGGAAAGATCGTTGCCCATAACGCCGGGCAGGATACGGACGACGGCGTCAAGAAGCGTCAACGCCGCCGGCTCACCGCCGGAGAGGATGTAATCGCCGATCGACACTTCCTCCAGCCCGCGCGCCTCTATCACCCGCTGGTCGACACCCTCGAAACGACCGCAGACGATAATCGCGCCCTCTCCGGCCGCCAGTTCACGCACACGGTTTTGCGACAGAGGCTTGCCGCGCGGGCTCATCAGTAGCCGCGGGCGTGTATCGCCATTGGAAACATGGTCGATGGCCGCCGCCAGAACGTCGGGTTTCAGCACCATGCCGGCGCCGCCGCCTGCCGGCGTGTCATCGACGCTTCTGTGTTTGTCGGTGGCAAATTCGCGGATCTGCACGGCGTCCAGTGACCATTGCCCCCGCTCCAGCGCCTTGCCCGCCAGCGAATATCCGAGATGTCCCGGAAACATTTCCGGGTAGAGCGTCAGAACGGTAGCCTTGAAGGTCATGGTTTATTTCTTGCCGAAAGGCGATACGCCGGTTTCGTCCTTGTCATCGGGGTTGTCGATCAGTCCGGCGGCCATCGGATCGATGAGAATGCGACCGGCTTCGAGGTCGATTTCCAGCACGGCTGCTTCCGAAAAGGGAATGAGGGCAGGGCGTCGGCCTGCACCTTTCAGCTCCAGCAGGTCACCTGCGCCGAAATCATAGACGGCGCTGACGGCGCCATAACTTCTGCCCTCCGCATCGACGGCTTCCAGCCCTTCGAGATCGGCATAATAAAACTCGTCATCGTCAAGCTCGTCGTCAGGCAGATTGTCGCGGTCGATGAAGAGTTCCAGACCGTTCAAGCTCTCCGCCGCATTGCGGTCGTTGATGCCTCTGAAGCGGACGACGACGACATTCTTGCCCTCGCGCAATTCCAGAATCTCGAAGACGCGACCATCGGCGGTAACCAGATTGCCATAATCGCCCAGCGCCATGGGGTCGTCCGTATAGGTACTGACACGGACTTCGCCGCGCAGGCCCTGTGCGCCGCCGATTTTTGCCATGAGTATCGGGTTTTCCAGCTTTGCCATCGGGCCGTCCGTCTTCTGGTGTTGGTTGCGTCAGCTTTAAGGTTTGTTGACGCCAAAATAAACAAAAAACGGGCGGCATGGAAAACCACACCACCCGTTCTTCAAAAGTTTCCGTGCAGATTATTCTGCAGCAGAGGCTTCCGCAGCAGCAGCGGCTGCATCTTCAGCCTTCTGCTTCTTTTCAGCGATACGCTCGAGAGCGCGCTTGCCCGGCTTTGCCTTTTCCGGGTTGCTGCGAGCGGCGCGCTCGGCAAGGCCGGCTTCAGCGAGGAAGCGCAGAACGCGGTCGGTCGGCTGTGCGCCCTTGGCGATCCATTCCTTGATGAGGTCAGCCTTCAGCTCAACGCGCTGCGGGTTGTCCTTGCCGAGCATCGGGTTCCAGGAACCGACCTTCTCGAGGAAACGGCCGTCGCGGGGCGAACGGGCGTCAGCAACGACGATCTGGTAGTACGGGCGCTTCTTGGAGCCACCGCGTGCGAGACGAATTTTAAGTGCCATGTTATATACTCCTTAGGATGGCTTGTCCGCCGTTCAGGCGGTCTTGTCGAGGCCGCCATGTTCGGCGGCGATTGCTTCATGATGCCGGATGACTTCCTTGATGATGAAGTTCAGGAACTTCTCGGCGAAATCCGGATCCAGATTGGCGTCCTTCGCAAGACGGCGAAGGCGTTCGATCTGGTATTCCTCGCGCGCCGGATCAGCCGGCGGCAAACTGTATTTTGCCTTCAATACGCCCACCGCCTTGGTGCAGCGAAACCGTTCGGCAAGAATGTGAACCAGCGCGGCATCGATATTGTCGATCGACTGGCGGTATTCGGAAAGCTGGGCTTTCACCTCTACATCGTTCACCGGTGTGCCTCACTTCTTCTTCGGAAAACCGGGAAGCCCCGGCATGCCGCCGAGACCTGGAAGCTTTGCGCCGCCAAGACCTGGCAATCCCCCAGGTAGCCCGCCAAGACCGGGCATCGCGCCCGGCTTGCCGAGACCGGCGGCTTCCGCCTGCTTCTGGAGCGCTTCAAGCTGCTTCGGATCGATGTTGGACAAATCAGGCATGCCGCCGCCCATCATGCCACCGAGGCCCATCTTGCCGGCAAGGCCGCCCATCATCTGCTTCATGATGCCGCCTTTGCCCTTGCCGCCCATGGCCTTCATCATGTCGGCCATGCCGCGATGCATTTTCAGGAGCTTGTTGATTTCGGCGGCATCGGTGCCGGAACCGGCGGCGATGCGCTTCTTGCGGCTGTGTTTCAGAATATCCGGATTGGCGCGCTCGGCCTTGGTCATGGACGAGATGATGGCGATCTGGCGGTCGAACATCTTGTCGTTCATGCCGGCCGAAGCCATCTTGTCCTTCATGCCGGCCATGCCGGGCATAAGACCCATGATGCCGCCCATGCCGCCCATCTTCTTCATCTGGGCAAGCTGGTCGGCGAGATCGTTGAGGTCGAATTTGCCCTTGGCCATCTTCTCGGCCATGGCGCGGGCTTTTTCCGCATCGATGTTTTCGGCGGCCTTCTCGACCAGCGAGACGATGTCGCCCATGCCGAGAATACGGTCGGCGATACGGCGCGGATGGAACTCATCGAGTTCGTTCATGCGCTCGCCGATACCGATGAGCTTGATCGGCTTGCCGGTGACGGCGCGCATGGAGAGGGCAGCACCACCGCGACCGTCACCATCCATACGGGTAAGAACGAGGCCGGTTATGCCGACGCGCTCATCGAAGTTGCGCGCCAGATTGACGGCGTCCTGACCGGTCAGCGAATCCGCGACCAGCAGGATTTCGTGCGGGTTGGACTTCTTCTTGATGTCGGCCATTTCCAGCATCAAGGGTTCGTCGATATGGGTGCGGCCGGCGGTGTCGAGAATGACAACGTCGTGGCCGCCAAGCTTTGCGGCCTGCACGGCGCGCGCGGCAATATCCGTCGGCGACTGGCCGGCGATGATAGGCAGCGTGTCGACACCGGTCTGGACGCCCAGCTGGCGCAGCTGTTCCTGTGCGGCCGGACGACGCGTGTCGAGAGATGCCATCAGCACCTTCTTCTTGTCGCGGTCGGTCAGGCGCTTGGCGATCTTGCCGGTGGTCGTGGTTTTACCCGAACCCTGCAGACCCACCATCATGATGACAACGGGGGCGGGGGCGTGAAGGTCGATGGAAACGCCTTCGGTGCCCAGCATCTCGACCAGCTCGTCATGCACGATCTTGACGACCATCTGGCCGGGCTTGATGGATTTCAGGACGGCGGCGCCAACAGCCTTTTCACGCACCCTGTCGGTGAAGGAGCGCACGACTTCCAGCGCCACGTCCGCTTCCAGAAGCGCACGGCGAACCTCGCGCAGGGCGGCGGCAACATCGGCTTCCGTCAGCGCGCCACGGCCGGTCAGTCCATTCAGAATGGAACCAAGGCGGTCCTGGAGGTTTTCAAACATCGTTTCTTCCTTCTTCGTTCCGGGGTCTCCGAAACGTCGGTGCTTTCGCTGGCAAAAACAAGACGCAAAGCCAAAAAGCACCCGAGGGCGCATCGCGCTGTCGGGTGTTGACCTCCGGGATCTCTTTATACCTTTTCGGGTCCCGGTCGGCGGCTTGGAGTCGTGAAACTGCCAGCTGATGGGCGGGATAAACAGGAAAGTGCGGGAAAAGTCAAGGCGGCGGCGGGATTCAGCCGCGAAAGCGCTGATTTCATCTTTGCGTGATCTTCAGCAGGCCATGATGGGTCCTCCTTGAAGGCTGCTTCTTCGCCACCTATACATTTCTCATGAACCGTCGAAAATTTTTCCGTTTTTCCGCTGTTGGTCTGCTCGCTCTGGCAGGCGGCGGCCTTTATGCCCGCCGTTCGAGCGCCAGCGCCTATTACAGCGGCCCTATCTCCGATCATTTCGACGGGATACGCTTTTTCAATCCTGGCGGCACGCCGCCCGGCAACTTCATGGGCCTTTTGAAGTGGCGCTTCAATGGCGAGCGCTCCACATGGCCGGAAAGCTACCCCAGCCCCTTTCCCTTCGCGAAGCCGGAAGCACGGATCGAAGGCAAAGACATGCGCGTCACTTTTGTCGGCCATGCCTCGTTTCTCATCCAGACGGCGGGTTTGAATATTCTCATCGATCCGGTGTGGTCGCAGCGCACGAGCCCATTCAGCTTTGCCGGTCCCAAGCGGGTCAACCCGCCCGGCATCCGTTTCGAGGATCTGCCGCCCATCGATCTGGTGCTGGTGACGCATAATCACTACGACCATCTGGATATGGAAACGCTGAAGCGCCTGCATGTGGCGCACAAGCCGCTTTTCATCACGCCGCTTGGCAATGACGCCATCATCCGCACCGGTGTCGAGGCGGCCCGTATAGAGGTGGGGGACTGGGGCGATGTGATCGATGCCAGTGCGGTGAAAATTCACTTTGAGCCTTGCCACCACTGGTCGGCGCGCGGCCTGAATGACCGGCGGATGGCGCTCTGGGCGGCTTTCGTCATCGAAACGCCTGGCGGCAAGATTTACCATATCGGCGATACCGGCTTCCATGAGGGACTCAACTATCACGCCGCGCGCAAGAAGCATGGCGAGTTCCGCCTCGCCAACCTGCCCTTCGGCGCTTACGAGCCGCGCTGGTTCATGAAGGGCCAGCACCAGAACCCGGCGGAAGCCGTGGAAGGCATGAAGCTTTGCGGTGCGGCGCATGTCTGCGGCCACCATTGGGGTACGGTACAACTCACCGATGAGGCGGTGGATGCGCCGCTTGTGGCCCTCAAGGCAGCGCTGACGGAGCAGGGAGTGGAGGAAAGCCGTTTCCGGCCGATGCGCCCGGGTGAGGTTTTCGACGTGCCTTCCGCCTGACGGCCGCCCCGTTTGCGCCGCAACAGTCTGGTAATTTCCCGTCCTTTCCGCCATATAGGGCGAAAGCGCGGGAAAATCCCGCATGCAACCCGGTTTTCAGGCAGTTTTCAGGTTTTAAGGCGATGGCGGACACGGTCGAATTTGCGAAGATGAACGGGCTTGGCAACAAGATCCTCGTTGTCGATATGCGCGGCCGCAAAGATATGGTGACGCCTGATGCGGCAATCGCCCTCAATTCCGATCCCGCCACGCAGTTCGACCAGATCATGGCGATCCATGATCCGCGTGTCGGCGGCACGGATGCTTATATCGATATCCTCAATTGCGATGGCACCAAGGCGCAGGCTTGCGGCAACGGCACGCGCTGCGTGGTGCAGGCGCTGTCTTCCGAAACCGGCAGGACCAGCTTCACCTTCCAAACTGTCGCCGGCATTCTGAATGCCGTCGAGCATGAAGATGGCATGATTTCGGTCGATATGGGTCAGCCCAGATTCCGCTGGAGCGACATTCCACTGTCTGAGGAGTTCCACGATACCAGTCGCATCGAATTGCAGATCGGGCCGATCGATGCGCCGGTCCTGCATTCGCCGGCCGTCATGTCCATGGGCAATCCGCATGCGATTTTTTGGGTGGATCGCGATCCGATGACGTTTGATCTCGAACGTTTCGGGCCGCTTCTCGAAAATCACCCGATGTTTCCGGAAAAGGCCAATATCACGCTGGCGCAGGTCATTTCCGACAGCGCGCTTCGCACCCGCACCTGGGAGCGCGGCGCCGGGCTGACGCTTGCCTGCGGTTCGGCCGCCTGCGCGTCGGCCGTTTCCGCTGCCCGTACCGGCCGCACCAGCCGAAAGGTCACCATCGATGTCGCCTCCAGCCCCATCCGCGTGCCGCTGACCATCGACTGGCGTGAGGATAACCACGTCATCATGACCGGCCCGGCCGAATGGGAATGGTCCGGTTCCGTCGATCCCGTCACGGGCGTCTGGGCGCGGGATGCGGTCGAGCGGGGGGCTGTATGAGCGGCGTCGAGGTCATAACCTTCGGCTGTCGTCTCAACACCTATGAATCGGAAGTGATGCGGGCGGAGGCCGAAAAGGCCGGGCTTAACAATGCCGTGCTGGTCAATACCTGCGCCGTGACGGGCGAGGCGGTGCGCCAGGCGCGCCAGGCCATCCGGCGTGCACGGCGCGACAATCCGCACGCGCGCATCATCGTTACCGGCTGCGCTGCCCAGACTGAAAAACAGACCTTTGCCGACATGCCCGAGGTGGATGCGGTGCTGGGCAATGAGGAAAAGCTGAAAAGCGCCTCCTATCGTGCGCTGCCCGATTTTGGCGTCTCAGCGGAAGAAAAGCTGCGCGTCAACGATATCATGAGCATCAAGGCGACCGCGCCGCAGATGGTGAAGCACATAGACGGGCACGTGCGCGCCTTCATTCAGGTGCAGAATGGCTGCGACCATCGCTGTACTTTTTGCATCATCCCCTATGGGCGCGGCAATTCGCGCTCCGTGCCGATGGGTGCGGTGGTGGATCAGGCCCGTCGGCTGACGGAGAGCGGTTATCGCGAAATCGTGCTGACCGGGGTGGATGCCACGAGCTATGGCGCGGACCTGCCGGGCGAGCCTTCCCTCGGTTATCTCGCCAAGACATTGCTGAAGCAGGTTCCGGACATCCTGCGGCTGCGGCTTTCCTCTATCGACAGTATCGAGGCCGACCGCCATCTGATGGATCTGATTGCCGACGAGCCGCGTTTCATGCCGCATCTGCACCTGTCACTCCAGCATGGCGACGACATGATTCTGAAACGCATGAAACGCCGCCATTTGCGGGCAGACGCCATTCGCTTCTGTCACGAGGTGCGGTCGCTTCGGCCGGATATCGCCTTTGGCGCGGATATGATCGCCGGTTTTCCGACAGAGACGGAAGACATGCTCGAAAACGCCGCGACGCTTGCGGAAGAATGCGGCATTTCCAGCCTGCATGTGTTTCCCTACAGCCCGCGAGCGGGTACGCCGGCGGCACGCATGCCGCAGCTTGACCGGGCTTTGGTGAAGGAGCGGGCGGCGAGGCTTCGGGAGCGCGGCGAGGCGCTGCGGTTTACGCATCTGCAAGGTATGGTCGGTTCGGCGCAGACGATCCTCGTTGAAAACAACGGTTTTGCCCATACCGACAATTTCACGCTGGTGGAGGCACCGCATCTTGCCCCGCGCACTCTTGCGCAGGTTTCGATTACCGGCCACAACGGCAAACATCTGAAGATGAAGCTTCTGGCGGCGGATGCGGCCTGAGGCGACACAAGAGAAAAGACACGGGAACGACCATGGCCCTCGGCTTCATCAAAAAAGTCTTTTCGTTCGGCAAGGACAAGGCCGAAACGGAAGAGCGGCCGCAAGAGGACGCCGCGCCTGAGCGCGACAATGAAAACGCTTCTTTCGAAGCGGCGCTAAGCGACGCCGAAGCGCATGGCCCTGTTGACAAGGACCCGGTTTCCGAACTGGAGATGGAGACGGCCGGCGGACCTGCCCCGGACGAGGCGACGGACGTGGTCCTTTCCGACGATGATGAGGAAGAGGACGCACCGCTTCTGCCCGGTGCCGAGCTTTCCGGCGATATGGGTGTAGTGCCGCTGTCGTTGCTACAGGCGGAAGCCGCCGCCGAAGAGCAGGTCGAATCTGCCCCGGAAGTAGCGGATGTCGTGTTGGATGCGGATGCGATGGATGCGCTGCTTGACGAGGCCGAAGCTGCGACCACCGCCCAGCCCGCCGCTATACCGCCAGCTCTACCGAAGGGTTTTTCGTCCGCCAGTGAGCGGGAGGAGCCTGCCCCTGCGGCACCGCAGGTAAAACTGACATGGTTTCAGCGCCTGCGGGCAGGGCTTGCCCGCACGTCGTCGCAGCTGACCACACAGATTTCGGCGCTCTTCACCAAACGCAAGCTGGATGAGGATACGCTCGACGAGCTGGAAGATCTTCTCATCCAGTCCGATCTCGGGGTCGAGACCGCCATGCGCATCACCGGCGCCCTGTCTTCGGAACGCTACGGCAAGGATGTCAGCGGCGAGGATGTGGCGCGCATCATGGCGGGCGAGATCACCAAGGTTCTGAAGCCGGTAGCCAAGCCGCTGGAGCTCGATCTGTCGCACAAGCCGCATGTCATCCTCGTCGTCGGTGTGAACGGTACGGGCAAGACGACGACCATCGGCAAGCTTGCCGCGAAGCTTTCCGGCTCGGGCCTCAACGTGATGCTGGCGGCCGGCGATACGTTCCGCGCGGCGGCGATCGAGCAGCTCAAGATTTGGGCGGACCGCACCGGCTCGCAGTTCATCGGCACCAAGCTCGGTGCGGATGCGGCCGGTCTTGCCTACGACGCTTATGAGCAGGCGCGGGCGCAGAAAAGCGATGTGCTCATCATCGATACGGCCGGCCGCCTGCAGAACAAGACGGAACTCATGGCGGAGCTGGAAAAGATCGTGCGCGTGCTCGGCAAGCTCGATCCGGATGCGCCGCATACCGTGTTGCAGACGCTGGATGCGACGACGGGACAGAACGCCATGAACCAGGTGGAGATATTCCGCAATGTGGCGGGTGTTTCGGGCCTGATTATGACAAAATTGGATGGCACGGCGCGGGGCGGTATCCTCGTCGCCATCGCCGCCAAACACAAGCTGCCGGTCTATTTCATCGGTGTGGGTGAAGGCGTTGAGGATCTGGAGCCCTTCGAGGCGGAAGATTTCGCCAAGGCCATTGCGGGAGTTTGAGTATGGATATTGAAAGCAATTCCAAGGAAAGCGAAAAGATGGTGGCGGAAATCAGTCCGCTCCTGAAATTCGTGCTCGAGCTTGGCCCGCTTGTCGTTTTCTTTTTCGCCAATTCGCGTGGCGAATGGCTTGCAACCACTTTTCCGGTCCTGACAGAGTTCGGTGGCCCGATTTTCATTGCCACCGGCCTGTTTATGATCGCGACGGCGATTGCGCTCTCCGTTTCCTGGGTCCTGACGCGCAAGCTGCCGATTATGCCGCTGATATCAGGCATCGTGGTGTTCGTTTTCGGTGCGCTGACATTGTGGTTGCAGAACGATACTTTCATCAAGATGAAGCCGACCATCGTCAACACGCTGTTTGGTGTCATTCTGCTGGGTGGCCTGTTCTTCGGGCAGTCTTTGCTGGGTTACGTCTTCAATTCCGCCTTCAAGCTGACGGATGAGGGTTGGCGCAAGCTGACGCTGCGCTGGGGCATCTTTTTCCTTTTTCTGGCGGTGCTGAACGAAGTTGTATGGCGAATGTTCTCTACAGACACCTGGGTGGCCTTTAAGGTCTGGGGCACCATGCCAATCACCATCATCTTCACCATGGCGCAGATGCCGCTCGTCATGCGCCATTCGGTCGAGCCGCTGAACAAGGACGAAAAATGACAGTTGCGGAGATGCCGGCTTCCCGTTCGCGTTCGCTCAAATGGTTCGGCGTGGCCGCCGGCCTGCTTCTCCTGCAAATCGTCATTCTCTACGCCATGGGCCGTATTCCGATCTGCGAATGCGGTTATGTGAAGCTGTTCGAGCCGGGTGTGAACACGCCGGGCAATTCCCAGCATCTGGCCGACTGGTATACGCCCTCGCATATCATTCACGGATTCCTGTTTTACTGGTTCGCGTGGCTGCTGTTCCGCAACAAACCGTTTTCCATGCGGCTTTCTTTCGCGGTTCTGGTGGAGGCGGCGTGGGAAATTCTCGAAAATTCGCCTATTATCATTGATCGTTACCGCACGGCGACCATGGCGCTGGGTTATACCGGCGACAGCATCCTGAATTCGGCGATGGATACGGTTTTCATGGCGCTGGGTTTCCTCTTTGCCGCGCGCGTGCCGGTGTGGCTGACAGTCCTGATCGCCATCTTCTTCGAGATTTTCACGGGCTGGCTGATCCGCGACAATCTCACGCTGAACGTGGTGATGCTGGTCTGGCCCGTCGAAGCGATCAAGGAATGGCAGAACGCGCTCCCGCAAATGTGAACGGGTTCGCCGGGATTTTGGCCTGAAAGGCCCAGAAACCGCGCGTTATATGCAGGCTTTTTTAAGGGCATTGCGGTAACGTCCGGCTTCAAAGGCCCGTTTCTTCCTGGCAGATCCCGTTGCAAGATAATTTCGCCTATCTTCTTCCCTTCATCATGCTGACATTCGGCGTGGTGTTTCTGTTCCTGCAGAGGATCGGCCACGCTTCGGCGCGCTATTGGGGTATCGGTTATCTCTCGGCGGCTTTTGGCTTCGCAACGCCTCTGGTGCTTGGCGGTCTGCCTTTCGAAGTCCAGGCGATCCTTTCGAACCTGTTGTTCTTCTCCGCCTTCTTCCTTTATGGCCACGCGCTGCTCACCCATTTCGAGCGGCCGCTTTATACCAAGGCGCGGCTGTCGATCGTGGCGGTGGCGGTATTGCTCGTTTCGTTCCATGTTTTCGTCACGCCTGATCTGAAACGCGAACTCGTTATCGGCGATGTCGTCTGCGCTCTGCTGCTCGCCTTTCCGGTCTGGCTCGTGCGCAAACGGCCCGTCGCGCTCGCTGACAGGCTGATGGTGGCCATCGCCTCGCTCGTGGTGCTGGAAACGCTGGTGCGTATCGGCATGCTGCTGGTGATGACGCCGGGTGGCTCGATGGTCGAGCTCAGCGAATTCTTCGAGTCGGACTATGCTTTTTACATGCAGCTCGCCGCCAGCATCTTCGGCTTTCTGCTGGCGTTGTCGGTGCTTGCGAGCCAGATTTCCGTCACCGTCGACCGTCACCAGCATGCGGCGGAACATGATCCGCTGACGGACGTGTTAAATCGCCGCGGCTTCGACCGGCGTGTTCCCGATTTCCGCAACGATACGCCTGACGGCGCGATCATCGCCTGTGACATAGACCACTTCAAGCGCATTAACGATGTCTACGGTCATGCGGCTGGCGATATCGTGCTCATCGGCCTTGCCGATCTCCTCAGGCGAAACGCGCCCGAGGATGCGCTGGTGGCGCGTTTCGGTGGTGAGGAATTCGTGGTCTTCCTGCCCGGGCAGACGGCTGCTGCGGCCGGCCAGCTTGCCAATGGCATGCGCACGGGTCTTTCGTCTCTCGACTGGCGCAACCGCGGCGTCACCAGCCAGATCACCGCAAGTTTCGGTGTCTCAGCCGTCGCGAGGGGAGACCATTCCATTCACGATGCCATCAAGCGGGCCGACGACAGTCTTTATGCCGCAAAGCGCGGCGGTCGCGATCAGGTCGTGCTGGAAGGCATACGTTTGCCTGCGGAAGGGCCTGCGCTCCGGGTCGTTGCCAAGGCGTGATATCCTTCTGGCGCGGCGGCTATTTTCCTGTCGCCGCTGCGATGGCCGGCAGCAGGTCACGTTCTATGCTGCGGGCATCGAAGGGACCGACCTTTTTATAAAGGATCGTGCCATCGGCGCCGACCAGGTAACTTTCGGGAATGCCATAAACACCCCAGTCAATTGCCGCCTTGCCGTTCGGATCGACGCCTATTGCGGCAAATGGATTACCGAGTTCGCCGAGGAAGCGCAGCGCATTGTCCGATTTGTCCTTGTAGTTGATGCCGACGACGGTGATGCGGTTATCCTTTGACAATTCCTGAAGCAGCGGGTGCTCCTGCCGGCAGGGAATGCACCAGGAAGCGAAGACATTGACCAGTGTCAGCTTGCCCTTGATAGCGGCATCGGTGAGCGCCGGAAGGTTCGAGCCCTCCAGTGGCGGCAGCGACAGGGCGGGGGCCTTGGTGCCGATGAGTGCGGAAGGAATGGCGCTGATATCCAGGCCATTCACGTCCTGATCGTAGAGCATCTTGCCGGCGACAAGGGCAAAACCACCAAACAGCAGAAGCGGTAGTAGCGCCAGCGCATAACGGCTGCGGCCCGTTGTTTTGGTCTTGGTGTTGTGGTCGGCCTGCGTCATTGCGCATCACCTGCGGAAGCGGCTCTCGCCCTGCGGCGCACGCCGGATGCTTCGAGTTGCTTCAGTTCCCGTTTGCGCGCCTGGCCGTCCACAACGACCCAGGCGATGAGACAGAGAACGACAAGGCCGGTCGCCGCATAGGACATGCCGATATAAAAGGCGTGTGTCATCACCTCAGCCCTCCCGGTTTGCCATGCGCGCGGCAAGCCGCCGCTGCGCGGCCACGCGCCGACGCCAGATTTCATTGCGCATGGCGGCGATGTGCAAGGTGAAGAACAGCAGCGTGAAACCGATCGCCATGGTCAGAAGCGGCCATAGAAATTCCGCATCGATGGCGGAACCACCCATGCGGATGACGCTTGCCGGCTGGTGCAGCGTATTCCACCACTCGACCGAAAATTTGATGATGGGGATATTCACGAAACCGACGAGGATCAGCACGGCGCTGACGCGGGCGGCTCTGGACGGATCGTCCATGGCGCGGTTGAGCGCGATCAGCCCCAGATACATCAGGAAAAGCACGAAGACGGAAGTCAGCCGCGCGTCCCACACCCACCAGGTTCCCCACATGGGTTTGCCCCAGAGCGAGCCGGTGACGAGCGCAATCAGCGTGAAGGCCGCGCCGATGGGGGCGGCGGCCTTGTGGCTGACATCCGCCAGCGGGTGACGCCAGACGAGGGTGCCGATTGCGGAGACCGCCATGACCGAATAACACATCATTGCGAGCCAGGCGGACGGCACGTGCACATACATGATGCGCACCGTGTAACCCTGCTGGTAATCGCCTTCGGTGGTAAAGGACAGATAAAGACCGGCGGCCAGCACCAGCGCCGTGAGCGCAGCGAGCCATGGCAAAATACGTGCCGCCAGCGCCAGAAACCGGGTGGGATTGGCGAGATCACTGAATTTGGTGATGGTGAAGGTCTGCTCGTTCATGCCGTTTGTGTAACCCGAGAATGGCCGCCCCGCAATTGATCCCTGTCAACACGGGATCGTGCATTGCAGTTTCGTCAATCCATAACATTGCGCAGCGCCAAAGCGGCGAAGAAAGGGCCGGTCACGGCTGAAAATAACGTGATCGCACACAGAATGAGGAATGGCGGCATGAAGGGCGCCGGTTCCTGCACTGCCGCATAGGAAGCGCTGACGCCGAAGATCAGCACGGGAATGGCGAGCGGCAGCACGAGGATGGAAACCAGAAGCCCCCCGCGCGGCAGGGCAACGGCAACTGCCGCGCCGACCGCACCGATGAAAGTGATTGCGGGTGAGCCGACCAGAAGCGTCAGCATCACGGCGCCGATAGCCACTTCGTCCATGTTCATAAAGAGGCCGAGCAAAGGGGAGGCAAGCACCAGCGGCAGACCGGTCGTGACCCAGTGCGCCAGGCATTTCACGAACACGGTCAGGACTAGCGGAGTTTCCTGCATCAAGATCAAATCGAGGGAGCCGTCATCCCGCTCGGCCTGGAACAGCCGGTCGAGGCCGAGAAGGGCGGACAGAAGCGCGCCGATCCAGACGATGGCCGGGCCGATGCGCGCGAGCAGGTTGAGATCAGGACCGACGCCGAAGGGGATGACGGCAACCACTGTCATGAAGAACAGCACGCCGATCAGCGCGCCGCCGCCGGCGCGAATGGAGAGTTTGATATCGCGGAGGAAGAGGGCGGTCATTGGGTAGGCCTGTGCGGGTGTGGTTTACGCCCCTCTCCCCTGCCGGGCATCTCCCCCTCAAGGGGGGAGATCGGCAAGACGCGATTTCGCCGCTCCATTCTCAAGCTTTCAGATGGACGAGAGCTCACCACGAGTCGATCTCCCCTCTTGAGGGGGAGATGCCCGGCAGGGCAGAGGGGGGTATGCCCCGTGCGCAAACCGTTCATGCCCAAGCCTCCACACCCGCAAAACCCGTCATCTGCAATTCACGCGCCTTCTCTAGCCCCAAAGACTGATGGGTCGCAGCCAGGACAATCCCGCCTTTCCCCAAATGGCTTTTGACGAGATCGGTAAACATCCCGTCCGCAGCTTTGTCGAGCGCCGCCGTCGGCTCATCGAGTATCCACACCGGTCGCCATGCAATCAAAAGCTTCGCCATGGCAAAACGACGCTGCTGGCCGGCGGAGAGATAACCGAAGGGCAGGTGGGTAATGCCGGCAAGGCCAACGATCTCCGCTGCCTCATCAATCATCATGCCCGTGCCGCCGGCAAAGTCGCTGAGGAATTCCTTCCAGAAGCGCAGGTTTTCCGAAACGGTCAGTTCGGTTTTCATGGCATTGCGATGGCCGAGATAATGGCAAGCCTCTGACGGCCGCATCTCCTCATCAACCCCTTCGCCGGCTATCTTTACGCTGCCTTGTTCGGGGCGCAGTAGGCCGGCGACTGTCCGCAGGAGAGTGGATTTTCCCGAGCCGTTGCGGCCGGTCAGCACCAGAGCCTCTCCATCGCTTAACTTGAAGGAAATGTTCATGAATATGAAATCTTCGCCGCGTCGCACGCCAAGATTTTCCGCCGTCAAATCCATGCTGCGATTCCGTTTCAGATTTCGTCGTCTCGATAAAAAAATCGATTAGCTTCGTGGAATGGTCTGGCACGTTTCTCCGAAATTATCTATATGGGTGTCAACCACGCCAGCGGCCGGCGTGAACATCATCTTGCGCCGGACTTGACGATTGCGAGGAGCAATTTTCACGTGCGGACAGCGGAAATGGTCGTACCCGCATCCTGATGTGCATGAGTGCATAGGTGTCCGCACGAACGTGTTGGCTATCAGTGTAAGCGGGGTTTTAATCCATGCCCAAGTCACTCGACAGTTTTCAATGTCGTTCCGTCCTTACCGTTGATGGTAAGGACTATGTCTATTTCAGCCTTCCCAAGGCTGAAGCCAATGGCCTGAAGGGCGTTTCCAAGCTGCCCTATTCCATGAAGGTTCTGCTGGAAAATCTGCTGCGTTTCGAGGACGGCCAGTCCGTCACCAAGGCGCACATCATTGCGGTTTCCGAATGGTTGAACAACAAGGGCCTGACCGAAACCGAAATTGCCTACCGCCCCGCCCGCGTTCTCATGCAGGACTTTACCGGCGTTCCCGCCGTGGTTGACCTCGCCGCCATGCGCGACGGTATCAAGGCTCTCGGTGGCGATCCGGAAAAGATCAATCCGCTCGTTCCCGTCGATCTCGTCATCGACCACTCTGTTATCGTCGATGAATTCGGCACGCCGAATGCGTTTGCCCGCAACGTCGAACTCGAATATGAGCGCAACGGCGAGCGTTATCGCTTCCTCAAGTGGGGCCAGCAGGCGTTCAAGAACTTCCGCGTTGTCCCGCCGGGCACCGGCATCTGTCACCAGGTCAACCTCGAATATCTCGGCCAGACCGTCTGGACCAAGGAAGAGGATGGCGAGACGATCGCTTATCCGGATACCTGCGTCGGTACGGATTCGCATACCACGATGATCAATGGTCTCGGTGTTCTCGGCTGGGGTGTCGGCGGTATCGAGGCTGAAGCTGCCATGCTCGGCCAGCCGGTTTCCATGCTTCTGCCTGAGGTCATCGGCTTCAAGCTGACCGGCAAGGTGAAGGAAGGCGTCACCGCGACCGACCTCGTTCTGACCGTTGTGCAGATGCTGCGCAAGAAGGGCGTGGTTTCGAAGTTCGTCGAATTCTTCGGCCCCGGCCTCGATTCGATGTCTTTGGCCGACCGTGCAACCATCGGCAATATGGGCCCGGAATATGGTGCGACCTGCGGCTTCTTCCCGGTTGATGGTGAAACCATCAATTACCTGACCATGTCCGGCCGCGCCAAGGACCGTATCGCGCTCGTCGAAGCCTATTCCAAGGCGCAGGACATGTGGCGCACCGGCGATGGTTCCGACCTCGTGTTCACCGACACGTTGGAACTCGATCTTGGCGATGTCGTGCCCTCCATGGCCGGACCGAAGCGTCCGGAAGGCCGCCTGCCGCTCGAAACCATCGCGCCGAATTTCGCGACGGCTCTCGAGAACGACTACAAGAAGCCCGGCCAGCTCCACAGCCGCTATGCGGTTGAGGGCGAGGAGTTCGATCTCGGTCACGGCGATGTGGCTATTGCCGCCATTACGTCGTGCACGAACACGTCCAACCCCTCCGTTCTTATTGCCGCCGGCCTTCTCGCCCGCAATGCGGTCGCCAAGGGGCTGAAGTCCAAGCCATGGGTGAAGACCTCGCTGGCACCGGGAAGCCAGGTCGTTGCCGAATATCTCGACAAATCAGGTCTGCAGAAGGATCTCGATGCGATCGGTTTCAACCTCGTCGGTTTCGGCTGCACCACCTGCATCGGCAATTCCGGTCCGCTGCCGCCTGCGATCTCCAAGACGATCAACGACAAGGGCCTGATCACCGCCGGTGTTCTCTCGGGCAATCGCAACTTCGAAGGTCGTATCTCGCCTGACGTTCAGGCGAACTATCTGGCCTCGCCGCCGCTCGTCGTCGCCTATGCCCTTGCCGGCACGGTCCAGAAGGATCTGACCAAGGAGCCGATCGGCGACGATCAGAACGGCAATCCTGTTTATCTCAAGGATATCTGGCCGACCTCCAAGGAAATCCAGGAATTCATCCTGAAATACGTCACCCGTGAGCTTTACGAAACGAAGTATGCCGACGTGTTCAAGGGCGATGCGAACTGGCAGGCCGTTCAGGTTCCGCCGGGCCAGACCTATGCCTGGGACGACCAGTCTACCTATGTTCAGAACCCGCCCTATTTTGTCGGCATGGGTAAAAAGGGCGCCGGTCTCAAGAACATCAAGGGCGCGCGCGTCCTCGGTCTCTTCGGCGACAAGATCACCACCGACCATATTTCTCCGGCCGGTTCGATCAAGGCCGCTTCGCCTGCCGGTGCCTATCTGACGGAGCATGGTGTTGCCGTGGCCGACTTCAACCAGTACGGCACGCGGCGTGGCAACCATGAAGTGATGATGCGCGGCACCTTCGCAAATATCCGCATCCGCAATCACATGCTTGGTCCGAACGGCAAGGAAGGTGGTTACACCATCCACTATCCGTCCAAGGAAGAGATGTCGATCTACGATGCTGCCATGAAGTACAAGGCAGAGGGCGTACCGCTCGTCATCTTTGCCGGTGTCGAATATGGCAACGGCTCTTCCCGCGACTGGGCGGCCAAGGGCACCAACCTGCTCGGCGTGAAGGCTGTGATCGCACAGTCCTTCGAGCGTATCCACCGCTCCAACCTTGTCGGCATGGGCGTCGTTCCCTTCGTCTTCGAGGAAGGCACGACTTGGGCGAGCCTGGACCTCAAGGGCGATGAAATCGTCGAGATCGATGGTCTCGAAGGCGAAATCAAGCCGCGTGAAAAGAAGATCGCCAAGATCACCTACAGCGACGGTTCGGTGAAGGAAGTGCCGCTTCTGTGCCGCATCGATACGCTTGATGAGGTGATCTACATGAACAATGGCGGCATTCTGCAGACCGTTCTGCGCGATCTGGCCGCTTAACGCTTTGACGATCGAAGGCGTCGGGAGAAATCCCGGCGCCTTTCATTTTGCGGTCTCTTTTTTTGTGATTGTCGCTCACCCCTTCGTGACTTTCTATTGAAGGGCGTTAGACGTTATTTTCCGATTTGCATCCGGCAGGATTGATCGCATCAATTCGTCTGGATCTCTTCCGGACAAAGGTTTTTGTAATGCCGCTGAAATTCCCTCTGTCGATATGTCTTCTCGGCACGTTTCTCGTCACCTCCGCGCAGGCGCAGGAGGCCGTGAAGGGCGTCGTCGAATTGTTCACCTCGCAGGGATGCTCATCCTGCCCGCCGGCAGATGAAGCCCTGCGCAAGATGATCCAGAAGGGCGACGTCGTCGGTCTTTCCTACCATGTCGATTACTGGAACTATCTCGGCTGGACGGATTCGCTCGCCTCGAAGGAAAATACCGACCGGCAATATGGTTATATGCGCGCGCTCGGCCGTAACGGGGTCTATACGCCGCAGGCCATTCTGAACGGCCGCGACCATGTCAAGGGTGCCGATGTTCGCGGTATCTATGACAGGCTTGATGCTTTCAAGCGCGAGGGAAAGGGACTGAACGTGCCGGTTTCGTCGAAATTTGCCGGTGACGAGGTGGAGATCGATATTGGCGCTGGCAGCGGCAAGGCCGATGTCGTCGTTGCGTATTTCACGCGCGAGCAGACCGTGGATGTGCAGAAGGGCGAAAACCAGGGGAAAAAAATGTCCTACTGGCACAGCGTCTATGATGTGCAGACAGTCGGCATGTGGGATGGTTCGCCAATGACGGTGAAGCTTCCGGCGAGCGTGGTGGCCAAGGTGAAAAAGGGCGGCTGCGCCGTGCTTTTGCAGACAGCCAACGCCGGTGGCGATCCCGCGGCAATCGTCGGCGCCAGTATCCTGCTTGGAAATGGAAACCCTTGATCGCCCGTAAGGCGATGGAAGATCCGGTCCGGGCATTGGGGGCTGGGGGTAAAGGGTCAATGCACCGGACCGGGTCATCTTGGTGCCTAGGCATCAATTGACAATAGGACTATTCCACCCAATTCAGGCCATGGTTTGACCGAAATACGGCAGCCTACGCGAAAATGGCTGCCTAAATGGTTACCATTTTTAACCCCTGCTTTTGCAGTTGGCAGCGCTTGTCCGAGAAACGGCGGGCGCAGTTCTGCGCTGCCGTCTTCCGGTTCCGCTGCGCATCGAAGGCTTGTCAAACCCTGCCCGGAATTCCCCTGTCCTGTACGCCATGCCGGTGCAAAGACTTGCAATTTCGCCCTCTCAGGCTCACACTGCACGGATGATTTGGGTGGAATCGGAGGTATTGGATGACCGATCAACCGGATGTGCAGCAGGTGCAGACCGCTTCACGTGACAATTCCACCGTCATCGATCTCCGCGAATATAAAAAGAACAAGGACCCTTTGCCGGTCACCTTTCACCGCCGCGAGCTGGATGCGATTCTGCGCATCTATGGCCGCATGGTGGGAGAGGGCGAATGGCGTGACTACGCCATCGATCACCTGAAGGAAAAGGCAGTGTTTTCCGTCTTCAAGCGCTCAGGTGAAATGCCGCTTTTCAGGATCGAGAAAAACCCCAAGCTGGCGGCGAAACAGGGTGCTTATTGCGTGGTGAATACGGATGGCCGCATTTTAAAACGTGGGCATGAGTTGCCGCAGGTTCTGAAGGTCTTCGACAAGGTTTTGAAGCTCATCGAGTGAGATGAGATGGCGCGCTATCCCACCAGCCTGCTGTGGCTCTATGCGACAAACGGCGAAAGGGCAGTCCGTGAGAAATCTGGTAAATAAAAAGGCGGCCGGAAGGGCCGCCTTTTGCATGTCTGCCAGTTGGGTTCCTGCCCTTACTTGTCACGGTTACCCATGAACTGCAGGAGGAACATGAACAGGTTGATGAAGTCGAGATAGAGCGTCAGCGCACCCATGATCGCCTTGCGGCCAGCCACGGCAACGTCATCGCCATCGAAATACATTTCCTTGATCTTCTGCGTGTCGTAGGCGGTGAGGCCTGCGAAGATCAGAACGCCGATCGCGGAAATCGCGAACTGCAGCGCAGAAGACGCGAGGAAGATGTTAACGATCGATGCGATGATCAGACCGAACAGACCCATGATCAAGAAAGAGCCCATACCGGACAGGTCCTTCTTGGTCGTGTAACCGTAAAGCGAGAGCGCGCCGAACGAGGCAGCGGTCACGAAGAACGTCTGCACGACGCTCTGGCCGGTATAGACCAGGAAGATCGAAGACAGTGATACGCCCATCAGTGCCGCATAGACCCAGAAGGTCATCTGGGCAGCGGAAACGCTCATGTTCTGGATGCGGAAGCTAAGAAAGAACACCAGTCCGAGCGGTGCGAGCATGACGACCCAACGCAGCGGCGACGCATAGAGCAACTGGGCGAAAGCCTCATTGGTGGTCGCGAGCGTAAAGGTCGCGAATGCCGCGACACCGGTGATGACCAGAGCCAGCGCCATCAGGTTATAAACCTTCAGCATATAGGCGCGAAGACCTTCATCGATCATCGCACCAGACTGTGCACGCGTCTGCGCCATGCGGTTCTGGTAGTTATTGAAGTCAGCCATTGTTTCCTCTTTTGAGCTCCGTGATTGCTACGGTGTCGGGATACCTCCCGGGCGCCGCTGCGGAGCTTCAGCAAGCCTGCTTGAGAATATGATGGCAGATCGTGTCCGATACAAGGCCTTTTCCCGTCGAAAAGACACCATATGCGCGAAAAGCGCTCACGTTTTGGCGATCATTACAAAGAATTAATCGTTAAAGTTAAGCGGCGTACAACCGATGATCATTCGCCTGCCTGCCGGAGAACCGGGGCTGCCTTCTGCCCGAGAATCCGCCATGTGCCGATGAGACCGATGCCCACCGTCATGACGAGGGCGACGACGAGGGTTCCGATCGCCACATCCGGCAGGAAGCTGGAGGGCAGCTTCATGATACGGGCAATCACGAACCATGCGGAGACGCCGCCGGCGAAAAGCGCGAAGACAGCGGTGGCGAGGCCGAGCATCATATATTCATAGGAGAAAGCGCGGATGAGCAGGTTTCGTGTGCCGCCCAGCGTTTTCAGGATGACCGCGTCATGGGTACGGGCGCGGTTTCCGGCGGCAAGAGCGCCGGCAAGGACCAGGACGGAGGCGATGAGCGCAACGGCCGCAGCGGCGCGAATGGCGGTAGCGAGTTGGCCGACAAGCCGGTTGACGACATCGAGCGCATCCTTCACGCGCACGCTGGTGATCGTCGGATAGGTGTTGGTGACGGCTCGCAATATGCGGCCCTCGTCGCTGGCGGTTGCGGCAGGATCGGCAAGGGTCGCAAGCCAGGCATGCGGTGCGCCGCGGAAGGTATTGGGCGAAAACACCATGACGAAATTGATTGAGAGGGATTCCCATTCGACATTACGCAGATTGGCGATCTTGGCCGTGATGCTGCGGCCGAGCACGTTGACGGTAACCGTGTCGCCAATCTTGAGACCCAGTTCTCCAGCTTCCTCGGCTGCGAAGGAAACCAGCGGCTCGCCGCTATAGTCCGGCCCCCACCAGCTTCCTTCTGTCAGAGTCGCATTTTCGGGAATATCCTGCGAATAGGTAATGCCCCGGTCGCCGCGCAGCACCCAGCGCCCGGCCGGAGGCACCTCCATCTTCGTGACGTCCTCGCCGTTGAGCGCCAGGATGCGGCCGCGCAGCATCGGCACTTCTGTCAGCGCGCCTTCCGGCGCTTCCTGTTTCAGGAGATCGCGGAAGCCCTGAAGTTCGCTGCCCTGAATATCCACGAAGAAGAAATTCGGTGCGCGGTCCGGCAGGCTGTCCGTCAATTCGCGACGCAGATTGCCGTCGATCAGCGTCAGCGTCACGAGCAGGGTCAGGCCGAGGCCGAGCGAAAGAACGACGGAGGGGGTGAGCGCGCCTGGCCGGTGGATATTGCCGATCGCCAGCCTGAGCGCAGCCGAATGAACGCGCGGGCTGCGCTTGGCGATGGCCTTGACGCCGGAGGCAACGAACCTCAGCACCATGAACGCAAAAGCGATGGCCGCCAGGAAGACCGAGGCGATGAAGCGGTCTTCCGCAGAAAAGATGGCAAGAGCGGCGAGCGCCGCCAGCAGCAGGCCGGTTGCTACCAGATAGGGCCAGGATGGCCAGCTTCCCTCCTCGAAACCCTGTTCGCGGAAAAGTGCCGTTGCCGGCACCTCGCGCGCTTGGCCAAGGGGTACGATGGCGAAAGCGAGCGTCGTCAGGAGACCGAACAGGGCGGCAAGACCGAGAGCGCCGGGATAAAAGGCAAGCTCCTTCGGCACGGGCAATACGCCCTCCAGAAACCGCATGGCGATAAGCGGCGCGACGGCGCCGACGACAAGGCCGATGATGATGCCGACGGCGGCGATGAAGGCGATCTGGAAGAGATAGGTCATGGTGACCACCGAGGCCGGCGCACCCAGGCATTTCAGCGAGGCGATGGTGGTGCGTTTAGAATCCAGAAAGGCGCGAACGGCATTGGCGACGCCGACCCCGCCAACGATGAGCGCGGTGAGGCCCACCAGCGTCAGGAATTGCGAGAAGCGATTGACGTTTTCGGTGAGCGATGGGGCCGCCCGGTCACTGGTGCGGATGGACCAGCCGGCATCGGGAAAGGCCTTGTTGGCCGCATCGGTCATCGTTGACCGTGCCGAAGGATCGCTCAGCCTGATCTTGTAGGCATGTTCGACAAGACTCCCGTTCTGAACGAGACCCGAGGCGAAAAGGGCGTCGCGACTGACCATCAGTCGTGGAGCAAAACCGAAACCGTCGGACAGAGCATCCGGCTCGTCGACCACGGTGCCGGTCAGTTTCAGCTTCACATTACCGAGCAGGATTTCATCGCCGACCTTGATGCCGAGCCGTTCCAGCAGAAGCGGCGCGGCGATGGCGCCATAAGTGTCGCCGTTCCCGGCCAGAAGTTCGCTCAGCGGTCGGTTCGGCTCGGCCACGAAAGTTCCATAGAGCGGGTAGGCGCCGTCAATGGCCTTCACTTCCGTCAGGGTCTGTTCAGACCCATCGGCAAGGCGCGCCATGGAACGCAGCCCGGTGGAAACCGCGACGGTACCAAGGCGGTCGAGATAGGCCCGTTCCTCCTGCGTCGCCTCCCTGTTGCGCAGCTCGAAACGGACGTCTCCGGCAAGGATCGACTGGCCTTCGGTGGCTATGGCGCTAGTGACTGCGCGTGACACGGAATTGACGGCGGCTATGGCACCGGTTCCGAGCGCAATGCAGGCAAGGAAAATGTAAAAGCCGCGCAGGCCGCCACGAATTTCGCGGCGCGCAAGCCTCATGGCGTTTCTTATATTGGCGAAAGAGGGGAAAATGGAGCCGATCATGCCGATACCGCCCGCGCCATCTGGGGACGGGCGCTGTCGCCCTCAATCTCGCCGGATCGCACCTTGATCTGCCGTGAGCACCGGGCGGCAAGCGACGGATCATGGGTGACGAGGATCATCGTCATGCCCCGTTCGGCCTGCTTGGCAAAGAGAAGATCGGCGATTTGCCTGCCGGTATCGGTATCGAGGTTGCCGGTCGGTTCGTCGGCGATCAGTACGGCCGGCGAAGGGGCAAGCGCGCGGGCGATGGCGACACGCTGCTGTTCGCCGCCGGAGAGCTGGCCGGGATAATGGCTCAGGCGCTCGCCGAGACCGACAGCGACGAGCTCGCGTCTGGCGATCTCGAACGGGTTTGGAACATTGGCCAGTTCCAGCGGAACGGCGACATTTTCCAGCGCCGTCATATTGGCGATGAGATGGAAGGACTGGAAGACAATGCCGATATTCCGGCCGCGGAAATCCGCCAGCGCATCTTCGCCGAGCTTGTGCAGTTCGGTGTCGGCAATGATGATTTCGCCGCTATCGAGCCTCTCGAGACCGGCAAGCACCATCAGAAGCGTCGACTTTCCCGATCCGGAGGGGCCGACGATACCAACCGCCTCGCTCTCTCCGATTGAAAGATCGATGTTCTTGAGAACGTGAACGGAGGCGGCGGCATTGCCGAGCGTGAGGTCGGCTTTCTTCAGCTCTATGATGCTTTTCGTCACAATTCTCGTTCCTATATAGGGTGATGAAAACGGTCTGGCGCTCGATGCGGTCGGTATTTCAGACAATGGGAACCAAGTTAGGAAAGCCGTGATGAGATTTAAAGCTGCCCTGTTTCACTTCATCGTCATTTTCGCCGCTGCCTTTTCGGGCTCTGTTGCGATGGCTCAGGAACGGACATTGCAACTGGTCGGCCTCGGCGACAGCTTGATGGCTGGTTATCAGCTGCCGCCAACCGACAGCTACACCGCACAGCTTGAAGCTGCATTAAAGGGCAAGGGCGTCAATGTCGCCATCGCCAATGCCGGTGTGTCCGGCGATACCTCTTCCGGCGGTCTGGCGCGGGCGGAATGGTCGGTTCCCGATGGTGCGGACGGGGTCATCCTGGAACTCGGCGCCAATGACGCTCTGCGCGGAATTCCCCCCGAACAGACCGAAAAGAACCTCGACACCATCATTTCCGGTTTTCAGAAGCGCAACATAGCCGTGTTGCTGGTCGGCATTATGGCGCCGCCGAATATGGGCGATGATTATGCCAGCCGCTTCAATCCGATCTTTCCGAAGCTCGCCGAAAAATACAACCTGCCGCTTTATCCGTTCTTTCTTGATGGCGTGGTGACGGATGATGCGCTGAAGCTGGACGACAAGATGCACCCCAATACGAAGGGTGTGGCGATGATGGTCGAAAAATCTTTGCCGGCTGTTGAAAGCTTCATCACGACAATCGGTGCGCAAAAAAAATAAGCACTTGCGCCCATCCGTTTTGCGTGATTCGCTATGCTTGTTCTGCCAAGAGATTCGGGGAGCTCGCCATGCCGAGACTGTTTACCGCCCTCGAAATTCCGCGCAATGCGGCTATGAGCCTCTCATTGTTGCGCGGTGGTCTGCCGGGAGCCCGGTGGATCGATGTGGAGAATTATCACATAACCCTGCGTTTTATCGGTGACATCGACGGTCGTACCGCAGATGAGGTCGTGGACAGGCTGGACCGGATCGACAGGCCGGAATTCCAGCTGAACCTCACCGGTATGGGGTCCTTCGGTTCCAAGAAACCGCATTCCATCTGGGCCGGGGTTTCTCCCTCGCCGGAAATGCATGCGCTTCAGGCGGAAATCGAGCGGATTTGCCAGAGGATCGGTCTCCCGCCCGATCCGCGCAAGTTCATGCCGCATGTCACGCTGGCGCGGTTGCGCTCCTCCCGCGTGGACGATGTGGTGCAGTATCTTTCCGGACGCGGCAACTTCCGCACCTCGCCCTTCACGGTCGGCCGTTTCGTGCTGATGTCGTCGAAGGAATCGGTGGGCGGTGGACCCTATATCGTTGAAGAGGCGTTTCCGCTTCATGAGGCGCGGTCCAGCTCCATCTTTTCGAGCAACGATCTGCATCCTGCCAAGAGCATGTTGTAGACCTTGAGGAACCCGTCCTCGGCCCCGTAATAGGGGTCGGGGACGTTCTCGCGGCAGCCAGTGGCATAGTCCATGAAGAGATGGATCTTGTGTCGCTGCCTTCCCGGGCTCGATTGCAGCAGGTTCGCCAGATTGTTTTCGTCCATGGCGAGTATCAGGTCGAAGGTCTCGAAATCCGCCAGGGTGACCTGTCTCGCCCGCTGCCGGGAAATATCGACGCCATGCCGTCGCGCCATGGCGATGGACCGTGGATCGGGCGCGTCACCCGCGTGCCAGCCGTCGGTGCCGGCGGAATCGATGGTGAGCTGATCAGACATGGCCGCGCTGTCGGCAAGGCGTCTCAAAACCCCTTCGGCCAGCGGTGAACGGCAGATATTGCCCATGCAGACAAAAAGAATAGCTGTATGTTTCATGGATTGTGCGTCGATCCCGTCGTTGAAGCGTTAATGGGTCTCAAGCGGAGGTAAGTTCATGAAATATCCCAGACTAGAGCCGGACGCCATCCGGCAGGCCCTGTCGAAACTAGAGGGCTGGTCCCTGCGCGAGGACGGAGCGGCTATCGTCCGTTCCTTCAAGTTTGCAAGCTTTGCGGAAGCCTTCGGTTTCATGGCCGAATCCGCACTTGTGGCGGAAAGGCTCAATCATCATCCCGAATGGTCCAATGTCTATTCGCGGGTGAAGGTCTGCCTCACCACCCATGATTCGCAGGGTGTGACGGAGCGCGATTTTCTTCTGGCCGAGGCCATGCAGAAGGCGGCTGCGGCCCGAAGCAATTGAACGGCGGAGCTTAAATCCCATATAATAGCCGTGACCGGAGGACCGTCGATCATGGATGATGTGAAAATCGGTGAAATTCTTCTGCCTGGTGAAGCCGACAGGCGGGAGGAGCGCGAGAACGTCGTGCGTGCGAAATTCTGGCCCAAGCTGAAGCGCGTGATGTCGAAGGTACCTTTCGCACGCGATGCGGCGGCGGCCTATTATTGCGCGATCGACCGCGATACGCCGCTGCGCGCCAAGGGTATCATCCTGGCGGCGCTCGCCTATTTCATCATGCCGATGGATGCCGTGCCGGATGTGCTGGCCGTTATCGGATTCACCGACGACATCGCCGTCATCACGGCAGCGCTCGCTATGATCCGCGCCCATATCAAATTGGAGCACTACGAGGCGGCTGACGCCATGCTGAAACGGCAGCAGGAAGCCGGGTAACGCCTCTGTGATCTGCCTGTTCGGGCGAGCCTGACGGGCGACAAATTCTTGCCTGAATTTATGTGTCATACACACGAAAGAAGGGTGTTTCGCACCTTTCTCCTCAGGGCGTCGGGAGTCGCCAATCTGTAACACCGCAAGACGTTTCCGGCATTTTATGCGTGTTGTTGACGGTTTGGTAACCGCTTCCCGACCACAATGAGAAAAGACGATCCGCACCTGAACGTGGCCGATCCAGAAACTGGGCTCGCCGATGCTTCGGGCCAATGGAAGACAATAACCCGGCAGGAAATTCAATGTTTGTAAGAAGTGTAGCAACCGCAGCGGCCATTTTGCTGACCAGCGTCGGCGTAGCATCTGCACAGTCGCCCACGCGCATCCAGCAGTTCAATGCATGGGGTGCCTATTCGTACAAATCGGGCAACAGCACCGTCTGCTACGTTCTTTCCATTCCGACCGCCAAGGAGCCGGCAAATGTCGACCACGGCGATATCTTTTTCATCGTCTCGCAACGTCCGGGGCAGAACATTTCCTATGAGCCGCAGGCCATGGTGGGTTATCCGCTCAAGCAGGGTTCCAAGGTTAATGTGACGATCGACAACAAAAACTTCGTCATGTTCACCAAGGACAAGGCCGCCTGGGTTGAAAACGCCGCCGAAGAACCGGCGCTTGTGGCGGCCATGAAGGGCGGCAGGTCCATGACCGTCAAGGCCACCTCCGGCCGTGGCACCGCGACATCCTATTCCTATTCGCTGTCGGGTATTTCGGCGGCTCTCAAGCAGATCGAGAGCTGTAAATAATCCTGACACCGTATTGTGTCTGACAATGGCCGGTCCTTGACCGGCCATTTGCGTTTTTACTTGTTTGATGCTAAAGGCGCGGCAACATTGACAGGCGGATGCGCGAAAACTGCTCCGCCTTTGATTTTCTCGACATGCAGACGATTTTCCGCCTATCCGAAAGGCCGGTCGTGCGATGCATGGAATGATGGGATAGCGTAATGTCTGTAATGCAAGCCCCTGCCGGCCTGGCAGTCAAAACGCCGTTGATCGCCAATAGCGATCTGATGTCCGGCAAGCCGTCGCTGATCGCCATGACCCGTGAGGAAATGGGTGAGGCGCTTTCGGAAATCGGCGTGCCGCAGAAGCAGGTGAAGATGCGCGTCAGCCAGTTGTGGAACTGGCTTTATGTGCGCGGCGTCTCCGATTTCGACAATATGACCAATGTCGCCAAGGAGCTTCGCGAGAAGCTGAAGGCGGCCTTTACCATCGCCCGTCCGGAAATCGTCGAGGAACAGATTTCCAATGACGGCACCCGCAAATGGCTGATGCGGTTCCCACCGCGCGGTGCGGGACGTCCGGTCGAAATCGAGACGGTCTATATTCCCGAAGAGGGTCGCGGTACGCTGTGCATTTCAAGCCAGGTGGGCTGTTCGCTGACCTGTTCCTTCTGTCACACCGGCACCCAGCGCCTCGTGCGCAACCTGACGGCTGAGGAGATCCTTTCCCAGCTTCTGCTGGCACGCGATCGGCTCGGTGATTTTCCCGACGGTTCGACGCCGGTCGGCGCTTATGTGCCGAGCGAAGGCCGCAAGGTTTCCAACATCGTGATGATGGGCATGGGTGAGCCGCTCTATAATTTCGAGCATGTGAAGACCGCGCTTTTGATCGCCACCGATGGCGATGGCCTGTCGCTCTCCAAGCGTCGCGTCACGCTCTCCACATCGGGCGTTGTGCCGGAAATCTTCCGCACCGGCGATGAGATCGGCGTCATGCTGGCGATTTCGCTGCATGCGGTGCGCGACGAGCTGCGCGACATGCTGGTGCCGATCAACAAGAAATATCCGCTGAAGGAACTGATCGAGGCCTGCCGCAAATATCCGGGCCTCTCCAACGCCCGTCGCATCACCTTCGAATATGTGATGCTGAAGGATGTCAATGACAGTCTGGAAGACGCCAAGATGCTGGTGCAGCTTTTGAAGGGCGTCCCGGCCAAGATCAACCTCATTCCGTTCAACCCATGGCCGGGCACGAACTATCAGTGCTCGGACTGGGCGCAGATCGAGAAGTTCGCCGATTTCATCAATCAGGCCGGTTATGCTTCGCCGATCCGCACGCCGCGCGGTCGCGATATTCTCGCCGCCTGCGGCCAGTTGAAGTCGGAATCGGAACGGATGCGCAAGACCGAAAGGCTGGCTTTCGAGGCGATGATGATCGCCAACCACGGCGCGGATGACTGAATAAGCCGCAATTGCCGCCTGAAAGCTTGTTTTGCAGCGGTTCTCCGATTGATTTCGGGCTGTCTTGTTCCTAAGAAGACGAAAACAGGGAACCAACAGGAGGATATCCATGCGCGCACTCATTCTGGCTCTCGCCGCCGCGAGCGCCCTCGTTCTGCCGGCCAAGGCTGAAAACGTCACCGTTGCTGTCACCGCCATCGTCGAACATCCGGCGCTTGACGCCGCCCGTGACGGCGTCAAGGCCGCGCTTGCCGAAGCCGGTTACAAGGAGGGTGAGAACCTCAAGTTCCTTTATGAGTCCGCGCAGGGCAATCCCGGCACCGCCGCGCAGATCGCGCGCCAGTTCGTTGGCGATGCGCCGAACGTCATCGTGCCGATCTCCACGCCCTCCGCGCAGGCCGTCGTTGCCGCCACGCGCGACATTCCGGTTGTCTTCACGGCGGTTTCCGACCCGGTCGGCGCACAGCTCGTCAAGGACATGCAAAAGCCCGGCCGCAACGTGACCGGCCTTTCGGACATGCTCCCGGTTGGCGAACATCTGGCGCTCATCAAGGAAATCTCCCCGAACGCCAAGTCCATCGGTTTCATCTACAATTCGGCCGAGGCCAATTCCGTATCGACGCTCGCCCTCTTGAAGGCTGAGGCTGAGAAAGCGGGTCTCAAGGTTGTTGAATCCGTCGCCACCAAATCGGCAGAAGTGCAGGGTGCAACCCGCGCACTGGTCGGCAAGGCCGATGTGATCTACGTTCCGACTGACAACACTATCGTTTCCGCTTTCGAAGCGGCTGCCGGTGTTGCTTCCGAAGCCAAGATCCCGCTTTACGCGGCCGATACGGATTCGGTCGCCCGCGGTGCGGTTGCCGCCCTCGGCTTCAACTATTTCGACGTTGGCAAACAGACCGGCGCCGTCGTCGTCCGCATTCTCAAGGGTGAAAAGCCGGGCGATATTCCGGCAACCGTTGCTGTCGGCACTGATCTGGTGATCAACAAGAAGGCCGCCGAAAAAGCCGGCGTCACCTTCCCGGAAAGCGTCACCAAGCGCGCCACCAAGGTCATCGACTGAACCGAAACCAGACTGAATAACGGGCGGCGGCAAATTCGCCGCCCGTTTTACGTGGCGCGAGACAGCACCCGTATCCGCCTGATGGCGGCAATAACAAGGACATTACCGTGAGCCAAATCGCCTTCTGGGGCGCCGTGGAGCTGGGACTGGTCTTCGCTTTCGTGGCGATCGGCGTTTATCTCGCTTTCCGTGTGCTTGATTTTCCTGACTTGACCGTGGACGGTTCGTTTCCGCTCGGCGCCGCCGTGGCTGCCGTGCTGATCATCGCCGGTCTGAATGCCTGGGTTGCGACGGCGATTGCGATGGTGGCCGGTGCCGCCGCCGGCATCGTGACCGCCACCCTCAACGTTCGTTTCAAAATCCTCAACCTGCTTGCGTCGATCCTGACGATGATCGCGCTGTTTTCCGTCAATCTGCGCGTGATGGGAAAGCCGAATGTGGCGCTGCTCAATCAGGATACGATGATATCGCCGTTTTACGGCCTCGGCCTGTCGGAATATCTGGTGCGGCCGCTGTTCGTCGGCGCGCTGGTGCTGGCCGCGGTCATCCTCGTCTGGCGTTTTCTTGAAAGCGATGCGGGCCTTGCCATGCGCGCGACGGGCGCCAATGCCCGGATGGCGCGGGCGCAGGGGGTGAAGACAGGTAACCAGATCTACCTCGGCATGGCGCTTTCGAATGCCCTGGTCGCTCTCGGCGGCGCCCTGTTCGCGCAGACCAATGGTTTTGCCGATGTGACCTCCGGTGTCGGCACTATCGTTGTCGGGCTTGCGGCCGTCATCATCGGCGAGACACTGTTCGGCGCGCGCGGTATTCTGGTCGCGCTGATCGGCTGTGTCTTCGGCTCCATCGCCTATCGTCTCGCCATCCAGCTCGCTCTGTCGAGCGATGTGCTGGGCCTCAAGGCGTCCGATCTCAATTTCGTAACGGCGGTATTGGTGGCCATCGCATTGATCCTGCCCCGACTGCGCCGCGGGGGAGCAACATCGTGATTTCCCTTTCCGATATTCAGGTTGTCTTCGGGCGCGGCACGCCGCTGCAGAAGCAGGCGCTCTCCAAGATCGACCTCACTATTGAGGATGGCTCCTTCGTCACCGTCATCGGCTCGAATGGCGCCGGCAAATCGACGCTGCTCGGCGTTCTCGCCGGTGATGTCCTGCCGACGGCGGGCAAGGTGATGATCGGCGGCGCCGATGTAACCCGCAAACCGACCGCCAGCCGGGCGGGGCGGGTGGCGCGCGTGTTTCAGGACCCGCTGGCGGGCAGCTGCGGCGCGCTCACCATCGAGGAAAATCTGGCGCTGGCGGCGTCGCGCGGCACGCGTCGCGGCCTTTTGCCGGCGCTTGGGCGTGGTCGGCGGGATTTCTTCAAGGAGCGCATCGCCTCGCTCAATCTCGGGCTGGAAAATCGTCTGAAGGACCGCATGGACCTTCTGTCCGGCGGTCAGAGGCAGGCAGTCTCGCTCGTGATGGCGACGCTGTCCGGCTCGGACGTGCTGCTGCTGGATGAACATACGGCGGCACTCGATCCCGGCATGGCCGAATTCGTGATGGAGTTGACCCGCAAGGTGGTGTCGGAGCGCAAGCTGACGACGCTGATGGTTACCCACTCCATGCGTCAGGCGCTGGATTATGGTAGCCGCACGATCATGCTGCATGCCGGTGAGATCGTGCTCGACGTTTCCGGCGACAGCCGCAGGGATCTCGAGGTCGAAGATTTGATCGACATGTTCCGCAAGATACGCGGCCAGAAGCTCGATGACGATGAGTTGCTGATCGGTTGATTGTAAAAAAGGCGCCGTAGGGCGCCTTTTTGTTGCCGTCAGCGCGCCTGCGTGAAGAAAATCTTGACGGCGAAAAGCGAAAAGACACCTGCGATCGTATAATCCAGTCCGCGCAGAATTTTCCGGTTGCGTTGCAGCCAGGCTGAAAGAACATCTGCCGCGATTACGATGCCGATGCCGATCGGCAGCGCGACGATGATCGACCAGATGCCGAGGAAGATCAGCTTGCCGGTCACATGCGGATCGGATGCGCTGACGAATTGCGGCAGGAAGGTCATGAAAAAGATGATGATCTTCGGGTTCAGCAGGTTGACCCAGATGCCGTTCAGCAGCGCCGACTTCAGGGAGGACTGCGATTTTTCGCCGGCGCTTTTCACCATCACGAAATCCGAGCCTTTGCGGATTGCCTGGATGGCGAGCCAGACCAGATAGGCGGCTCCGCCGGTCTTCAGGATCATGAAAGCCGTCGGCGAGGCGACGATGAGGGCGGCGACGCCGAAGGCGACGAGCATCGTGTGCACGGTAATGCCGATATTGGTTCCCAGAAGCGTCATGAAACCTGCCGTCCGGCCCTCACGCAGGGAGCGGCTGATCCAAAGCGTCATGTCAGGCCCCGGGGTCACAGCCAGAAGGAGAATGGCAATGGTGAAGGCGATCAATGTCGGCAGGCTGGGAACGAAATCCATCGCGGCACCCGTAAAAGCTGGAGATTGCCGTGCTTAACGCGGTTTCGCATTTCTGCCAATGCTTTTGAGCACTGACGCGAAAAACCGCCGCAATGGTTACATCGCGGCGGCCCGGAACATTCAGTTTTTCAGGAAGCTGGTGAAGGCGGCGGAATATTCCGTGTGCCAGCGCGATAGCGGCGGACGGTTCTGGACGATGTCATAGGCCGCCCAGAGAATGCGCTTTTCATCGGTCGGTCGGTCCACCTCGCCATCCGGGCAAAGAATGTAGAAATCGCCCCGACCGATGCTTTCAACCATGAAATCGACGGTCTGTTCGCCGGTCCATGCGCCTTTAGGCTTTTCTGTCCTGCCATGGGCGGTGAGGCCGGTGAAGACGAAGCCGGGGATCAGCAGATGAGCGGAAACCGAGCTGTTCGGTAGGTTACGCAATTCGTGCTGAAGCGCCTCCGTGAAGGTTTTGACGCCGGACTTCGAGACATTATAGGCCGGATCGCCGGGAGGCGTGGTGATGCCCTGCTTCGAGCCGGTATTGACGATGAGCGCCGGCTCGCCATGGGCGATCATGCCCTGCCCGAAAACACGGCTGCCGTTCACGACACCCATCAGATTGACGTTGATGATATTTTCCCAATTGGCCTGTGGACCGAAAATGGCGCTGCCGGGCTGGATGCCGGCATTGTTCATCAGGACGTGAACGCGTCCGAAACGCTGGATCACGGCGCGCTCCAGCGCCTCCAGTTCATCGAGCCTGGATATGTCGGTCGGAATGGCGACAACCTGCGCTTCGCCGTTCTTGGCAACGGCCACAATATCCGCATGGGCTGCAGCAAGCCTCTCGCCGTCGAGATCGACGAGCACGACACTCATGCCGAAACCGGCGAATTTGCGGGCTGCGGCAAGTCCGATGCCGGAGGCAGCACCGGTGATGACGGCGACATTATCTTCCTTGAATGCGGGGTGGATGGTCGTCATAGGTCTCTCCTTCGCGTCGTTTCGGCTGTTTCCAGCGGTTTGCAACGTTGCCTGAACCTCACGGGTTTCATTCACGGTCTTCAAGTTGATCGCGCCGCTTTATGATAAAGCGCGAATTTTCATAATGCATGTGACAATCGCCTCGTTTCCATCAATACGCCCGGTCATCGCCCGCCCTCGTATGCGCCCATCAATTGTTTTGTCGCTTATCTCACTGAAAAGCGCTTCACACATTTCGGCTTGCACTGTAAAAGTGCCGAAATCCCAAGGAAATGGCGGTGTCCCAATGCCGTCATCATGCAGATGGACATCACTATGGCACTTCCGAAAGACGTTAAGAAAGTCGTTCTCGCCTATTCCGGCGGTCTCGACACCTCGATCATCCTGAAATGGCTTCAGACGGAACTCGGCGCGGAGGTGGTGACCTTCACCGCCGATCTCGGCCAGGGCGAAGAACTCGAGCCGGCGCGCAAGAAGGCCGAGATGCTGGGCATCAAGGAAATCTTCATCGAGGACGTCCGCGAAGAGTTCGTACGTGATTTCGTGTTTCCGATGTTCCGCGCAAACGCGGTTTATGAAGGCGTCTATCTGCTCGGCACCTCCATTGCCCGTCCGCTGATCTCCAAGCACCTGATCGAAATCGCCAGGAAGACCGGCGCCGACGCCATCGCACATGGCGCCACCGGCAAGGGCAACGATCAGGTCCGTTTCGAGCTGTCGGCCTATGCGCTGAATCCGGATATCAAGATCATCGCTCCCTGGCGCGACTGGTCGTTCAAGAGCCGTACGGACCTCCTGAACTTCGCTGAGCAGCATCAAATTCCGGTTGCCAAGGATAAAAAGGGCGAGGCGCCTTTCTCGGTGGACGCCAACCTGCTGCACTCCTCTTCCGAGGGCAAGGTTCTGGAAGACCCGGCGCAGGAAGCGCCGGAATATGTGCATATGCGCACCATCTCCCCGGAAGCCGCGCCCGATAAGGCAACCGTCATCAAGGTCGGTTTCCGCAAGGGCGATGCCTGCTCCATCAACGGCGTTGAAATGTCGCCGGCGACGCTTCTTGCCACGCTCAACAATTACGGCCGTGAAAACGGCATCGGTCGTCTCGATCTGGTCGAGAACCGTTTCGTCGGCATGAAGTCGCGCGGCGTTTACGAGACGCCCGGCGGCACCATCCTGCTTGCCGCGCATCGCGCCATCGAATCCATCACGCTTGACCGGGGTGCGGCCCACCTCAAGGACGAGTTGATGCCGCGTTACGCCGAGCTGATCTATTACGGTTTCTGGTTCTCGCCGGAGCGAGAAATGCTGCAGGCCCTGATCGACAGGAGCCAGGAGCATGTGGAAGGCGAAGTGACGCTGAAGCTCTACAAGGGCAATGTCATGGTGACCGGCCGCGAGAGCGCCAAGTCGCTCTATTCCGACGCGCTGGTGACCTTCGAGGACGACCATGGCGCCTATGACCAGAAGGACGCTGCAGGCTTCATCAAGCTTAACGCATTGCGTCTTCGCACACTCGCAAAGCGCAATATCAGCAAGTAATTCTGCTGAAATGGAAATAATGAAACCCGCTGGCGACGCCGTCGGCGGGTTTTTTCATGTCTTTCGTATGGAGACGATGCGGAAGCCGATGTAGCTGGCGATTGCGGTGAACTCCATCACGGGGATGATGATGCCGAAGCCGGTCAACGGCGAACCGATGAGTGAGGCTGCAGCACCGCCCGCAAAACCAGATCCCATCTGAATGAAACCCATCATTGCCGATGCCGAGCCGGCAATATGCGGGAAAGGGGCGAGGGCCGCCGTCACCATGGATGGCGTCAGCAAGGCGATGCCGACCGTTGCGACCGCCACAGGTCCCATGATCGAAAGAAAGGATGGCGGTATCAGGAACACCGACAGCAGGATAAGGAGGCCGCCTATTCCCGAAAAACAGAGGCCAAGGACGACCGAACGGCGGTCACCAAGCCTCGGTGCGATATAACGCAGGGCGATTGAGCCGAAGAAATAGGCGCCGGTCTGCATCAGCATGCCGATGCCGAAGGCGGTGGGTGTCATGCCGACTTTGTCGATGAGGATGAAGGTCAGCATGGTCGCCTGCGCATAAAGCGCGCCGATGGAACCCCCGAGTACCAGTGCAGCGAGAAGAAAACGCGGCTCGGTGAGCAATGTCCCATAGGCCGACAGGAGCCGACGCGGGCGGATCAGGTTCTTGTCCGGGATTGTCGTCTCGCGCAGGAAAACCACGACGGTGAAGATGGCGATGGCCCCGAGGCCGGCCATGAGGAAAAATACCGATTGCCACCCGAAAGCCGCAAGCGAAAGTCCGCCTATGGTCGGGCCCATGGCTGGGCCAACGGCCAGCATGATGCCAATAAGGTTCATGATGCTGGAGGCTTCCGAGCCGGTAAATTGATCGCGCACGACGGCGCGCGCCACCGTCATGCCGACGGAGGCGCCAATACCCTGAACAAGCCGGGCGAAGAGCAGCACCTCGATTGTTGGGGCGAAGATCGCCAGCAGCCCCCCGCCCAGAAAGATGGACAGGAAAACGAGACTCGCCTTTCGCCGCCCGAAGGCATCGGATGCCGGGCCGGCCAGCAGTTGCGCCATGGCGAAACCGGCGAAGTAAAGCGACAGGCTGAGTTTCACGGCGGATTCCGTGGTGGAGAAAACCCGCGTCAGTTCCGGCATGGCGGGTGTGTAGATGGCCATGGAAATCGGCGCCAGCGCCGTCAGCAACGCACCGAGCATGGCCGTGCGCTTTCTGGACATAACCGTTTCTGGCGACATTGCGATCAGCAGCCCTGGCTCGACTGTTCCGGCTGGAGATTGTTGCGGAGAGTCTGCAGGAAGCTGCGGAAAAGCGCGACCTCCTCGTCATTCAGGCCCTGTGTGGCGTGACGGACGAGTTCATCGATTTCCTGGCGCACGGCTTCCAGCATCTCGGCTGCGTTTTTTGTCATCACTATACGCTTGGAGCGCCTGTCCTGCGGGTCCTGTTGGCGTTCGATGAGATCGAGAGATTGCAGCTTGTCGAGATAGGCGCAGATCGTCATGGGCTCGATGCCGAGCCGGGCGGCGATATCCGATTGTTTGCTGCCATCAACGACGGCGACCGTCAGCAGGGCGCGTGCTTCGCCGGGTGTCAGGCCCAGTCCGGCTTCAGCAATTCGGCGCTCGAAAGCACTGTTCAGCAGGCGTGCGCCACTGTTCAGTAAAAATGCCAATGAGTCTTTTTCGCGTTTAGTGCCCATGTTTCGCCTTTTCGTAAGTCAGACTTACTAAAATCCGGGCGATAATCAATGGTGCACAAGTCATATTGTGGAAAATCGGGTAAAGTATGCGTCAGTTCGGTTTCTGGATGATCTGCAATATAGTCGCCGATTGTTACGCTGAAGCAAAAAAGACCGGACTTTCCATATTTTTTCACGCGGCCTGACATCTCCGCCGGGCATATTGAATTGCCGGTGGAGGCGTGCCCATATGAGCTTAACCGGAATTGTACAAGGAAGATGAAATGCCATCCAAGACCGCGCTTTATCCCGCACTCGTTGACTGGAACGGCCATAATGGTCTGCCGAAATTCGATGCGGTCAGGGATGAGGATTTCGCTCCGGCCTTCGATGCCGCCCTTCTGTCCCACGAACACGAAATCGATGCGATTGCCGGCAATTCTGAGGCCCCGAGCTTCGAAAACACGGTGACCGCGCTCGAAATCGCAGGCGACGATCTTTCGCGCATTTCGGCGCTGTTCTGGAACAGGGCAGGCGCCAATACCAATGGCGTGATCCAGGCGCTGGAGCGGGAGATCGCGCCGAAACTGTCGCGGCACTATTCGAAGATCGGCATGAACGAGGCCCTGTTCAAGCGGATCGACACTTTGTGGGAAAAGCACGAGGCGCTGGGGCTGACGGGTGAGGAGAGCCGTGTTCTTGAGCGGCACTGGAAGAGTTTCGTGCGCTCCGGCGCCAAGCTGCCGAAGGACCGGCAGGAACGGCTGGCGGCGATCAATGAGGAACTTGCCGGTCTCGGTGCGAGATTCGGGCAGAATGTGCTGGCGGATGAAAAGAACTGGAAGCTCCTGCTTTCCACGGAAGAGGAACTTACCGGCATTCCCGATTTTCTGCGAGACGCGATGGCGGGTGCTGCCCGTGAACATGGCGAGGACGGCAAATTTGCCGTTACCCTTTCCCGATCCATCATCGAGCCTTTCCTGACCTTTTCCGAGCGCCGCGATCTGCGCGAGCAGGCCTTCAGGGCGTGGGTGGCGCGTGGCGAGAATGGCGGCGGGACCGACAATCGCGAGATCGTCCGCCGCACGCTCGAATTGCGCGAGGAGAAGGCAAAGCTTCTCGGTTACGCAAATTTCGCCGCCTACAAGCTCGATGATACGATGGCGAAGACGCCGGATGCCGTGAACGGCCTTCTGGGGCAGGTCTGGGAAAAGGCCGTGCGCCGTGCGGGCGAGGAGGAGGCCGAACTGGCCGCCATCATCGCTAAGGAGGGAAGGAATCACGAGGTGCTGCCCTGGGACTGGCGGCATTATGCCGAAAAGCTCCGGGCACGGAAATTTAGCTTCTCCGAGGCTGAATTGAAGCCCTATCTGCAGCTCGAAAAGATCATCGAAGCGTGCTTCGATGTGGCCGGGCGGCTGTTCGGGATTCGGGCGGTCGAAATCAAAGGCGTCGCGGCCTATCACCCGGATGTGCGTGTTTTCGAAATCAGCGATGAAAAGGGCGGTCTGAAGGCCATGTTCCTCGGCGATTATTTCGCCCGTCCCTCCAAGCGGTCCGGCGCATGGATGAGCTCCTTCCAGTCGCAGCATAAGCTGCCCCTCAAGAACGGCACGGTCGGAGAAATACCGATCATCTACAATGTCTGCAATTTCGCCAAACCGGCCGAGGGCAAACCCGCGCTGCTTTCGCTCGACGATGCGCGCACGCTGTTCCATGAATTCGGCCACGCATTGCATGGCATGTTGTCGAATGTCACTTACCCTTCCGTTTCCGGAACCGGTGTCTCGCGCGATTTCGTTGAATTGCCGTCGCAGCTTTACGAACATTGGCTGACGGTGCCGGAAATTCTCGAAAAATACGCCCTGCATTATGAAACAGGCGCGCCGATGCCGAGGGCGCTACTGGACAAGGTTTTGGCTGCGCAGACCTTCAATGCCGGTTTCAGCACGGTGGAATTCACCTCGTCGGCGATTGTCGACATGGCGTTTCATACCCGCGACAACGTCGGTGACCCGATGGCCGTGCAGGGTGAGGTCCTTTCCGCGCTCAACATGCCGAAATCCATCGTCATGCGCCATGCGACGCCGCATTTCCAGCATGTGTTTTCCGGCGACGGTTATTCCGCCGGATACTATTCCTACATGTGGTCGGAAGTGCTGGACGCCGACGCCTTTTCGGCATTCGAGGAAACCGGCAATGCCTTTGATAGCGAGATGGCGCGACGGCTGAAGGATAACATCTATTCCGTTGGCGGCTCGATCGATCCGGAGGAGGCCTATCTTGCCTTCCGCGGCAAGATGCCGAGCCCGGACGCCATGCTTTTAAAGCGCGGTCTCCTATAAGAGACTGTCATATTTCTGAGTTAGAAGCTGAGCGCAGGGGGCTTATGACATGAGCCCCCTTTCGCATTTGCAAAAAAAAGGTTATGAGCGCGCCAAACTAAATTGGCGTTTCTCATCAATATAGCGCCCAACCTCAGAGATTTTAAACAATGGCACTTCGCAACATCGCGATCATCGCGCACGTTGACCATGGAAAAACGACGCTTGTTGACGAGCTTCTGAAGCAATCCGGTTCGTTCCGTGAAAACCAGCGCGTGATGGAGCGCGTGATGGATTCCAACGACATTGAAAAAGAGCGCGGCATCACCATTCTCGCCAAGGCGACCTCGATCGAGTGGAAAGATACCCGTATCAACATCGTCGACACCCCCGGTCACGCCGACTTCGGCGGTGAAGTCGAGCGTATCCTGTCGATGGTGGATGGCGCCATCGTTCTGGTCGATGCTGCCGAAGGCCCCATGCCGCAGACCAAATTCGTGGTCGGCAAGGCGCTGAAGGTCGGTCTTCGCCCGATCGTCGCGATCAACAAGATCGACCGTCCGGACGCCCGCCATGAAGAAGTCGTCAACGAAGTGTTCGACCTTTTCGCGGCGCTCGACGCCACCGACGAACAGCTCGATTTCCCGATCCTTTACGGTTCCGGCCGCTCCGGCTGGATGAACGTCAATCCGGAAGGCCCGACCGACGAAGGTCTCGCGCCGCTGCTGGATCTCGTCGTCAAGCACGTTCCGGAGCCCAAGGTCGAAGAGGGGCCGTTCCGCATGATCGGCACGATCCTCGAGGCTAACAATTTCCTCGGCCGCATCATCACCGGCCGCATCGCCTCCGGTTCGATCAAGCCGAACCAGGCCGTCAAGGTTCTGGGCCAGGACGGCAAGCTGATTGAAAACGGCCGTATCTCGAAAATTCTCGCTTTCCGCGGTATCGAGCGCACCGCGATCGAAGAAGCCCATGCGGGCGACATCGTCGCCATTGCCGGCCTCTCCAAGGGCACCGTCGCCGATACCTTCTGCGATCCTGCCGTCATGGAGCCGATGCAGGCGCAGCCGATCGATCCGCCGACGGTTACCATGTCCTTCATCGTCAACGATTCGCCGCTCGCCGGCACCGAAGGTGACAAGGTCACGAGCCGCGTCATTCGCGACCGCCTGTTCAAGGAAGCCGAAGGCAACGTTGCGCTGAAGATCGAAGAATCCGCCGACAAGGATTCGTTCTTCGTCTCCGGTCGCGGTGAATTGCAGCTGGCGGTTCTGATCGAAAACATGCGCCGCGAAGGCTTCGAACTTGCCGTTTCGCGTCCGCGGGTTGTCATGCACAAGGATGAAAACGGCCAGCTTATGGAGCCGGTCGAGGAAGTCGTCATCGACGTTGATGAAGAACATTCCGGTGTCGTTGTTCAGAAGATGTCCGAGCGCAAGGCCGAGATGGTTGAGCTTCGTCCCTCGGGCGGCAATCGCGTCCGCCTGGTCTTCTTCGCGCCGACCCGCGGCCTTATCGGTTATCAGTCTGAACTTTTGACCGACACGCGCGGCACGGCTGTGATGAACCGTCTGTTCCACGACTACCAGCCTTACAAGGGCGAAATCGGCGGCCGCGTCAACGGCGTTCTGCTGTCGAACGAATCCGGCGAAGCAGTCGCCTATGCCCTGTTCAACCTTGAAGATCGCGGCCCGATGATCATCGATGCCGGCGAGAAGGTTTATGCGGGCATGATCATCGGCATTCATAGCCGTGACAACGACCTCGACGTGAACGTGCTGAAGGGCAAGAAGCTCACCAACATCCGCGCCGCTGGCAAGGATGAGGCGGTGAAGCTCACGCCACCGATCAAGTTCACGCTGGAGCGTGCGCTGTCCTGGATTCAGGATGACGAACTCGTCGAAGTTACGCCGAAGTCGATCCGTCTTCGCAAGCTCTACCTCGACCCGAACGACCGCAAGCGTTTCGAAAAGGCAAAGCTTGCAGCCAGCTGATCGGTTTGATCCATGCTTTCGAAAAACCCGGCTTTGGCCGGGTTTTTTTATGCGTTCGTTTTTATGTGCGTATGAGTCGAAAGGCGCTTTGCCAAAGGTTAAGGATGCGTTAATTTTTCAGGGTCGTCCACATGAATAGGCTGTGGGTAAGCTTGCCGGCGTTAACCTTTATGACTGGTAAGTTTCCGTGGCCGGGGCCAGAATCGCGTTATGAAAACGTTATCCATCGATGTTCGCCGTGCTGAACCGCATGACGCGCGCGCCATCTCCGAGGCGCACCGTCTGTCGTGGCAACAGGCCTATGCAGGGCTTATCCCGCATCGGCCGTTGATGCAGATGCTCGAGCGTCGCGGAGAAATCTGGTGGAAGAAGGCGACCAGAGGCTCTGCGACAATGCTGGTGGTGGAGGTGGCCGGTGTGGTTGCCGGATATGCGACACTGGGCCTCAGCCGGGCACGCGGGCTGCCGCAAGACGGAGAGATATACGAACTTTATCTCCGACCGGAATATCAGGGCATCGGGCTTGGCTCGCTGCTGTTTACGGAAGCGCGCAGATTGCTGACCTCGCTTGGCTGCAACGGCATCGTTGTTTGGTGCCTTGAAGACAGCGATGTGGCCAACCGCTTTTTCCGATCTCACGGCGGCCGCGATATTGCCGAAGGCATGGAAGACTTTGACGGCAAGTCGCTTCGCAAAGTCGGTTTCGTCTGGAATTGACAAATAATGCCCCGGTGATTTGGGCCGGGGTTCATTCTCGCGGACGGCCATGCGCCATTGCGATAGCCTCAAATCCCGCATTCTGCCTTATCCGCCCAAAGCCATGTTGCAATGCGGCGACTTTCCCAGTATCGAAAACCAAATCCAACCCGTCGAATGAGGGAAGCGAATGCGTATCGATGCAATTTCCGTAGGCAAGAATCCGCCGGATGACGTGAATGTCATCGTTGAAGTGCCGGTCGGCGGACATCCGATCAAGTACGAGATGGACAAGGATGCCGGTGCGCTGATCGTCGATCGCTTCCTCTACACGCCGATGACCTATCCGGGTAACTATGGCTTCGTACCGCACACCCTGTCCGACGATGGCGATCCGATCGACGTTCTCATCTGCAATACCCGTCCGCTGGTTCCAGGCTGCGTCATCAATGTCCGCCCCATCGGCGTGATGATCATGGAAGATGACGGCGGCAAGGACGAGAAGATTCTCGCCGTGCCGGTTCCGAAGCTGACACGCCGTTACGACAAGGTGCACAATTACACCGACCTGCCGGAAATTACGCTGAAGCAGATCGAGCACTTTTTCGAGCACTACAAGGATCTGGAGCCCGGAAAGTGGGTGAAGATGGGCGGCTGGCAGGATGTTGATGTTGCCAAGAAGCTGATCGTTGAAGCCATTGAGCGTTACAAGGCGCAGGGCTGATCTGCCTTAAAGCTTTTTAAATAGCTCTTCGAAATCCTCCGGGTCGGTATCGATCCGGAGGATTTTTTTACGCGCTGTTTCGCCTGAAACGAAGCTGATGGATGATTTCGGCAGGCCGAGTTTTTTTGCCAGGAAGACAATCAGGGCCTTGTTGGCCTTGCCGCCTTCCGGCACGGCGCTGACACGGGCCTTGAGATGCGTGTTTCCTTCCGCATCCTTTTCCACGCCGCCGATGGCGTCCCGCCCGCCATTCGGTGTGAGGCGGACGGTCAGGCGGACATGATCACCGTGCTTCTGCCAGCAGCCGCTCAAGCGACCATCGGGTAAAGCGTGTTCCACATGAAGGAGCGGATGAAGAAGATGATCAGGAGCACGATGATCGGCGAAATGTCGATGCCGCCGAGATTGGGCAGAATGCGGCGGATGGGTCGCAGAACCGGTTCCGTGACATTGAACAGAAAGCTGCCGATGGCGTTCACGAACTGGTTGCGGGAATTGATGACGTTGAAGGCGTAAAGCCAGGAAAAAATCGCGCTGGCGATCAGCACCCACGTATAGAGGTTCAAGGCCAGATCGATGGTCTGAAACAGGGCAAGCATCAATATCTCCGTATCTTGGTTGCAAGACATTTAGACATTCGCTGGTGAACCGGCAAGTCTTGCCCCTGATCGTAATGAACTTTGGCCTCATCGACCGGCGATCATGGCAGTCCGGCTTGTGGCCTTGCAGCGGGAATTCGCACAAAACCGCCTGCACTTTTCGTCATCCATCGATGAGGGCTGGCGATTCCTGCCATATCGCTCTATTGCAAAGCTCTCCTATTGTCTCGCGAGCACCCAGCCGATGTCCCTCCCTTCCGCCGATAATCGCTTTGGCGCATTCCGGCATAGTTCCTATCGCCGTTTTTTCAGCGCCCGGTTTTTTTCGGCCTTCGCCATCCAGATCGTCAGCGTCTCTGTCGGCTGGCAGATGTATGAGGTTACCGGCAACGCCTTTTATCTCGGCCTGATCGGTCTTTTCCAATTTCTGCCGTCGCTGCTTCTGATCCTCGTCACGGGAACGGTCGCCGACCGGCACAATCGCCGGCGCATCATGGCCATATGCCTGCTGATCGCGGCGCTCTGCGCTGCGGCGCTTCTTAGCCTCACGTTGATGCACAGCTTTTCGCCCTGGCCGGTCTTCGCCATTCTCGTCGTCTTCGGCATAGAGCGGGCCTTCATGGGGCCGGCGGTGCAGTCGCTGGCACCCAATCTCGTGCCGGTCGAGGATTTGCCGAATGCTATCGCCTGGAATTCGTCTTCATGGCAGATGGCGTCGATTCTTGGCCCTGTCGCCGGTGGTCTGCTTTATGGTCTCGGGGCCTCCGTCGCCTATAGCGTAGCGCTCGTGCTTTTCATTGTTTCCGCGGCGCTTGCAGTAGCAATCCGTAAGCCGGAACAACGCGGCCCGGCAAAAGCCATCAGCCTCGAAACCATGCTGGCCGGGTTCAAATTCATCTCGCAGGAAAAAGTCGTCCTTGGCGCGATCTCGCTTGATCTTTTCGCGGTGTTGCTCGGCGGTGCTGTTGCGTTGATGCCGATTTTTGCCAAGGAAGTGCTGACGCTCGGCCCATGGGGCCTTGGGCTTCTGCGTGCCGCGCCTGGCATCGGGGCCATCACCGTTGCGGTCATTCTGGCCTTCAAACCCATTCGTCACCACGCCGGCCTGCTGATGTTTACCGGCGTCGGCCTCTTCGGCATCTCCACTGTGGTTTTCGGACTGTCGCAGACCGCGTGGCTGTCCATCGCCGCGCTGGTGGTCATGGGCGCATCGGACATGGTGTCGGTTTATGTGCGCGAGACCCTGATTGCGCTCTGGACACCGGACGAGGTACGCGGGCGTGTGAATGCGGTTAATATGGTCTTTGTCGGCGCATCGAACGAGCTGGGCGAGTTTCGTGCCGGCACCATGGCTCATGTCGTCGGAGCGGTGCCCGCAGTCGTCATCGGCGGGGCGGGTACGCTTGCTGTGGCGGTCATCTGGGCGCTCGGTTTTTCCAAACTGCGCAAGATCGACAATCTGGATGCGCCGCACTGATGGCGATGGGGCTTAGATCGTTTTGTTTTTACGCATTTTCCGAACGTAAAACCGCTAAGCACTTTTACTGGAAATGCTCTAGCGCTGCGCCTTGCCTTCAAAAACCAGATCGAGAAAATTGCCGAGCCATGCCCTGAGAGGCGTGTCGAACAGCATGCGGCCTTCCAGATGCTGGCTGCCCATCTGTGCATTGGGCATGCCGAACCTCTGGGCGCCGCGCACCACCCAACTATGCATCATGGCGCGGGTCAGTTCGGCGTGAAACTGCAAGCCCCAGGCATTTTTTCCATAGCGATAGGCCTGATTGGGGTAGGTCTCGCCCGAGGCCAGAAGTTCGGCTCCGCGCGGCAGCTCGAACCCTTCCTTGTGGAAATGATAGACCATCTTCGGCCAATGCGGCATCAAAAGCCGCCCATGTTCGGTGGCATGAAGCGGATACCAGCCGATTTCGACCTTACCGTCCCTGTCGGCCTCCACCTTGCCGCCCAGATGTTTGGATAGCATCTGCGCGCCGAGACAGATGCCGAGAAAGGGCTTATTTTCCTTAAGCGGCACCTTCAGCCAGTCGATCTCGGCTTTGACGTAGTCATGAGAATCGTTGGCGCTCATCGGGCCACCGAAGATGATGGCGCCCGCGTGTTTCTCCAGCGTCTGCGGCAAGTCGTCGCCGAGTGCGGGTCGCCTTATATCCAGACGATACCCTTTTTCCACCAGCATCTGGCCGACACGGCCGGGCGTGGAACGTTCCTGATGCAGGACGATGAGCAGCGATGGTTGTTTTTCCTGTTGCCTGGAAGGGTCAAACAGCATCGTCTTCGTTTTCGCTTTCTTCAGCGGGCCCGGACCTCGTGGCGGCCTGCTGACGTTGCAGAACCCTGTCGCGCACGGATACACCGAGCAGATCGGCTACCCGCCAGATCACATGGTCTTCCATTTCGCTTCGTTCGCCGTCAGCGTAAACAATATCCCATAATATTCCAATAAGCTCCACGCGTTGATCTTCGTCGAGATGGCGGCGGATATCGGCGGTAAAGCGGTAATAATCGACGGCCTCCTTGCCCGCCTCCTGGCCGGCGGTGAGAAGGGCATCCAGTTTGCCGCCATCGAGATGGTAATATTCATGCAGAATCTCGCGCAGGCGGTCACGCTCGCTTTTCGAGACGGTGCCATCCGCTTCCATCACCTGGAAAGAGAGGGCGGCCACCGCAACCCTCAGATCGTCCGGGCTGAAATCACCCGCATTCGGGCCGACGAGGTTTTGAATAAACGATTGTATTTGCTGGAACATCGATAGCCTGTTGGTCAGAAGAGTTTGAGCCGCGTCTTGGGTTCGGCTTCCGCGCCTGATTTCTTGACGCCCGGATCATCCGGCGCGCCGCCGAAAAACGGCACGGCCTCCGCCTTCCCATTCGATGCATCGGTTTCCACCGGCGCCTCGATTGTAACAGGCTTTTTCTCCTTTGGGACCGATACGGCCGGTTTGACCTCAATCGGCGCGGCCGGGATCGGTTTCGGTTCGGCGCGTGTCTCCGGCGCTGCTTCTGCAATGATTGTCTTCGCAGCCGGTTCGGCCCTTGCCGGTGCTGCGGCAATCGCATTTTCGATCGTGAGATCCTCGACGGGGCCTTCGAGTTGGCCAAAAGGTGCTTTCCATTCGAAGGCATCGAGACGGCCGGTAACGGGCGACACCGGCAGCCATTTTTCCGAAACAATACCATCGGCAACCCAGGCGGGGTCACGCGGCGCGCGCAGCGCCTGTGCCATCCAGTAGCGTACCCGGCCCTGATCACCGGTTTCGGCTTCCTCGATATCGGCCATCAGCAGGAAGATGCTTTCGCGTGGCTCAATCCGGGCGGCAGCCTCGGCCTTGGCCCGCGCCTTGGCGAATTCCTTGGCGTCGAGCGCTGCCTGTGCCACCGCGAACAGGGATTCGATATTGTTGGGCTTCAGGCTTTCCAGCCGCTCAGCCCGTTTCAGCCGGTCGATGGCGGTATCGCCGCTGCGGGCGCGGACATAAAGTTCGGCGAGTTGCGGATGCGGATCGTTCTTCCAGACGGGTTCGAGAACCGTGGCCGCCTTGCGCAGATTGTCCTCGCGCAGATAGGATTTTGCTGCGATCAGCGCTGCCGGAACGAGGCTCTTGGCAAGCTTGAGCGCGTGTTTGGCATCCTCGCGGGCACCCACGGGGTCGCTTTCCAGCTTTTCGCCGGCCTTGGCGGTGAGAAGCACCGCTTTCAGCCGTTCCGCCTCGCCGCGTTCGATGACACTGGCCGCCCTCTGCTGGTCGAGCAGGCGTATGGCATCGTCCCATTGTCCGTTGCGACAACGATTTTCCAGCGTCGCCTGTGCTGCCCAGGGCAAATAGGGCGCCTTTTCCGCCGCATCCTCGGCATATTGCTGGGCGGCTTCGTAGGCGCCCTGACGGCGCGCCTCGATATAAAGGCCCCGAAGGCCAAGTTCGCGGGTTTCTGGATCGCGGGCCATGGCTTCGAATTTGCGCCGCGCCGCGTCATATTTTCCTTCGATGAGATCGGCCTGAGCGTCGAGCAGGTGGATCAGTGGCTCTTGATCGGCGCTGAGCAACCCCTGTGTTCGTGCCGTCATCTTCCGGGCAAGGAGGGCATTGCCGGCGCCGGCGGCAATGAGACCGGTGGATAGCGCCTGATAACCACGGTCGCGCTTGCGGGCGCGGAAATAACGACGCGCGGCATTGGGCGAGGTCCAGATGGCGTTGACGACCCACCAGACCAGCATAACGGCGGCGACCAGCGCCGCAATTATGGAGGCCGCGACCATCAGGCTCATTTCGATCAGCTGGCCTTGCCAGACGATGGATAGCACGCCCGGCCTGTCCGCCAGCCAGGAAAAACCGAAGCCGAGAGCCAGAACGATAACGGCGAAAGTCAGAATTCTGGTCATGCCCTTACCCCTGCCTGCCGGTGCTGGTGATGGCGCGGTTCAACGTGCCGCCGACCAGATTTTCGACCTCGATGCGCGCATCCAGCGATTTCTTGTAATCGGCCGATGCCGTCTTGGCGGCATCGGGAAGCCCGTTCCATTCAAGCGCCGCGCCTTGCAGATCGCCGTTGCGCAGCTTGTTTTCCATGCGCGCAATCTGGGCTTCGGGGGTCTCGCCCTCGATATTTCCGACCGGGCGCACCTTCACCAGCGAAAAGGCGCTTTCCGTCAGGCGTTCCATAATGCCCTGATTGGGGTCAGGCTGGTTGATGGCCGACAGCATCGCATTGGCGACATCGGGGAATTTCTGCATCAACTCGGAACGCGATGGTACGCCGGTTGCGGCGAAGGATTGCAGCGATGCGATGGCCGGATCATCAGGCGTGACCTTCGATAGCGTGTCGAGTTCGGTGAGGAACGGCCCACCGCGATCGATCGCGGCCTTCAGCGCGGCGGAAGCAATGGCGCGGGCGACTTCGATATCGTCGCGCGGTTCATTGATCTTGGCTTCCGCATCCGCAAGACGGCGTGTCAGTTCCGCCGTCGCCGATGCCTGCGCGGATCGCTCCGACTGGAGGGTGGATTCCAGCGCGGCGATTTTTTCCGACAGTCCATCGATTTGTGGGGTCTCACCCTTTGCGCCCTCGAGGGTTGCGATGCGCTGTTCCAGCGCCGAGGTATCGGCGGCAGGCGCATTGGCAAGCTGCTGCCGTAAGCTGCTCAGATCGGTTTTCAATGCGGCGATTTCCTCGCTTCCCGCCTGACCTGCATTAAAGGAGGGCAGGATGCCGGCATATTGCATGCTGCCTGCGGCGGTGAGCGCCACAAGGCCGCCGACGATACCCGCCGCGATGAGGCCGGAGGTCGCCGCCTGTTTGCGCTCCACCTGATGTGGTGTGGAGGGCTTTGCCGGTCCTGAGGAAGAGGTTGCCGTCGATGGTTTTGCGGCGCCGTCGCTGCTGGATGCGCTGGAGGACGCTGTAGAGCCGAAGGCCGGCTTCGCCGCAGCCGCCGCAGCGGCGCTCGTGTCAGTGGCGCCCGTCGACGGTTTTGTATCGGCTTTCGGCGGAACAGGGGCCGTCGAGACAGCCTCTTTCTGTTTGCCCGCAGCGCTTTCAGCCTTGGGCGCCGTGGCCTCGGATTCAGCTTTGCCGATATTGGGTTCGGGCTCGATAGGGGATTTCTTGGGCTGGTCCCAGACGGGGGCGGGGTTACCCGTTGCGGCTGCTTGCGACTTTGCGGCCGAAACTCCAGGCGCTGCTGTAGCCTCCGGTGTTTTGTCACCGGGCTTTTCGTCCGTCTTCGCAGCGTCCACGTCGGCGGAAATTGCTTTCACGTCTTTGGCGTCCAGGTCGATGGTGACCGGTTCGGCTTTGGACTTGGAGTGGCGTGGCGGCTTTCCCGATACCATGACAACCTCATTTCTGCCTGCAGTAATCTAAACCTAGTCAGTGACGGCGGCAAAGGAAAGAGGCGAGCTCGAATTAGGTTCCAGAGTTATGGCGCAGAAGTTCAAACATTGCCGCCTCGCTCGGCTCGCTGGCGGCCTTTGCGTTTGCGCGGAAGATTTGAGGAACGAGAGACAGCACGTTGCGGCTGATGCAGATGATTTGTGTCGTTGCCAGCGCCGCCACGTATTTTTGCGTCGATACATGATGAAAAAAGGCCCGCGCTGCTTCCGATGAATAGAGCAGGACCACATCGGCAGCGCTTTCGACAAACGCCGTCCCAAGCATTGTCTGCGAAATGCCGGAGGGCAGCATCTCGTAACAATCTACCGTTCTGAAGGGAATGCCAGCGGCGGCAAGGCCCTTCTCGAAGGTGGCGCCACGGGGCCTGCCGGCGAGATAAAGCAGCGGTGCTTCTTCGGAAAACAGAACCTGGTGCTCAGCTACCAGTGCGGTCAGACTGGCGGCGTCGCCGGAGGCGGTGAAAATCTGTTCGAAGCCGGTTTTTTCCGCCGCTTCCGCCGTTGCTCCGCCGACGGCGAAAAGCGGTTTTGACAGATAGGGAGCCAGCCCGTCCAGGGATGTTTCCAGCGCCCGCAGCGCCTCGGCGCTGGTCACCGCGATGGCCGCCAGCGGGGCGGATAGCGCCGAGACGGCGCGTTCCCCATGATGGACAGGATAAAACAGCGGAAGAAGCACCGGCTCATGCCCAAGTGCTTCAAGCTTTGCGGCCGTCCTTTCGCCCGAACGCTGCGGCCGGGTGACGACGATCCGCATCGCCTCAGCTCCAGCCTTCGAAGAAATTGCTGCCGGCCTTGGCGCGCACATCTTCGCCGGCCTGCCGGCCGAGCGTTGCCGCATCGCGGCGGTTGCCAGAGATTTCGATGCCGTGGCTCGTCTGGCCATCGGGGGTGAGGATCAGGCCGGAAAAATGCAAGTCGTCGCCGTCGCAGGTGGCGTAGCCGGCAATCGGCGTGCGACAGGAACCATCGAGTGCTGCCAGAAAGGCGCGCTCGCAGGTCACGGCATCATGAGTGGGCCTGTCGTTTATGGGAGCGAGCAGTTTGTCCATGCGCGTATCGCCGATGCGGCTTTCCACGCCGATTGCGCCCTGGGCAGGAGCCGGAGGGAATTCCTTCGGGTCGAGAATTTCCGTCGGCACATTGTCCTTGCCGAGCCGCTTCAGGCCGGCAAAAGCAAGAAGTGTGGCATCCGCCTCGCCTTCTTCGAGCTTGCGCAGTCGCGTATCGACCTGACCACGGAAGATGATGACGCTCAAATCCGGACGCAGGCGGCGGATGAGCGCCTGGCGACGCAGGGATGCGGAACCGACCACGGCGCCCTGTGGCAGCTCCAGCAACTTCGGTGCGGTGCGACCGATGAAGGCGTCGCGTATGTCTTCGCGCGGCAGGAAAGCGGACAGATAGAGGCCTTCGGGCAGAACGGTCGGCATGTCCTTGGAGGAATGCACGGCCATATCGAGTTCGCCTGATAGAAGCTGGTTTTCCAGCTCCTCTGTGAAGAGGCCTTTTCCACCGATCTCCGACAAAGCGCGGTCGGTTATCCGGTCGCCTTTGGTGGACAGCACGACGATTTCGAACATTTCTTCCGGCAGGCCATGCGCCGCCATCAGCCGGTTGCGCGTCTCGTAAGCCTGCGCGAGCGCCAGCGGGCTGCCGCGCGTGCCGATTCGGAAAGGTTTTGTTTGCATCCGCGTCTATCCATTGTTACCGGAGTTGTCTTAGACCAACTCAGCGCATGATCGCAATGAACGAACAGATTTGATGGCCCCCTTTCTTCGTATTCTTGGCATAGAGACAAGCTGTGACGAAACCGCTGCATCCATTGTGGTTCGGCATGCGGACGGGCGTGGTGAGATCGTCTCCGACGTCGTTTTGTCGCAGCTGGAGGAACACAGCGCTTATGGCGGTGTGGTGCCTGAAATTGCCGCCCGCGCCCATGTCGAAGCGCTGGATACGCTGGTGGAAGAGGCGCTGGAGCAGGCGGGCGTCACTCTTGCCGATGTCGACGCCATTGCCGCCACATCCGGCCCCGGCCTCATCGGTGGCCTGCTGGTGGGGCTGATGACCGGCAAGGCTATCGCCAAGGCGGCCGGCAAACCGCTTTACGCCATCAATCATCTGGAAGGCCACGCGCTGACGGCGCGGCTGACCGATGGTCTGTCGTTCCCGTATCTGATGTTGCTGGTGTCCGGCGGCCACACCCAGCTGGTGCTGGTGCGCGGCGTGGATGACTACGAGCGCTGGGGAACCACCATCGATGACGCTTTGGGGGAAGCCTTCGACAAGACCGCGAAACTTCTGGGCCTGCCCTATCCTGGCGGGCCTGCCGTAGAGAAAGCGGCGGCAAAGGGTGACCCGGACCGTTTTCCGCTTCCGCGCCCGATGGTGGGAGAGACACGGCTCGATTTTTCCTTCTCGGGCTTGAAGACAGCGGTGCGGCAGGCCGCGACCGCCATCGCGCCGCTTTCGAAGCAGGATATTGCCGATATCTGCGCCTCCTTCCAGAAAGCGGTGTCGCGCACCCTGAAGGACCGTATCGGCCGTGGCCTTGCCCGTTTCAGCCAGGAGTTTCCGCAGCTGGAGACGACACCTGCGCTGGTCGTCGCCGGCGGCGTTGCGGCCAATCAGGAAATCCGCCAGACGCTGCAGTCGCTTTGCGATACCCATGGCTTCCGTTTCGTTGCGCCGCCGCACCGGCTTTGCACGGATAATGCGGCGATGATCGCCTGGGCGGGACTGGAGCGCATGGCGGATGGCCGTGACCCCGATCCGCTCGAAATCCCGCCGCGCTCGCGCTGGCCGCTGGACGGCAACGCGGAGACACTGATCGGTTTCGGTAAAAGGGGAGCCAAGGCCTGATGCAGCGTGAAAAAATCGTCGTTATCGGCGCCGGCGCCTTCGGAGCAGCGCTTGCCGTCGTCATTGCGTTGGAAAACCGGCATGACGTCACCTTGCTCGGCCGTGATCCATCGCTGATGGCCGATCTGGAGGTTGATCGTGTTCACGAGGCGGCTCTGCCGGGTGTCGATCTGCCGGACGCGCTTGAATTTTCGGCCGAGCCGGATGTGCTGGCTGGCGCCAATATCGTGCTCTTCGCCATGCCCTCACAGGCTCATGCGGATGCGGCCCGTCATTACGGTCCTTATCTGGCTAATGACTCTATCGTCGTCACCTGCGCCAAGGGCATCGACCGCAGCTCCGGCCGACTGCTGACGGAACTTCTGGAAGCGGAATTACCGCATCATCCGATTGCGGTTCTCTCCGGTCCGGGATTCGCGGCGGATATTGCGCGCGGCTTGCCGACGGCCATGGCGATTGCGGCGGAAGACCCGGAGGTTGCCGAGCGGCTTGCGACCACGATTTCCGGCAGGACCTTCCGGCTTTATGCCTCGACCGACCGCATCGGCGTGCAGCTGGGCGGGGCGCTGAAGAATGTTCTCGCCATTGCCGCCGGCATTGTTGAAGGCGCTGGCCTTGGTGATTCCGCCCGCGCGGCGCTGATCTCGCGTGGGCTTGCCGAAATGTCGCGGCTCATCGTCGCCATGGGCGGCAAGGCGGACACGGTGCGCGGTCTCTCGGGCCTCGGCGATCTGGTGCTGACCGCCACCAGCCACCAGTCGCGCAACCTGCGTTTCGGCATCGCGCTTGGCCGGGGCGAGGGCAAGGACATGTCCGGCGGGCTGGTGGAAGGCGCCTTCGCTGCTGCCGTCGCCGCCCGGCTCGGGGAAAGTCACGCTGTCGACATGCCGGTTACCGAAGCGGTGGCCGCTATCATTGACGGCAATCTGGATGTGGCGAGCGCCATGCAACAATTGATGACACGGCCGATCACCACCGAGTGAGGTGGGCGGTCAAATGATGTTTTACGCATGTCCTGATCCCGAAACCGCTGACGCTTCGGGGGACATGCTCCAGCAAGGAGACGACAATGCTGTTTGCCTTTATCTGCAAGGACAAGCCGGGCCATCTTAACGTGCGCATGGAAACGCGCCCGGCCCATCTGGAACATCTGAACAAACTCAATGCAGAAGGCACGCTGAAGATCGCCGGTCCGTTTCTGGATGCCGAAGGCAAGCCGAATGGCAGCCTCGTGATCGTGGAAGCTGCCGATATCGATGCGGCCAAGGCCCTTGCCGACGCCGATCCCTATGCCAAGGCCGGCCTGTTCGAAAGTGTCGATGTGAAGCCCTATAACTGGGTCTTCAACAATCCGGGGGCGTGATCGGATATGGCGAATTATTGGCTTTACAAGTCCGAGCCGTTCAAATGGTCCTGGGAAATGCAGAAGGCCAAGGGTGAGGCCGGTGAAGAATGGACCGGCGTGCGCAATTATCAGGCGCGCAACAATATGCGCGCCATGAAGATTGGCGACAAGGGTTTCTTCTACCACTCCAATGAGGGGCTGGATGTCGTCGGCATTGTCGAAGTCTGTGCATTGTCGCATCCGGATTCGACTGCGGAAGGAGATCTGAAGTGGGATTGCGTCGATATCCGTGCCGTCTGCGATATGCCGCAACCGGTTTCGCTGAAGGATGTGAAGGCCAACCCGAAGCTGGAAAAGATGTCTCTCGTCACCTCCATGCGGCTTTCCGTGCAGCCGGTGACGGAGGAGGAGTATCTCGAGGTTTGTCGCATGGGTGGCCTCGCCAATCCGCCTAAGTCACCGGACTGATGCTTCGGTGAGGACCGATCCCCAACGCTTCATTCTTGACAATACCGGCATCATGCGCCCGCCGCATGTGCCGGAATTGCGTCTTCATCTTGCCACGGAGGCTCATGAACTGTGGCTGAAGACGGAGGATGAGCTTGAGGAGATCGGCTTGCCGCCACCGTTTTGGGCCTTCGCCTGGGCTGGCGGGCAGGGGCTTGCTCGTTATGTTCTCGATCATCCTGAGAGTGTTTGCGGCAAGTATGTGCTGGATTTCGCCAGTGGCTCCGGGCTGGTTGCCATCGCGGCGGCGAAGGCCGGCGCAGCCAAGGTTCTGGCAGCCGATATCGATCCGTGGACAGAAACGGCCATTCGGTTGAATGCTGCACTCAATGGCGTGGATATCGGCTTTACGGGGTTCGACCTAGTCGGCAAGCCGGTCGAGGCCGATGTCCTGTTGGCGGGCGATGTGTTCTACGACCGCGACTTTGCCGATCTTCTCGTGCCGTGGTTTCTGGCGCTGACGGCGAAGGGTGTGAGCGTCCTCGTCGGCGATCCGGGGCGGGCCTATCTGCCCAAAGAGCGCCTTCGCGCCGAGGCGACCTATCAGGTGCCGGTGACGCGGGCGCTGGAAGACAGCGAAGTGAAGAAGACCACGGTGTGGCGTTTTATCTGATCAGGGCCTGATGATGCAGACGCCATGCTCATACGCGCAGACATCGTCGGCGTTTTCGGCATGGACAGAGATGATTGTCGCCCTGGGGGCCAGTTGCATGCCCGTTTTATCGGCTGCACCTCTTCGTGAAAATCCGCTGTTGATCGCGAAATAGTTGCCGTTCCCGCGCACCCGCAGGGCTGCTATGCCGCCGACATAGGTGCCGCCGGGAAGGGTTGATGGCAACCCATCGGTGGAGAAGCTTACATCGGATTGATGATGCCGATATTGGTGGCGGCCATAAAAATCCTCTGCCGCCGCCGGTGGCACGGAGGCGAAAATTGCGCCAGCGACCGTCATGGTCAGGGCGGCGATTCGACGCTGTAACATGAGCCTCATGCTCCGGTTTTTGAGGTTAACCAATCGTAAATTACACCTTTTCTGAATTACGTAAAGGTAAATATTTCGAGGGCGTAAATCTTGGAAACGCTCGATTTTTCATTTTTTTGACGCAAAAAAATCCAAAAAAAAATCGTGAACCAATCGATTAAATTCGAATCGGCCGTGAAATGTGCTTGTGGTGACGCTGCCATGTGATTAAACGTCGCGGTTGGTGCAATGCACATTCTTTCGTCATGTGCTGTTGCTTGGGGGCGTCCTTATCTGATGGGCGCACGGGAAAACGCCGCGAGGTTCTGATGGCGAATGCGACTAATAACCGGCCTCTGTCGCCGCATCTTCAAATTTACAAGCCGATTCCGACGATGGTTGCATCCATCGTGCACCGCATCACCGGCGGCGCGCTTTATTTCGGAACGCTTCTGGTTGCCTGGTGGCTGATCGCGCTTGCCTCGGGTCCTGCCTATTACGACTGGGTCAACTGGGCGATGGGCACCATCATCGGCAGGCTCATCCTGATCGGTTACACCTGGGCTCTGGTTCACCACATGCTGGGTGGTCTTCGCCACTTCATGTGGGATCTGGGTCATGGCTTTGAAAAGCACTTTACCACCAAGCTGGCAAAGGCCTCGTGGGTCGTGTCGATCTGTCTGACCGCGCTGATCTGGGTCATTGCCCTGATCGTGCGCTGAGGAGATTTTTCATGGATATGCGTACACCTCTCGGAAAGGTTCGCGGTCTCGGCTCTGCCAAGGAAGGTACGGACCATTTCTTGCGCCAGCGCGTCACTGCGGTCGCCAACGTTCCGCTGCTGATCTTCTTCGTGATCTTCCTGATCAAATATGCCGGCGCGCCCTATCCGGAAGTCGCCGCCGCGCTGTCGAACCCGCTCGTTGCGGTCATCATGGCTCTGGTGCTGGTCTCCGGCCTCATCCACATGAAGCTCGGCATGCAAGTCATCATCGAAGACTACGTTCACGCCGAAGTTTCGAAGCTCGTTCTTCTGATGCTGAATACATTTTTCGCGATCCTCATCGGTGGCCTTTCGATCTTCGCCATCCTGAAAATCGCATTCGTAGGATAAGTTCGCCATGGCTTCGATCAGTTCACCTTCCCAGAATGGCAAGGCCTATACCTATGTCGATCACTCCTATGACGTGATCGTGGTGGGCGCCGGCGGCGCCGGTCTGCGCGCCACGCTCGGCATGGCCGAGCAGGGTTTCAAGACCGCCTGCATCACCAAGGTTTTTCCAACGCGCTCCCATACCGTCGCAGCGCAGGGCGGCATCGCCGCATCGCTCACCAACATGACGCCCGACTGTTGGCAGTGGCACCTTTACGATACCGTGAAGGGCTCCGACTGGCTGGGTGACGTCGACGCCATGCAATATCTCGCCATGGAAGCGCCGAAGGCGGTCTATGAGCTGGAGCATTACGGCGTGCCTTTCTCGCGTAACGAAGAAGGCAAGATCTACCAGCGTCCGTTCGGCGGTCATATGCAGAATTACGGCGAAGGCCCGCCGGTGCAGCGCACCTGTGCCGCCGCCGACCGTACCGGCCACGCCATCCTGCACACGCTTTATGGCCAGTCGCTGCGCAACAATGCGGAATTCTTCATCGAATATTTCGCGCTCGACCTCATCATGTCGGCAGACGGCCGTTGCACCGGCGTCGTTGCCTGGAACCTTGATGACGGTACGATCCATCGCTTCTCCGCCAAGATGGTGGTGCTGGCGACCGGCGGTTACGGTCGCGCCTATTTCTCGGCAACGTCTGCCCACACCTGCACCGGCGACGGCGGCGGCATGATCGCCCGCGCCGGCCTGCCTCTCCAGGACATGGAATTCGTGCAGTTCCACCCGACCGGCATTTACGGCGCAGGCTGCCTCATCACCGAAGGCGCACGCGGCGAAGGCGGTTATCTCGTCAACTCCGAAGGCGAGCGCTTCATGGAGCGTTATGCTCCTTCGGCGAAGGACCTCGCCTCGCGCGACGTGGTGTCGCGTTGCATGACGATGGAAATCCGTGAAGGCCGTGGCGTCGGCAAGAATAAGGACCACATCTTCCTGCATCTCGATCACCTCGATCCGGCGATCCTGCATGAGCGTCTTCCGGGCATTTCCGAAAGCGCGAAGATCTTTGCAGGCGTTGACGTTACTCGCGAGCCGATCCCGGTTCTGCCGACGGTTCACTACAATATGGGCGGCATTCCGACCAACTATTGGGGTGAAGTGCTGAATGCCGATGCCAGCAACCCGGAACGCATCGCACCCGGCCTGATGGCTGTGGGCGAAGCTGGTTGCGCCTCGGTTCACGGCGCGAACCGCCTCGGCTCCAACTCGCTGATCGACCTCGTGGTCTTCGGTCGTGCTGCCGCTATTCGCGCCGCCCAGGTCATCGATCGCGATGGGCCGGTTCCGGCTCTCGACACAGCGGCCTGCGACAAGATCATGGAACGCTTCGACAGCCTGCGTTACGCCAATGGCTCGACGCCGACGGCGGTGCTGCGTGACAAAATGCAGCGCGCCATGCAGGACGATGCGGCCGTGTTCCGCACCCAGGAATCGCTGGAAAGCGGCTGCCGCCGTCTCTCGGCGATCTGGAAGGAACTGCCCGACGTCAAGGTGACCGACCGTTCGATGGTCTGGAACTCCGATCTGGTCGAGACGCTCGAGCTGCACAACCTGATGGCCAATGCCATCACGACGGTTTACGGTGCGGAAGCGCGCAAGGAGAGCCGTGGTTCGCACGCCCGCGAGGATTTCGTCGACGGTCCGTTCGGCGGTCGCGACGACGTGAACTGGCGCAAGCATACGCTCGCCTGGGTCAGCCCCGAAGGGGACGTCAAACTCGACTATCGCCCGGTTCACACCGACCTCATCGCCGACGGCATCGATCCGAAAAAGATCGAGCCGAAGGCGCGAGTATATTGATCATGGGAAAGCGCATCAGTCTTCTTGTTCTGATTGGTGCTCTAGTGGCTGCCGCTCCTGCGGTAGCTGCCGAGCGCTACAAGTTGCGTGCTCCCGGTGGAAATACTGCTGCGGTTTTCAACGACGTCGGCGTATGGAAAACCGCCAAAGCAGCGATGAATGCCCGTATCTCGGTCGGTAATCCGGTTACGGCGCAGAATTTGGAATGCGTCGCCAGACCTGGGACAAAAGCCGAGGTCATAAAGCGCGAAGGCTCGGTCGCTTATGTGCGAGCCAGCGACGCGCTGTTCGGTGGTTGCAAGGGTTATGTGAAGTCCGAATTCCTGTCGGCATACTAGGATTTTATCATGGTTGAACTCGCTCTCCCCAAGAATTCCCAGATCAACGAAGGCAAGGTCTGGCCGAAGCCGGATGGTGCCAAGAATGTGCGCGAATACCGCGTCTATCGCTGGAACCCGGATGATGGCCAGAACCCGCGCATCGACACTTTCTATATCGACGTCGATGATTGCGGACCGATGGTTCTCGATGCGCTTCTCTACATCAAGAACAATATCGATCCGACGCTGACGTTACGTCGCTCCTGCCGCGAAGGTATCTGCGGTTCCTGCGCGATGAACATCGACGGCACCAATACGCTCGCCTGTACCAAGGGCATGGACGAGATCAACGGGACGGTGAAGGTCTATCCGCTGCCGCATATGCCCGTGGTGAAGGACCTGGTTCCCGATCTCTCGAACTTTTATGCGCAGCACCGCTCCATCGAGCCCTGGCTGAAGACAGTCTCGCCGACACCCGCCAAGGAGTGGAAGCAGAGCCATGAGGATCGCCTGAAGCTGGACGGTCTTTATGAGTGCATTCTCTGCGCCTGCTGCTCCACCTCCTGTCCCAGCTACTGGTGGAATGGCGACCGTTATCTCGGTCCGGCCGTTCTGCTACAGGCCTATCGCTGGCTGATCGACAGCCGCGACGAGGCAACCGGCGAGCGTCTCGACAATCTCGAGGATCCGTTCCGCCTTTACCGCTGCCACACCATCATGAACTGCGCGCAGGCTTGCCCCAAGGGCTTGAACCCGGCCAAGGCGATTGCGGAAATCAAGAAGATGATGGTCGAGCGCCGCGTTTGAAGGCGATTCGCTGACGACGGAAACCCTATCGGGCCACGGTCTCGACCGTGGCCCTTTTTACAACCCGGCACGGGAAAATTCGGTAAAAATCGACCGAAATGGTAATTATCCCGGCCATCGCTTGCGCAAGATAAGGCTTTGGTAATAATTCAGCCTTCTTGTTTGATCACTGTCTTTCCGGAAGCGAGAGAATCGGGAGCTTGATATGCAATTCAGATATGTGGTGACGGGCCTTGCCGTTGTGATGGGCCTTGCCGGTTGCCAACGTACCTCCTACGATTACAACAACAATGCCAGCAACAATCCCGGTTATACGCCGCCTTTGCAGGCGCAGCCGGTTCCTTCCGTTCAGTCCGGCGCCCTGCCTCCGCCTGGCGGCGCTTCGGGCAGCCAGTTCCCATCGGCGCCTGCATCCGCAGCACCTGGCGGCGTGAATGTCGCTTCTGCAGCGCCCCCGGCAACGGCCCTCGACGTTACCAAGGAATCCATGGTCGGCAACTGGCGCGTTTCCAACGGCGGTGCCAATTGCGACATGTTCCTGACACTCACCAATCTCGGCGCCGGCTCCCGTGGCGGCACGCGCGGTTGTGCGGGCGAGCTGACGGCAATGGGTTCCTGGGAAGTCTCCGGCAAGATGGTCCTCTTCAAGGACCGCGCCGGCAATACGATCGGCCGTGTCTACAAAAGCGCCGATGCGCGCTTTGACGGCACGACCAATAGCGGCCAGCCGCTCAGCCTCAGCCGATGAGCATTTCCGGTGCAGCCGGATTGCCTTCTTCGCTCTAAGCCATTCCATTCGTCGCGGGTGCGGATTTGCGCCCGCGTCCGGGGCGCTTTTTCATGAAGCCATTGCCTGACTATAACCATAGTGTCGTTGAACAGCTCAACGCATTGACGGTAGCTGGCACTTTGCAGGCCGACGCCGCCCAGCTAGGCGTGGCGGCTCATCTCGACCGTATCCTTGCCGATCTGAAAGCGCGCAAGCCCGCCAGAAAAAAAAGTGCGCTTGGCTGGATGTTCGCGCGCAAGTCCGGACCTGCGGCGGCCGTCAAGGGTCTCTATGTCTATGGCAGCGTCGGTCGCGGCAAGACGATGCTGATGGACATGTTCTACGAGATGGCGCCCGTTTCTTCCAAGCGGCGTTGCCATTTTCATGAATTCATGGCGGATGTGCATAATCGTGTGCATGCGCACCGGCAGAAGTTGAAAAATGGCGAAACCAAACAGGCAGACCCCATTCCACCTGTCGCGGCCCAACTTCTGGCGGAAGCGGAGCTCCTTTGCTTCGACGAGTTCACCGTCACGGATATTGCCGATGCAATGATCCTCGCCCGGCTGTTCAGCGAGCTCTTCGCCAATGGCTGCACGTTGGTGACCACCTCCAACGTCGTCCCCGACAATCTTTACAAAGACGGGCTCAATCGCGGCCTGTTCCTGCCTTTCGTCGACTTGCTGAAGAAATATGTTGAGGTGGTAACGCTGGACAGCCCCACCGACTACCGGATGGAGAAGCTGGAAAGCCTTCCGGTCTATGTCACCCCGCTCGACGGTTCGGCGGATCAGGCGATGGACATGGCCTGGCGGCATATGACTGGCGGCCATCTTGTTGCGCCGACCGAGATACCGATGAAGGGGCGTTCCATTCTGGTGCCGCGCGCCAGCGGCAGGGTCGCCCGGTTTTCCTTTTCCGATCTCTGCGAAAAACCGCTTGGGGCTTCGGACTTCCTGGCTATCGCCAATCGTTTCGATACGGTCTTCATCGACCATATCCCGTTCTTGAACGCGGACAAGCGCAACGAGACCAAGCGTTTCATCATCCTCATCGACGCACTTTACGATCACAGCGTCAGGCTTTTTGCCTCCGCTGCCGCCATGCCGGAGGACCTGCTCGGCAAACGCAAGGGGACAGAAGGTTTCGAGTTCGATCGTACCGCCTCGCGTCTGTTTGAGATGCGCAGCGCCGATTATCTGGCGCTTCATCTCGAAAAACGGCAGAAACTTTGACACTTTCGTGACGTATTTTCTTACGTTTACGTAAGAAAATAATGATCTAAACGATTGAAAATACTGATCACAAAAGAATCTGTTGCCAATTTTAGCCAATGGGGCTAATCGAAGTGCGACAATTTGGCTGCCGGTTTGGCGCGGTGAAATTGAATTGAAGCTCAAGAGGAAGCATTCGATGGCTCGCAAAAAAATTGCACTTATTGGTTCTGGCATGATCGGCGGCACGCTGGCGCATCTGGCCAGCCTGAAGGAACTGGGCGATATCGTCCTCTTCGATATTGCCGACGGTATCCCGCAGGGCAAGGGTCTGGATATTGCCCAGTCCGGCCCGGTTGAAGGCTTCAATGCAAAGCTCACCGGTGCTTCCGATTACGCTGCAATCGAAGGCGCTGACGTCTGCATCGTCACCGCAGGTGTTGCCCGCAAGCCGGGCATGAGCCGCGACGATCTTCTCGGCATCAACCTCAAGGTCATGGAACAGGTCGGCGCCGGCATCAAGAAGTACGCGCCGAACGCTTTCGTCATCTGCATCACCAACCCGCTCGACGCCATGGTCTGGGCGCTGCAGAAGTTCTCCGGCCTGCCGAAGAACAAGGTCGTCGGCATGGCCGGCGTTCTCGACAGCGCGCGTTTCCGCCTCTTCCTCGCTGAAGAGTTCAACGTTTCGGTTGAAGACGTTACCGCTTTCGTTCTCGGCGGTCACGGCGACACCATGGTGCCGCTCGCCCGTTACTCCACCGTTGCTGGCGTTCCGCTGACCGACCTCGTCAAGATGGGCTGGCTGACGGCCGAGCGTCTCGAGCAGATCATTCAGCGCACCCGTGACGGCGGTGCGGAAATCGTCGGCCTCTTGAAGACCGGCTCGGCCTATTACGCGCCGGCTGCATCTGCAATCGAAATGGCTGAATCCTACCTCAAGGACAAGAAGCGCGTCCTGCCCGCGGCTGCCCATCTCTCGGGTCAGTATGGCGTAGACGACATGTATGTCGGCGTTCCCACCATCATCGGTGCAGGCGGTATCGAGCGCATCATCGAGATCGAACTCAACAAGGAAGAAGAAGCCGCCTTCCAGAAATCCGTCGGTGCCGTCGCCGGGCTTTGCGAAGCCTGCGTCAACATCGCTCCGTCGCTGAAGTAATAGCCTCAAGCGGCTCCAAACAGGGATTATTCCATGAATATTCACGAATATCAGGCCAAGGCTCTTCTGAAGGGCTACGGCGCGCCGGTTGCTGAAGGCGTGGCCATTCTCAAGGTCGAAGAAGCAGAAGCTGCCGCAAAGCAGCTTCCCGGCCCGCTTTACGTCGTCAAGAGCCAGATCCATGCTGGCGGACGCGGTAAGGGCAAGTTCAAGGAACTCGGCCCGGACGCCAAGGGCGGCGTTCGTCTGGCGAAGTCCATCGAAGAAGTCGTTTCCCACGCCAAGGACATGCTCGGCAACACGCTGGTAACGGCGCAGACGGGCGATGCCGGCAAGCAGGTTAACCGGCTCTATATCGAAGACGGCGCTGATATCGCGCGCGAACTCTACTGCTCGCTGCTGGTAGACCGTTCGGTCGGCCAGGTTGCTTTCGTGGTTTCCACTGAAGGCGGCATGGACATCGAAGCTGTCGCTCACGACACACCTGAGAAGATCCACACCATCGCCATCAACCCTGAAAAGGGCGTTTCCGATGCCGACGTTGCTGCGATCTCCAAGGCGCTTGAGCTCGACGGCGTTGCTGCCGAAGACGCTAAGTCGCTCTTCCCGATCCTCTACAAGGCCTTCAGCGAGAAGGACATGGCTCTTCTCGAGATCAACCCGCTGATCGTCATGGAAAATGGCCATCTGCGCGTTCTCGACGCCAAGGTTTCCTTCGATGGCAACGCCATGTTCCGCCATGACGACGTCAAGGCGTTGCGCGACGAGACCGAAGAAGACGCCAAGGAAATCGAAGCCTCCAAGTGGGACCTCGCTTACGTGGCGCTCGACGGCAACATCGGCTGCATGGTCAACGGCGCTGGCCTTGCCATGGCGACGATGGACATCATCAAGCTTTACGGCAAGGAGCCGGCAAACTTCTGCGACGTCGGCGGTGGCGCCGGCAAGGAGAAGGTTGCGGCAGCCTTCAAGATCATCACGGCTGACCCGAAGGTCGAGGGTATCCTCGTCAACATCTTCGGCGGCATCATGAAGTGCGACGTCATCGCCGAAGGCGTTATCGCCGCGGTGAAGGAAGTCGGTTTGCAGGTTCCGCTCGTTGTTCGCCTCGAAGGCACCAACGTCGAACTTGGCAAGAAGCTCCTGAACGAATCGGGCCTTGCGATTACGGCTGCTGACGATCTGGACGACGCAGCCAAGAAGATCGTCGCGGCGATCAACGGCTAATTGAGGGACCGGAAATAATGTCTATTCTCGTTAATAAAGACACCAAGATCCTTGTTCAGGGTCTGACCGGCAAGACCGGTACCTTCCACACCGAACAGGCGCTTGCTTATTACGGCACGCAGATGGTCGGCGGTATCCACCCGAAGAAGGGTGGCGAAACCTGGACCGGTTCCAAGGGCGAAAGCCTGCCGATCTTCGCAACGGTTGCCGAAGCCAAGGAAAAGACCGGTGCAGACGCATCCGTGATCTATGTTCCGCCGGCCGGTGCTGCCGACGCGATCATCGAGGCCATCGATGCGGAAATTCCGTTCATCACCTGCATCACCGAAGGCATCCCGGTCATGGACATGGTTCGCGTCAAGGCTCGCCTCGACCGTTCGAAGTCCCGCCTGCTCGGCCCGAACTGCCCCGGCATCCTGACGCCGGAAGAATGCAAGATCGGCATCATGCCGGGCTCCATCTTCCGCAAGGGTTCGGTCGGTATCGTTTCGCGATCCGGCACGCTCACCTATGAAGCCGTGTTCCAGACATCGAACGAAGGCCTCGGCCAGACGACGGCTGTCGGCATCGGCGGCGACCCGGTCAAGGGCACCGAGTTCATCGACGTCCTGGAAATGTTCCTCGCTGACGACGCCACGCAGTCGATCATCATGATTGGCGAAATCGGTGGTTCGGCTGAAGAAGATGCAGCGCAGTTCCTGATCGACGAAGCCAAGAAGGGCCGCAAGAAGCCGATGGCCGGCTTCATCGCGGGCCGCACGGCTCCGAAGGGCCGCACCATGGGCCACGCCGGCGCTGTCGTTTCCGGCGGCAAGGGCGATGCGGAATCCAAGATCGCAGCCATGGAAGCGGCCGGCATCAAGGTTTCGCCTTCCCCGGCGCGCCTCGGCAAGACGCTGGTTGAAGTCCTCAAGGGCTGAGACCACATGAAACGGTGACGGGCGGCGCGGCCTAAAGCTCGCGCTGCCCGATGCTGCAAGAACGACAGACAGACGGCATACCGCCCCGGCGGCAGACAGCAATAATCAAAGCGGCAGGCCGGTTGAACGGCCCTAACGGCATCGAGGAGGCGGACGGATAAGTCCGCAAGAACACAATGGCAAGGCAAGAAGCGAACGAGCAGTTTCAGATCACGTCGTTTCTGGACGGCGCGAATGCAGCCTATATCGAGCAGCTCTATGCCCGGTACGAAGAGGACCCCTCTTCCGTGTCGCCGGAGTGGCAGAGCTTCTTCAAGGCGTTGTCCGATAATCCGGAAGACGTGAAGAAGGCGGCCAAGGGCGCCTCCTGGAAGCGTGCCAACTGGCCGATCCCGGCAAATGGCGAACTGGTCTCCGCACTCGACGGCAACTGGGCCACGGTCGAAAAGGCCATCGAAAAGAAGGTACAGGCGAAAGCTGAGGCCAAGAGCGCCGACACCGGCAAGCCGGTCAGCGAAGCCGAAGTGCTGCAGGCGACCCGTGACAGCGTTCGCGCCATCATGATGATCCGCGCTTACCGCATGCGCGGCCACCTGCATGCCAAGCTCGACCCGCTCGGTATTGCCGTTGCCGTCGAGGATTACAACGAGCTTTCGCCGAAGTCCTACGGCTTCGAGGAAAGCGACTACGACCGCAAGATTTTCATCGATAACGTGCTCGGCCTCGAATATGCGACCGTGCGCGAGATGATCGATATTCTGGAGCGCACCTACTGCTCCACCATCGGCGTCGAATTCATGCACATGTCCAGCCCGGAAGAAAAAGGCTGGATTCAGGAGCGTATTGAAGGTCCGGACAAGGGCGTTGCCTTCACGGCCGAAGGCAAGAAGGCCATTCTGTCGAAGCTGGTCGAAGCCGAAGGCTACGAGCAGTTCCTCGACGTGCGTTTCAAGGGCACCAAGCGTTTCGGCCTCGATGGCGGTGAATCGCTCATCCCGGCGCTGGAGCAGATCATCAAGCGCGGCGGCCAGGAAGGTCTGGAAGAAGTCGTTCTCGGCATGGCCCACCGCGGTCGCCTGAACGTTTTGACCAACGTGATGGGCAAGCCGCATCGCGCCGTGTTCCACGAGTTCAAGGGGGGGTCGTTCAAGCCTGACGATGTCGAAGGTTCGGGTGACGTGAAGTACCACCTCGGCGCCTCCTCCGACCGCGAATTCGATGGCAACAAGGTTCACCTGTCGCTGACGGCCAACCCGTCGCACCTTGAGATCGTCAACCCCGTTGTCATGGGCAAGGCCCGCGCCAAGCAGGACCAGCTGGCCAAGGTGTGGGACGGCGACATCATTCCGCTGTCTGAACGCGCCAAGGTGCTGCCGCTCCTGCTGCATGGCGATGCCGCTTTTGCGGGTCAGGGCGTGGTTGCCGAAATTCTCGGCCTTTCCGGTCTGCGCGGTCACCGCGTTGCCGGCACCATGCACTTCATCATCAACAACCAGATCGGCTTTACGACGAACCCGGCCTTCTCCCGTTCGTCGCCCTATCCGTCCGACGTCGCCAAGATGATCGAAGCGCCGATCTTCCACGTCAACGGTGACGATCCGGAAGCGGTTACCTATGCGGCCAAAGTCGCGACCGAATACCGCATGAAGTTCCATAAGCCTGTCGTCATCGACATGTTCTGTTACCGTCGCTTCGGCCATAACGAAGGCGATGAGCCGGCGTTCACGCAGCCGAAGATGTACAAGGTTATCCGTGGTCACAAGACGGTCGCGCGCATTTATGCCGACCGGCTGATTGCGGAAGGCCTGATCAGCGAAGGTGAATTCGAGAAGATGAAGGCCGACTGGCGTGCTCATCTCGAGCAGGAGTTCGAGGCAGGCCAGTCCTACAAGCCGAACAAGGCCGACTGGCTGGATGGCCAGTGGTCCGGCCTGCGCGCTGCCGACAATGCCGATGAGCAGCGTCGCGGCAAGACCGGCGTACCGATGAAGCAGCTCAAGGAAATCGGCAAGAAGCTGTCGACCATTCCGGAAGGCTTCAGCGCGCACCGCACGATCCAGCGCTTTATGGAAAACCGCTCGCAGATGGTCGAGACGGGCGAAGGCATCGACTGGGCAATGGCGGAAGCGCTTGCGTTCGGTTCGCTCGTTGCCGACGGCCACAAGATTCGTCTTTCCGGTCAGGATTGCGAACGCGGCACCTTCTCGCAGCGTCACTCGGTCCTCTACGATCAGGAGACCGAAGAGCGTTATATTCCGCTCGCCAACCTTTCGCCGACGCAGGCCCGTTATGAAGTCATCAACTCGATGCTTTCGGAAGAAGCCGTTCTCGGTTTCGAATACGGCTACTCGCTGGCCCGTCCGAACGCGCTGACCCTTTGGGAAGCCCAGTTCGGTGACTTCGCCAACGGCGCGCAGGTGGTGTTCGACCAGTTCATCTCTTCGGGTGAACGCAAGTGGCTGCGCATGTCCGGTCTCGTCTGCCTTCTCCCGCATGGCTACGAAGGTCAGGGTCCGGAACACTCGTCCGCCCGTCTGGAGCGTTGGCTGCAGATGTGCGCCGAAGACAACATGCAGGTTGCCAACTGCACGACGCCGTCCAACTACTTCCACATCCTGCGCCGCCAGGTGAAGCGCGACTTCCGCAAGCCGCTGATCCTGATGACGCCGAAGTCGCTGCTGCGTCACAAGCGCGCCACCTCTTCGCTGGCCGAGCTTGCAGGCGAGTCCTCCTTCCACCGTCTCCTGTGGGACGATGCGGAAGTCATCAAGGACGGTCCGATCAAGCTGCAGAAGGATTCGAAGATCCGCCGCGTCGTCATGTGCACGGGCAAGGTCTATTACGATCTGCTCGAGGAGCGTGAAAAGCGCGGTATCGACGATATCTACCTGCTGCGTGTCGAGCAGCTCTATCCGTTCCCGGCCAAGGCGCTCATCAACGAGTTGTCGCGCTTCCGCAATGCGGAGATGGTCTGGTGCCAGGAAGAGCCGAAGAACATGGGTGCGTGGTCGTTCATCGATCCTTACCTGGAATGGGTCCTGGCGCATATCGACGCCAAGTACCAGAAGGTCCGTTACACGGGCCGTCCGGCTGCCGCCTCTCCGGCGACCGGCCTGATGTCCAAGCATCTGGCGCAGCTTGCTGCGTTCCTGGAAGACGCGCTGGGAGAGTGAGAACTCTCCCGCATCGCCCCGCAAAAAAGACACCCGAATAACGGAACTAGATCATGGCCACTGAAATCCGCGTACCAACCCTCGGCGAATCCGTCAGCGAAGCGACCGTCGGCACCTGGTTCAAGAAGGTCGGCGACACCGTCAAGGCCGACGAACCGCTCGTAGAACTGGAAACCGACAAGGTTACCGTCGAAGTTCCGGCACCCGCCTCCGGCGTGCTGACCGAAATCGTTGCGCAGAACGGCGAGACCGTCGGTCTCGACGCGCTTCTCGGCCAGATCGCCGAAGGTGCTGCCGGCGCTGCAACCTCGGCACCGGCTGCCGAACCGGCAAAGCCTGCCGCCGCCGCTGCTCCGGCTCCCGCTGCTTCTGCCGCCAGCGCTATGCCGCCGGCACCTGCCGCTGGCAAGCTGCTGGCTGAAAACAACCTGTCTGCCGATCAGGTCGATGGTTCCGGCAAGCGCGGCCAGGTTCTGAAGGGTGACGTTCTCGCCGCCGTCGCCAAGGGCGTTTCCGCACCTGCCGCCGCTCCGGCTCCGGTTGCTGCTGCTCCCCGTCCGGTTTCCGCCGAGCAGGATCAGGTTCGCGAAGAGCGCGTGAAGATGACCCGCCTGCGTCAGACGATCGCCAAGCGTCTCAAGGATGCGCAGAACACCGCCGCCATGCTGACCACCTATAACGAGGTGGACATGAGCGCCGTCATGGACCTGCGCAACCGTTACAAGGACGTGTTCGAGAAGAAGCATGGCGTCAAGCTCGGCTTCATGGGCTTCTTCACCAAGGCCGTGACCCACGCGCTGAAGGAACTGCCCGCCGTCAACGCTGAAATCGACGGTACGGACATCATCTACAAGAACTATTGTCACGTCGGCATGGCTGTCGGCACCGATAAGGGTCTTGTCGTTCCGGTTATCCGCGATGCCGACCAGCTCTCCATCGCCGGCGTTGAAAAGGAACTCGGTCGCCTCGCCAAGGCAGCGCGCGACGGTTCGCTCGGCATGGCCGACATGCAGGGCGGCACCTTCACGATCACCAATGGCGGTGTCTACGGTTCGCTGATGTCCTCGCCGATCCTCAATGCACCGCAGTCGGGCATCCTCGGCATGCACAAGATCCAGGAGCGTCCGGTCGCCATCGGCGGTCAGGTCGTCATCCGTCCGATGATGTATCTCGCGCTCTCCTACGATCACCGTATCGTTGACGGCAAGGAAGCCGTGACCTTCCTCGTTCGCGTCAAGGAAAGCCTCGAAGATCCGGAACGTCTGGTTCTCGATCTCTGATCGCTCTTGCTTTTCGTTTCAGCGGGGCTTCAAGTGAAACCCCGCTGAAAGACCACCCGGGAGAGCAGACGTGCAGCCGACATTTCTTGCCGCTTCGCCTTTTTTACCGCTTATCGGTCTAAGCGTTCTTCTTCTCGTCGTGCATGTCCTGTTGCAGGGGATGACGGCGACCAGAGAATTGGGGCGTGAATGGAATGCCGGTCCGAGAGACGGTGAGCAGAAGCCACAGGGTAAGCTCTCCGGTCGCGCTTCGCGCGCATCGGCGAATTTCCGGGAGACCTATCCGGCTTTTCTGGCACTGGCTTTCGGCGTTATCATGGCGGGTGACCCGGCCGGACTTGCGCTTATCGGTGCGTGGTTGTGGTTGATCTGCCGCATCATCTATATTCCGCTCTATCTGGCAGGTGTGCCCTATATCCGGTCTTTCGTCTGGTTGGGTTCAATGCTTGGACTTGCGCTGATGTTTGTCGTGTTGATGTTCTGAGGCCTGATGTGATGCACCAATATCTTATCGAACTTGCATCGCTGATGGCGATCTTCGCTTTCGCAATCGTATCGCCGGGCGCCGATCTTGCAATGGTCATGCGCCAGGCAATGGTTCACGGACGCAGGCAGGCCATCATCACCAGCTTTGGCGTCGGAACATCGCTGATGTTCCATGTCACCTATACGATCCTCGGACTTGGTCTCATCATTTCCCAGTCGATCTATCTCTTCAACATAGTCAAATGGCTGGGCGTCGCCTATCTGATCTATATCGGCATCAAGGCGCTGCGCGCCGGCAAGACAGAATTGCCGACCGCTGAAGGCGAGGGCGGCGTTCGAGCAAAAAGCATGCAGACCGGGCTGAAGGCCTTCACACTTGGTTTTGCCGCAAACGCACTCAACCCAAAGCCGGTGTTTTTCTTCCTGTCGATCTTTTCGACGGTGGTTCATGCGCATACGCCGGTTACCATCAAATTCGGATACGGGCTCGTCATGGCAAGCTGCCTTATCCTGTGGTTCGTCGGCGTCAGCCTGTTCATGACAACGCCGCGCATGCGCGCCGCGTTTCAGCGCGCCAGCCAATGGATCGACCGCACCAGCGGTGTTGTCTTCATCGCTCTTGGTATAAAACTCGCAACGGAAAAAGCGGCCTGAGTTTCAGGTCAAATGGAAGCTGGGCAATGATCCGATATCTTGTCCCAATAAAGCAGGAACCAGAACATGGCATATGATGTAGTTGTAATCGGTACGGGTCCCGGCGGTTATGTTTGCGCGGTCAAGGCGGCACAGCTTGGTCTTAAGGTCGCAGTGATCGAAAAGCGCGCGACCTATGGCGGCACCTGCCTCAATGTCGGCTGCATCCCCTCCAAGGCGTTGCTGCACGCGTCCGAAACCTTCGCGCATGTCGCCCATGGTGTCGATACGCTCGGTATCGAAGTTGCCGCGCCGAAGCTGAACCTTGAAAAGATGATGGGCCACAAGGACGGCGTGGTGAAGGCCAATGTCGACGGCGTGTCCTTCCTGTTCAAGAAGAACAAGATCGATGCCTTCCAGGGCATGGGCAAGGTGGTTTCCGCCGGCAAGGTTTCCGTCACCAACGAGAAGGGTGAGAGCCAAGAAATCGAAGCCAAGAACATCGTCATCGCCACCGGTTCCGACGTTGCCGGCATTCCGGGCGTTCAGGTCGATATCGATGAAACCGTCATCGTGTCCTCCACCGGTGCAATCGCCCTTTCCAAGGTTCCGGAAAAGCTGATCGTCGTTGGTGGTGGCGTCATCGGCCTCGAGCTTGGTTCGGTCTGGTCGCGTCTTGGCGCGAAGGTCACCGTCGTTGAATATCTCGACACTATTCTCGGCGGCATGGACAGCGAAGTCTCCAAGCAGGCTCAGCGTCTGCTCGCCAAACAGGGTCTCGATTTCAAGCTCGGTGCCAAGGTGACGGCCGTTGAAAAGACCTCTGCCGGTGCCAAGGTCGTATTCGAGCCGGTCAAGGGCGGCGCTGCTGAAACGCTGGAAGCTGATGTCGTCCTGATTTCCACCGGCCGCAAGCCCTATACCGAAGGTCTCGGCCTCGCGGAAGCCGGCGTCGTACTGGACAGTCGCGGTCGTGTCGAAATCGACGGCCACTTCAAGACCAATGTCGATGGCATCTATGCAATCGGTGACGTGGTGAAAGGCCCGATGCTGGCACACAAGGCGGAAGATGAGGGCGTTGCTCTTGCGGAAATTCTCGCCGGCCAGCACGGCCATGTGAATTATGACGTCATTCCGGCCGTGGTCTATACGCAGCCGGAAGTCGCTTCCGTCGGCAAGACCGAAGAAGAACTGAAGGCCGCTGGCGTCGCCTACAAGGTCGGCAAGTTCCCCTTCACCGCCAATGGCCGCGCCCGCGCCATGCAGGTGACGGATGGCTTCGTGAAGATCCTTGCCGACAAGGAAACCGACCGGGTTCTCGGCGGCCATATCGTTGGTTTCGGCGCTGGTGAGATGATCCATGAGATCACAGTGCTGATGGAATTCGGCGGTTCTTCGGAAGATCTCGGCCGCACCTGCCATGCGCATCCGACCATGTCGGAAGCCGTGAAGGAAGCGGCGCTGGCGACCTTCTTCAAGCCGATCCACATGTGATCGGTTTTTGGAGCCCGTTGCTCCATCATTAAATTTCAGTCATCTGCCAAACCCCGGCTTGCCATGCAGGCCGGGGTTTTCCATACTGCGCGCCGCAGCCTGTCTAACCTTTTGATAAAAGGCAATAAAATGGCGTTTCGTAGTCAAGTTTCCTTCACTATGCCGCAGCGTATCATTCATTGGTTGATGGCGCTTCTGATCTTCTTCAACCTGTTGTTTCCCGATGGCATGGAGCACGCCTACCGGCTGATGCGGCGGGGTGAGACGTTGACACCGGATCAGATTTCTTCGGCCAATATTCATGCCTATGTCGGCTTTGCCATTCTGTTGCTTGCGGTACTGCGTCTCTGTCTTCGCTTTTTCCAAGGCGTGCCGCCGCATCCGGCTGAAGAACCGCGTGTGTCGCAGATTGCCGCCAAGGTGGCTCATTTCACCTTCTATGTCCTGTTCTTCATTCTGCCGCTTTCCGGCATCGCTGCTTATTACTTCGGTATCGCAACGGCAGGAGAGTTGCATTCCGGTCCCTTCAAGGCTGTGATGTGGGTGCTGATTGCCGGCCATGTCGCCGCCGTTCTGGTTCACCAGCTCTACTGGCGTACCAATATTCTCAAGCGCATGACACACGGTTGAGCGGCGGTTTGTCACGTTTTCGGTTCGCCGTAAAAAGACGATGGTGGCCCTTGCCGCAACGGGCGGCTGGGGGACAGAGATGCGAAACAGCGAAGACATATTGCCGGGCGCCGATTGGTGTGATCGCTTTCAGGGCGAGATGATGAGGACGGGCATAACGTCGCTCGATGTGAGCAGGCTGCTTCTAGATCATCCTCCGCCGTGGATCCGCAGCCTAATGGCGCTTCGAAACCGCGTGGTAGCGCTTTTCGGATTGAGAATGGTAGAAATTGCGGCTGGCACATCGGCAGGCGGTTTTCCCGTCCTATCATCCACGCCACAGCGGACTGTGCTCGGCTTCGACGACCGCCATCTCGATTTCCGGATCGTCGTCGATCTCGAAGAGAAAGAAAACCGCCAGCTGGTGAGTGTCACCACCATCGTCAGGCGCAAGAACCTGTTCGGGCGGCTTTATCTTCTTGTCGTGGGACCGTTTCACCGCCGCATCGTGCCGGCGACGATGCGGCCGTTCTGCGCCAATGTCCGGCCCGTCAGCATCGGGAATGAGCCGGTCAATCGACCCGCGTGAGGGTGAAGCCTTCCGCGCGCAGCAATTCGACAAGACCTTCCTCGCCCGGCAGATGCAGTGCGCCAACGGCCATGAAAACATTGCCCCTGGCAAGTTCTGGTGTGGCCCGCTCCGCCATGACATGGTTGCGGTCGGTGATGATGCGCTGTTCGAAGGCGGCGTAGCCCTGTTCGCTTTCGGCCGCTGCCTTTTTGGGGTCCAGGCTTTTCAGCATGGGCATGGTCATGCCTATATCGCCGGCGACGTATAGATCGGTCATGGTTGTCATGATGTCATCCATCCGATCGCGCAGTTCGAGCGTTTCGATCAGCGCCTGAAGATGAAACTCCATCGGCAGCTCGGACATGGCCGTCAGCTGTTCCACCATGGTCTCCAGTCCGACAAGGTGTTTTCCGTCCGCAATGGCGTCTTCCGCCAGCTTCTTGTCGAGAAAGGAAAGGCCAGTGGCCTTACGGGCGAATTCACAGGCGGGAAGGGCGACGAAGCTCGAAAGCATCCACGGCTTCATGCGTGAAACGGCGTTCAACGGAATGCCGCGTTCCTTGAGGCCCTTTTCCAGACGCGTGACATTTTCCGGTGAGAGGATATCGGTGATCGATTTGCCATCCAGAAACATGGTGAGTTCAGGCTTGCTCAGCAGCGAGGCGGCGACCTTCTTGTCACGATTTCGTCCGATTCCACGATCACCGTCGCGGCTTTTTCGAAGGCCGGGCTGGCAGCGGTTGGCATTTCCAGAACACGCGGATCGGTGACATGCATGGTGCCGAGAAGATAGGACGTGGGCGTTCCGGCCTTTTCGATGCGCCAGAAATTGCCCTTGCCGTTCGGGATAGCGGTCGCTTCCTGTTCGATCTTTGCGAAGGCTTGTGGATCGGTCTTGCGCATTTCCACGAGAATGTCGCTGCCGGTGCAGGCGATCTGCTGCTGCGCAGCCCCCGCTTCACTGAGCGACAGCAGGGTCATGAGCAGGATGGCGACGGCGGTGACATGCAGGGCGGCCAGCAGCCAGAGCAGGGCGTCGCCGGTCTTACCCATCAGGGTGGCGGTGAGATTTTCGGGTTTTATCAGGCTGTGCATCGGTCCAATCCGGTTCTTGTCTGTTTATAGAACGGCGGTTTGGACGTCTGGTTAATGTTTACGGTTAACCGATTCCTGCTTCAGGCGCGCGGGTGGGCGTTATCGTAGATTTCCAGCAGTCGTGCGGTATCGACGCCGGTATAGACCTGTGTTGTGGAGAGGCTCGCATGGCCGAGCAGTTCCTGAATGGTGCGCAAGTCCCCGCCGCCCGCCAGAAGATGGGTGGCGAAGGAATGGCGCAGCGCATGCGGGGTGGCGTTTTCCGGCAAGCCGAAAGCGCCGCGCAGCTTTTGCATTTCCCGCTGGATGATCGCCGGCTGCAGTTTGCCGCCGCGGGCGCCGAGGAACATCGGTTCATCCACGGCCAGAGCATAGGGGCACAGCGTCCTGTAGGTATCGACCGCTTCCGTGACCACTGCGAGGAGCGGCACGATCCGCGTCTTGTTGCCTTTGCCGGTGATGCGCAGGCTGCGGGTGCCGGGCGGGAAATCGGCTGGGGTAAGACCCAATGCCTCGGAAATGCGCAGACCGCAGCCATAAAGCAGCGAAAGGACCGCGGCATTGCGGGCGGCGATCCAGGGTTCTTCATTTAACTGTGCCTCGGCCGTGGTGATCTTCAGCGCCTGGCGGTCGGTCAGTGGTTTCGGCAGGGATTTCGGCTGTTTCGGCGCACGCATGGCGGTGGCGCCGGCCGCGTTGACGAGTCCCTTTTTCTGTAGGTGGTGCAGCAACGAGCGCAGGCCGGCCAGATGCCGGCCGAGCGAACGGGCGCCGGTACCTTCCTTGCGCCGGTTGGCCAGAAAGGCGCGCAGATCGACAGGGCGCAGATCGGCTATATCCGTGACCGCAGCGGGTTTGCCGATATAGCCGGTGAGAAAGGTCAGGAACTGGCGCGTGTCGCGCTCATAGGCCTCGACGGTGTTGTCGGAAAGGCGGCGTTCGCCGGCAAGGGCGGCGAGCCAGGACTGGCGTTCATTCAGGAGATCGGGTTCGGCAAATGTCAGGATTTCGGTCACGCGGCGCTCCATTCCATGCCCCGAAACTATGCGCTTATGGTCAGCATTTGGTTAAGAGGTGGACTTTGCAAGGCGCGCCCACTACATCCGGGCGGTTTCCTTTTTCCTGTCGTCGGGGCATGGTCGCCACATCATGGCAAAAGATTCGTCCGATCTGTTTGGGGCTCTGTTCGACCCGCCGTCGCCCACGCGCACGGTGCCCGTTCTCGTGCCCATGCCAGCGCCCGGGCCATACAGCTACTCTGTGCCTGAGGATATGGTGGTGGAGACGGGTTCCGTCGTGCAGGTGCCGCTCGGTCCCCGGCAGGTCTTCGGCGTGGTCTGGGACGATGCGGGTGAGAAGGGCGTCGATCCGAAGAAGCTGCGGCCCATCACCAAGAGTTTCGAGTGCCCGCCGCTGAAGGCGGAAATGCGCCGCTTCGTGGACTGGGTTGCCGCCTATACGCTGTCTCCGCCCGGCCTCGTGGCGCGCATGGCGCTGCGCGCCCCTGCCGCCTTCGATCCCGAACCGATGATCGAGGGGCTGCGGCTGACGGAGGGTCGGCCGGAGCGCCTCACCCCCGCCCGTGAGCGGGTGATGGAACTGGCGGCGGAAGGGCATGGCTGGACGAAGAGCGGGCTTGCCCATGCCGCCGGCGTCTCAACCAGCGTCATCGATGGTCTCGTCAAGCAGGGCGTGTTCGAGACGGTGTTTCTGCCCGCGCCGCCTGTGGTGGCTGAACCCGATCCTGATTATGTCGAGCCGCGCCTGGAGGGCCCACAGAAACAGGCCGCCTCGGAGATACTGGAAGATGTGCGCAAGGGCGGTTTTCATGTCTCGCTGATCGACGGTGTGACGGGGTCAGGCAAAACCGAGGTTTATTTCGAGGCGGTGGCTGAAACGTTGAGGCAAGGCAAGCAGGTTCTTATCCTGCTGCCGGAAATCGCCCTGACGGCTGCGTTTTTGGAGCGTTTTCAGGATCGCTTCGGTGCGAAACCGGCGGAATGGCATTCGGATCTGTCGCCCCGCATGCGCGAAAAGGTCTGGCGGCAGGCGGTGACGGGTGAGGTGAAGGTGGTGGCCGGGGCGCGCTCGGCGCTTTTCCTGCCCTTCGACAATCTCGGTCTCATCATTGTCGATGAAGAGCACGACCCCGCTTACAAGCAGGAAGATCGTGTCTTCTATAATGCCCGCGACATGGCGGTGGTAAGGGCGCGGATCGCGGAATTCCCGGTAGTGTTGGTGTCTGCCACACCGTCGGTCGAAAGCCAGGTTAATGGTAGTTCCGGGCGTTATAACACCATTCACCTGCATACACGTTTCGGCGATGCAGCGATGCCGGACCTGCATCTTGTCGATATGCGCCGCCACCCGCCCGAGCGGGGAGGGTTTCTCTCACCCGTCCTGCTGCGCGGCATCGGCAAGACCATCGAAAAGGGCGAGCAGGCGCTGCTCTTCCTCAATCGCCGCGGTTATGCGCCGCTCACGCTCTGCCGCGTCTGCGGTCACCGTTTCCAGTGCCCGCAATGTTCCAGCTGGCTGGTGGAGCACCGGTTTCGCAATCAATTGCAGTGCCATCAGTGCGGCCATAATGAGCCAACGCCCGATCATTGCCCGGAATGCGGCACCTTCGATCATCTGGTGGCCTGCGGCCCCGGCGTGGAGCGCATTGCCGAGGAGGTGGAGAAACATTTCCCTGAGGCCCGCACCATCGTGCTCTCCTCCGATCTCATGGGCGTCAAGCGGTTGCGGCTGGAGCTGGAGGCGATTGTTAAAGGGGAGGCGGATATCGTGATCGGCACGCAGCTGGTCGCCAAGGGACATAATTTTCCGCTGATGACGCTTGTCGGCATTGTCGATGCCGATCTCGGCCTTGCCAATGGCGATCCGCGCGCGGCGGAGCGAACCTTCCAGCTGCTTTCACAGGTGACGGGACGCGCCGGGCGAACCGGTTTGAAGAGCCATGGCTTGCTGCAAACGTATCAGCCGCAGCATCCGGTCATGCAGGCCATCGTTTCGGGTGATGCTTCGGCTTTCTATGAAAGAGAGATCGTGGAGCGGGAAAAGGCTGTCCTGCCCCCCTTCGGACGCCTTGCCTCCATCATCGTTTCCGCCGATACGCGTGCAGAGGCCGAAACCCATGCACGGGGTTTAAGGGCGGCCGCGCCGCAAGTTACGGGCATCATGCTGCTCGGCCCGGCGGAAGCGCCGCTGGCTCTCATCCGCGGACGCCACCGTTTCCGCCTCCTCGTGCACGGGCGTCGCAATTCCGACATGCAGTCTTTTCTGCGAACGCTTCTGGCCAATGGCCCGAAAGAGCGCGGCAGCGTGCATGTGCAGCTCGATATCGACCCGCAAAGTTTCCTTTGAAACTCGCCGACGGGGCGTTTTCCCGTTGTCATGACCGTGTCATAACGCAGCAGGCAATCAAAGATGATTTGGGGAACGAGATGGAGTTTTATTTTCCCGCCGAGTTCGGCGAGCAGCTGGCCTTCGGAGCGGCAGTAGTTTCGGCCATGATGGGCCTTTTTTTTATGTTTGCACCGGGTATTACGCTGCGTGCCTTCGGGCTGCAGCCAGCGGGTGAGCGCCGCGATGGTTATACGCTCGCGCGCTCGTCGCTTGCCGGGTTCTATCTCGGTCTCGGCGCCGCCGCCCTGCTTCTCGCGCAGCCCATGGTCTATCTCGCCTTTGGTGCGGCTTTCGGCCTCAGTGTCTTTGGCGGCATTCTCTCCATACTCTCCGATGGCGGCGCAACCATGCGGAATTTCATACTTCTGGTTGTGCACTTTCTGCTCGCTGCGCTGTCGTTGAGCTACGTCTTCGGGCTGGTCTGAGGCGGGCTTTTTGGCTTTTGTGCCGCAGATGCGCCGCATCCTGAGCGAAATCGGAAAATTTAAACGCATTCCCCCTTGCCCAAACGGCGCTTTCCGCTATTACGCGTGTTGCGAGTCCCGGCGTCCTATGCTAGACGGACCGCGAAATTGGGAAAAGGCAGGGGGGAATTCCGGTCTTTTTCGGGGAAATTGAAACGATTTCAAGAATTTGATGCGGTGGAGCCCCATCGCTGATGGTCTTGGACGATTAGCAGGGAAAAAGTGCCCGTGGCAGACACCTCCCATGGAACATCCGGTGTAGCGGAAAGGTATGCGTCGTCGCTTTTCGAGCTTGCTTTGGAAGCGGGTGCGGTCGAAGCGGTTCAGGCCGAGCTGGACAAGTTCGGCGCACTTCTCGACGAAAGCGACGATTTGAAGCGTCTGGTTGCGAGCCCGGTGTTTTCCGCCGAGGATCAGTTCAAGGCAATCACCGCTATCTGCGAAAAGGCCGGTATCTCCGGTCTCGCTCTGAATTTCCTCAAGGTTGTTGCGAATAATCGCCGTCTCTTCGCTGTTCCCGGCATGATCCGCGCCTACCGCACCATCGCTGCCGCCCATCGCGGCGAAATCACCGCCGAGGTCACCTCGGCACATGCGCTCGACGAGGCGCAGGAAACTGAACTGAAAGCGGCGCTGAAGAGCGTTACCGGCAAGGATGTGACGATTTCCGTTACCGTCGACCCGTCGATCCTCGGTGGTCTGATCGTCAAGGTCGGCTCCCGCCAGATCGATACGTCTCTTCGCACCAAACTTTCCACCCTTAAGCTTGCACTGAAAGAGGTTGGCTGATGGATATCCGCGCCGCGGAAATTTCCGCAATTCTGAAAGATCAAATCAAAAATTTCGGCAATGAGGCGGAAGTCTCGGAAGTCGGCCAGGTGCTTTCCGTCGGTGACGGTATTGCTCGCGTTTACGGTCTCGACAATGTTCAGGCCGGCGAAATGGTCGAGTTTCCGGGCGGCATCCGCGGCATGGCGCTCAACCTCGAAGTCGACAATGTCGGCGTGGTTATCTTCGGTTCCGACCGTGACATCAAGGAAGGCGACACCGTAAAGCGGACTGGCGCTATCGTTGACGTTCCCGTCGGTCCGGAACTGCTCGGCCGCGTCGTTGACGCGCTCGGTAATCCGATCGACGGTAAGGGCCCGATCAATGCCGCCAAGCGTTCGCGCGTTGACGTCAAGGCTCCCGGCATAATTCCGCGCAAGTCGGTTCATGAGCCGATGTCGACCGGCCTCAAGGCCATCGACGCGCTCATCCCGGTTGGTCGCGGCCAGCGCGAGCTCGTCATCGGCGACCGCCAGACCGGCAAGACCGCCATCATTCTCGACACGATCCTGAACCAGAAGGCCATTCACGACAATGGCCCTGACGGCGACAAGCTTTATTGCGTCTACGTCGCTATCGGTCAGAAGCGTTCGACCGTTGCCCAGTTCGTCAAGGTTCTGGAAGAGCGCGGCGCGCTGCAGTACTCGATCATCGTCGCCGCCACGGCTTCCGATCCGGCTCCGATGCAGTATCTGGCACCGTTTGCCGGTTGCGCCATGGGCGAGTACTTCCGTGACAACGGCAAGCATGCTCTCATCGGTTACGACGACCTTTCCAAGCAGGCTGTTGCTTACCGTCAGATGTCGCTGTTGCTGCGCCGTCCTCCGGGCCGCGAAGCTTATCCGGGCGACGTTTTCTACCTCCACTCCCGTCTTCTCGAGCGCGCTGCGAAGCTCTCCGACGAAATGGGCGCTGGCTCGCTGACGGCTTTGCCGGTCATCGAAACCCAGGGTAACGACGTTTCGGCGTTCATTCCGACCAACGTGATCTCGATCACCGACGGCCAGATCTTCCTTGAAACCGACCTGTTCTATCAGGGTATCCGCCCGGCCGTTAACGTCGGTCTGTCGGTTTCGCGCGTTGGCTCTGCCGCCCAGATCAAGGCGATGAAGCAGGTTGCCGGTTCGATCAAGGGTGAACTCGCCCAGTATCGCGAAATGGCAGCCTTCGCCCAGTTCGGTTCGGACCTCGATGCTTCGACGCAGCGCCTGCTGAACCGCGGTGCACGCCTGACCGAACTTCTGAAGCAGCCGCAGTTCTCGCCGCTCAAGACGGAAGAACAGGTTGCGGTGATCTTCGCCGGCGTCAACGGTTACCTTGACAAGGTTGCAGTCGCGCAGGTCGGCAAGTTCGAGCAGGGTCTGCTCTCCTACCTCCGGTCGGAAGGCAAGGCGATCCTCGACACCATCCGCACGGAAAAGGCTATCAGCGACGATACCAAGGGCAAGCTCAAGGGCGCTCTTGATAACTTCGCCAAGTCTTTCTCTTAAATCAGGGCTCTTTTACTCGGACGGATAACGGATGCCTTCACTAAAGGATCTGAAAAACCGCATTGCCTCCGTAAAGGCGACGCAGAAGATTACCAAGGCGATGAAAATGGTCGCCGCGGCGAAGCTTCGGCGCGCCCAGGAAGCTGCGGAGGCCGCCCGGCCTTATTCTCAGCGCATGAGCGCCGTTCTTGCCAACATCGCGAATGCGGTCGAGGCGGACGTTGCTCCGGCGCTGATGACCGGCACCGGCAAGGACGATGTGCATCTGCTCGTCGTCTGCACGGCTGAGCGTGGTCTTTGCGGCGGTTTCAACTCGCAAATCGCCCGTTTTGCCCGCGATCACGCCCGCAAGCTGATTTCGGAAGGCAAGACGGTCAAGATCATCACGGTTGGCAAAAAGGGGTACGACGCCCTGCGTCGCGAATTTGCAGCCAACGTCATCGAGCGCATCGAACTGCGCGACGTGAAGAAGGTCGGTTTTGAAAATGCCGACCAGATCGCCAAGAAGGTGATCTCGCTCTTCAACGCCGGTGAGTTCGACGTCTGCACGCTGATCTATTCGGAATTCAAGTCCGTCATCAGCCAGATCCCGACCGGCCTGCAGCTCATTCCCGCCGCAACGCCTGTTGTGGAAGAGGATGCCGCGACGCAGAGCGCCGTCTATGAATATGAGCCGGATGCGGCTTCTATTCTGGAAGACCTTATTCCGCGCAACATTTCGGTTCAGGTTTTCCGGGCTCTGCTCGAAAACGTTGCCGGTGAAATGGGCGCCAAGATGAGCGCGATGGATAACGCAACGCGCAATGCCGGTGAGATGATCAACAAGCTGACGCTTTCCTACAACCGTCAGCGTCAGGCTCAGATCACCAAGGAACTCATTGAAATCATTTCGGGCGCGGAAGCGCTCTGAGGTAAGGAAAGAGGGTAAGGATAATGGCTAAGGCAGCTACCCCCAAGAAAACCGCAGCGGTGAACGGCGCGGGCAAGGTTACCCAGGTTATCGGCGCTGTTGTCGACGTGGCGTTCGAAGGCGAACTGCCTCCGATCCTGAACGCGCTCGAAACCGAGAACAACGGCAACCGCCTGGTTCTCGAAGTCGCGCAGCACCTCGGTGAAAACGTCGTTCGCACGATTGCCATGGACTCGACCGAAGGTCTGGTTCGCGGTCAGCCCGTAAGCAACACGGGTGCGCCGATCGAGGTTCCGGTTGGTCCGGAAACGCTCGGCCGCATCATGAACGTCATCGGCGAACCGGTTGACGAAGCCGGTCCGATCAATACGGCTAAGAAGCGCGCCATCCACCAGGACGCACCGTCTTACGTCGAGCAGTCGACCGAAGCACAGATCCTCGTCACCGGCATCAAGGTGGTCGATCTTCTGGCTCCGTACGCCAAGGGCGGTAAGATCGGCCTGTTCGGCGGCGCCGGCGTTGGCAAGACCGTTCTCATCATGGAACTTATCAACAACGTTGCTAAGGCACACGGCGGTTACTCCGTATTCGCCGGCGTTGGTGAGCGTACCCGTGAAGGTAACGACCTCTACCACGAAATGATTGAGTCCAACGTCAACAAGCTTGGCGGCGGCGAAGGTTCCAAGGCAGCTCTCGTTTACGGCCAGATGAACGAACCGCCGGGCGCCCGCGCTCGCGTCGCTCTGACCGGTCTGACGATCGCTGAGAACTTCCGTGATGAAGGTCAGGACGTTCTGTTCTTCGTGGACAACATCTTCCGCTTCACGCAGGCTGGTTCGGAAGTGTCGGCTCTTCTCGGCCGTATTCCTTCGGCCGTTGGTTATCAGCCGACGCTCGCAACCGACATGGGTCAGATGCAGGAACGCATCACCACCACGACCAAGGGTTCGATCACCTCGGTTCAGGCTATTTACGTCCCCGCCGACGACTTGACCGACCCGGCTCCGGCCACCTCGTTCGCCCACCTGGACGCAACGACGGTTCTGTCTCGTTCGATCGCTGAAAAGGGCATCTACCCGGCTGTTGACCCGCTTGACTCCACCTCGCGCATGCTGGACCCAATGATCGTCGGCGAAGAGCACTATGAAGTGGCCCGTAAGGTTCAGTCGACCCTGCAGCGCTACAAGTCTCTTCAGGACATCATCGCCATCCTCGGCATGGATGAACTGTCGGAAGAAGACAAGCTGACGGTTGCCCGCGCCCGCAAGATCGAGCGCTTCCTGTCGCAGCCGTTCTTCGTGGCTGAAGTCTTCACCGGTTCTCCGGGCAAGCTGGTTGCTCTCGAAGACACGATCAAGGGCTTCAAGGGCCTCGTCAACGGCGAATACGACAATCTGCCGGAAGCTGCCTTCTACATGGTCGGTTCGATGGAAGAAGCCATCGAAAAGGCAAAGAAGCTGGCTGGCGAAGCTGCATAATAATGAATTGGCGGGCGCGTGGTTTAACCGCGCGCCTTCCAGCCAATGACGGCGAAACCGGAACGGCTTTGCCTTTGTTGTAACAGACAAGTCTGCGACGCCCGCGTAATTGAAAAGAAGTGAATAGCCATGGCTGACAGTTTCAAATTCGATCTCGTTTCCCCGGAGCGTCTGCTCGTTTCCGAAACGGTTACGGAAGTCGTCATTCCGGCTACGCTGGGTGAAATGACGGTTCTGGCCAATCACGCGCCAACGATGACCACGATCAAGCCGGGTCTGGTGACTGTGAAGTTTGCCTCTGGCGAAACGCACAAATACGTCGTCTTCGGTGGTTTTGCCGATATTCTGCCGACCGGCTGCACGCTTCTCGCCGAATCGGCCGTTTCGGCCGATGATATGTCTCCCGACACGCTGCAGAAGCGTATCGATGCGGCCAAGGCCGAAATCGAAGAGGGTAATCATCACCACGAGCATTTGACCAAGCTTGAAAAGCATCTTTACGAACTGACGAACCTGCATGAGGTTCTCGTCGCTGCTTGAAAGCACCGGGCGGGTTCGAAAGAATGACTGCCCACAAAAAACCCAAAGCAGAAAGCGGCCGTTTCGGTCGCTTTTTTGTTTTGGCCTGTGTCCTCACCATACCAGGCAAAGCATGGCTGGCCTCGCATAGAAAACGTCAGTTGGCCTGCTCAGAGCTTCGGCATGGCGTTGGCGGGATCGCATCAGTGCCGAAAATGGATAAGGCAGGGTAGCGCCTTCAACGGGTGCATCCGGGAAATCGATTCCGATTTTCCGGGCTTTCGGTTAGATGTGATACCGGGAAGAAATGCTGCTTTGGTATCTTGAGCGAGACGAGGCGGATTTTCGTCATGGAGGAGTGATCGCGTGTCGGCAAAGGCAAGTTACCGAAGGGTTGCAAGAACCGCTTTGCGCGAAGGTGCCATAGTGGAGGGCGAAAGGGCGGTGCCTGAGGAGGTGCCGGTTGCCTTTTCCTATGGCGGCAGCACCCATGCCGTGATGATGGCCAGCCCGGCCGACCTTGTCGATTTCGCGGTCGGTTTCAGTCTTACGGAAGGCATCATATCCACAAGGGCGGAAATCCGTTCCATCGAGGTGATCGAGGCGGGGCAGGGCTTCGATGTTCAGGTGGATTTGCAGGATGCCAATGCGGATGCGTTGAGGGCAAGAAGGCGGCATATGGCAGGCCCTGTCGGCTGCGGTCTTTGTGGTATCGAATCCATAGAGCAAGCGGTTCGTGTGGTACCGGAATTGAGCGACGTGGACGTCTCCGTTGACGGTGATGACATCGTCGCCGCGGTGAAAGCGCTGAATGAAGCGCAAAACCTCAATCGCGAAACGAGAGCAGTTCACGGCGCGGGTTTCTACAATCCTAAAAAAGGGCTGCTTGCTGTCCGCGAAGATGTCGGCCGCCACAATGCGCTCGACAAGCTCGCAGGTGCGGTCGTTAATGCGGACCAATCGCCCGATAGGGGTATTGTGGTGGTCACCAGCCGACTGTCGGTGGAAATGGTCCAGAAGACAGCCATCCTTGGCAGCCCGATTCTCGCGGCGATCTCCGCGCCCACTGCGCTTGCCATTGAAACGGCGCAGAGTTCGGGTATCACACTTGTGGCGCTGGTGCGGGGTGAAGATTTTGAAATCTTCACCCGGGCGGATCGTATCATTCTATAAAGATTGAGGCCGCCGTTTCCCGGCGGCCCTTGGCTTCAGAGCGGGCCTAGAATTCCGCCCATTCGGCGGCTGCGTTTCCGTGAGACCTTGGCGCGGCGGCGTATCGCGGCTGCGGTGTCGGGAGCCGGGTGACAGGGGCGGGCTTTTTGTCGGCCGGGCGGGCGGTTAGTGCCGATGCCTCATGCGATATTCTGAACTGCCGCAGCAGTTCGTGCAGGATTTCCGCCTCATTTGCGAGTCCATGGCTGGCGGCAGTGGTTTCCTCCACCATGGCGGCGTTCTTCTGGGTAGCCTGATCCATGATGTTGACGGCCTGATTGATTTCCCTGAGACCGCTTGACTGTTCGCGGGAAGCTTCAACGATGGCCGAGACATTGGTGTCGATCTCGCTCATTTGGGACTGGATATCCCTGAGCGCGCCGCCGGTTCTGCCCACCAGGTCAACGCCATTGGCGACCTGTTCGCGTGACGTGTTGATAAGAGACTTGATTTCCTTGGCCGCAACGGCGGATCGCTGCGCGAGTTCGCGGACCTCCTGCGCCACGACGGCGAAGCCTTTGCCCGCTTCGCCCGCCCGGGCGGCTTCAACGCCTGCATTCAGAGCCAGAAGATTGGTCTGGAAAGCGATGTCGTCGATGACGCCGATGATGTTGGTGATTTCGCCCGAGGAACGCGAAATCGCGTCCATGGCAGAAATTGCCTGCTGGACGATTTCTCCGGAATGTTCGGCATGTTCTCTCGTCCGCAACACCAGCTTTCCGGCCTCGCCGGCGCGCTGGCTGGCATCGGTAACGGTGGTGGTGATTTCTTCCAGCGCGGCCGCCGTCTCTTCGAGTGAAGCGGCCTGCTGTTCCGTGCGCTGCGAAAGCTGATCGGCGGCGATGCGGATTTCCCCGGAGCCTGAGGCGATTGTCGAAGCATTATGGGCGATGGTCTGCATGGTGGCCTGCAGCTTGGCGACGACTTCGTTGAAATCCGCGCGCAGCTTTTCCATGCTGGGTACGAAGCTGCTGTCGAGGCGTTGCACAAGATCGCCTTCGGCCAGCGCCCGCAGAGCATCTGCAAGCACACTAATGGCGCTCATGCGCGGCGTGACATCGGTGGCGAATTTCACCACTTTCACCACCTTACCGGCTTCGTCCATCACCGGATTATAGGCAGCCTGTATCCATATTTCCTTGCCGTTCTTTCCATAGCGGACAAATTCATCCGAGATGAACTCCCCTGCTGCCAGCCGCTGCCAGAAATTACCGTAGGCGGGTGAGGCGGCATAGTCCGGATCGCAGAACATGCGGTGGTGCCTGCCCTCGATTTCCTTGAGGTCATAATTCACCGTTGCGCAGAAATTCGGGTTTGCGGTGATGATGGTGCCATCCGGAAAAAACTCGATTGTGGCCTGCGAACGGGAGAGCGCCTCCAGTTTGCCCGCGTCGTCCACGGCCCTGATCTTCTTGGCGGTGATGTCGGTGGCGATCTTCACGACCTTATAGGGTTTGCCCGAACGGAAAACCGGGTTGTAAGAGGCCTCGATCCAGATAACCGATCCGTCCTTGCGGACACGGCGATATTCCTTTGCCTGGAACTCGCCACGGGCGAGAGAGTCCCAGAATTCCTGATAAGCCCGCGACCCGGCAAGCTCGCTGTCGCAGAAGATGCGATGATGCTTGCCGACGATCTCGGTGAGATCATAACCCAGCGCCGCGCAGAAGTTTTTATTCGCGGTGAGGATGTTACCCTTGAGATCAAATTCTATGACCGCCTGCGATCTGGATATCGCGTCGAGCATATTTCTGTTATCTGCGCTTTTCCCTAACCCCAGCATTATACGTCCCCCAAAATCGGTCCACAACGCGGCGTGGCGCACAGGACATGCGGTCCACATCGAATCATGTTGAACAATGAACAGGTTTTGCCGCCGAAGGCAGCAAGGCAGGCACTTCCGTCTTTCCGCCTCGGTCAGGTATCGGGTTCGCCTTATATGCGTAATGGCGCGACACTGATCTAGGGTCCGTAATATTAGACATCCATAATATTAAAATGTTCTTATTTGATGAAACGAGGTAAAGAAGAAAAACAAAACCGCCGGGCGGGTGCTCCGGCGGCCTGGATTTATAGATAGTCTTCGTGCGGCGAGGCCAGACGAAAAAGCCTTATTAGGCCGCGAGATCGTCCGCTTCTGTTCCCTTGAACATTTTCGCAAGATTGAGGAAGCAGATCATGCCGTGTTCGTTGGCGATGATGCCTTCCGAATAGGACTTGTCGAAAGAGGCCGAGATCTCCGGAACCGGCTGAACCTGATTTGCCGGGATCGTCAAAATGTCGGAAACGCGGTCGACGAGCATGCCGATGACCATGTTGTGCACTTCCGCCACCACAATCGCGCTTCTTTCATTGGCGACGGTGCTCTTCATACCGAGCTTGTGAGCCAGATCGATGATCGGAATGACAGACCCGCGCAGGTTCATGACGCCGATGACGTCTTTCGGCGCATGGGGAATGGGCGTGGAAGGAGCCCAGCCGCGAATTTCGCGTATGGTCGTCGTCTTCACGCAGAATTCCTGATCATGCAGGCGGAATGCGATGATCTCGAGCGTCTCACCGCCAAAATTGGTAGAGTTAATCATTGCCATCAGAATTCTTCCCAATGCTCGCTGTGGAGGCCGGCGCAAGTGCACCGACACTTGCATATGCGGATTCGGCGTTCTGCCTGGTGCCTGAACAGCCGGAAACAATATTTCCGTCTTCAATGGAAGATTCGTAGCATGAGATGGTTTCGCAAACCTAAATGCGAAGCGACCCTGGAATATTTTGCGCATTGTCCGGGCGTCAAATCGTTACGCGCTCTTAGTGGAAATGCTAATACTCCTTCTCGTAAAATATGCCGGCTGCGCCTTCGCCATTGCCGCCCGCTTCTCCGCGCAGCTTCACGCCCCGCCCGACATCGAGGTTGATGATGGCTTTTGCGCCGGATTCGCCGCTTTGCTGCAGCTCGAGATACGTTCTTTCGTTGAGATATTTACCGGCGGAAACGCGGGCCTGCCCTTCGGAATCGGTCGAAATATCGAGGTCGTCGACACCGAGATTGCTTCTGAGCTTGTCAAACAGCGAAGTGGAACGTCCGCCGGCCAACTGTGCGGCTGCATCGGCCAGCCTCGCGATCTGCAAAGCCGAGAGTTTCGACATGGACTGGCCGAAGATCAGTTGCGCCATAACTTCATCCTGCGGCAAGGCGGGCGCGGAGGAGAAAGCAAAGGCCGGATCATTGGCGTTGCCGGACACCGACACAGTGACCGTGGTCGACCCCACCGTCGAGTCGGCCTTCATATCGAGAACCGGAACGAGGCCCCCGCCGAAGGTGATATTGCCGGTCGTGAAATCGAGGCGGCGGGTGAGGATTTCCAACCGGCCGCGACGCATTTCAAAGCCGCCCGAGATGACAGGAACGGCTGCCGTACCACGGATGGTCAGACTGCCGGTCAGTTCCGCATCAATACCGCGTCCGCGCACGAAGATACCGCTCGGTGCGTTCACCTGCAAATCGAGATTGATGGTGGACGAACTGCCGCTGCCGCCCTGATCGGCTCCGAGCGCCTTGGCCTGAGCGCGCACCTTCGGGGGGGCGTTCTTGTGCTTGACATCGATTTCCGTCAGCGAGGCCGGAAGTTTTTCCGGAATGGTGATGGCGCTTCTGTCCAGTGTCAGGTTGCCGCCCAGTACGGGGGAATTCAGCAGCGGGCCTTTCAGCGTCAGCGTGCCGCTTACCACCGTTGTCACCAGCGTGCCGTCATTATAACCGGCACGATTAAGAGTAATCGATATATCGCCGGGGAAACCTGAGCCACCGGCTATGCCGACGCTGCCGGTTCCCGAGATCGTGCCGCCGCCTGCCAGCTTGCCCGTTAGTCGCGAAATAACGGCGCGGTCGCGGTCGAAGGTGATGGTGGCGCCCAGATCGTTGATGGTCAGGTTCCGCCGCACGTCTGTCAGGCGCGTGCCATCGGTGGTAATGCTGCCGGTAACGACGGGTGCGGAAGCGCTACCGGAGATCTTCACGTCGATGGCGGCCGTGCCGTTGACGTCAAGACCCTGCGCTGCCGTCTGTGCTGCGACGGCGGAGAAGGGCAGCCTGCCGGAAAACGCCATGGAAAGCGGACGATTGCCGGCGATGCCGAGCGAGCCGCCGCCGGAAAGCGACATGCCGCCCTGGCCGGATACATTGGTGTCGATCTGCAAGGTGCCGCCGGCGAAACGACCGTTCGCCTTGATGCCGAGCGCAGCGAGCCCCGCCGCGCGTGTCTGCGCGACCTCGGCATTGGTCCAGTTCAGATTGTATTCGACCGCGGGGTTCGATGCTTCTCCCTTGGCCGTCACCGTGCCGGAGATGCTGCCTGCCGCATCCAGCCCGGCGGCGAAGGCATTTGCGAGACTGGCGGGCAGCGAACGGATATCGGCATTGATGTCGAGCGTCGACCCGGCGGTGCCGTTGACCTCGACGCGTCCTTCACCCGTGATGACGGTCAGATCGGAGATGCGGGCCGTGCCGTTCTGGATGGCGATGGTGCTCGGTTTTTCAAGGCGAACCGCAATGCCCTTGGGGGCGGCCGAAAAGGCGTCGACGCGCACCGTCATCGGCGATCCGCCGGTCTCGGCGCTGCCCTTCACCACCAGTGGCGCGTTGTCGTAACGGCCGTTGACGTCGAACTGCGTCGTGGTGCCGGAATGGCCGATGGTGGCATTCAGGCCTGATATAGCGGCGGCGCCGGCATTGACGCTATCGGCGCTGACCTTGCCATTGATGGCGAGAGCCTGAAGGTCATCGATGGAAATATCGGCGGCGAGCTTGGAGATCGTTGTTGTGCCCTGACGGATGCTGCCGCCATTGGCCTTGATCGTTGCGGCGATCCGGCCATTGGCGTTGCTCAGGGCGATATCGCCAGCAATATCGCCGTCCGCCTGCTGCGCGGCGAGGGCGGCGAGAAGGGCAAGGTCGGGGAAATTGAAGGAGAGATTGCCCGATGGCAGGAATTGCTGCGAGAATTGCAGCTGTCCGTTCAAGATATTCCGTCCCACTGCCACGTGCAGCTCGGGGATAGCCGTGCCGTTTTCGGTCTGCACCACATCGGCATTGGCGTCGATCTCCTGTCGGTCGAGACTGCCGCTGGCGGTGAGCTTTGCCTGAGGCGCGGCGGGATCGGCCTTGCCCGTTGCATTGACCTTCAGCGATTCGAGTGTTCGGCCGGCAAGGATTGCGCTTTCGGAACTCAGGGTGACGTTGAAATCCGGTGCTGTCAGCGCGCCGCTGGCCTCGATTGCAAAATCGGCGACGCCCTTCGCCTGTGGCGTCAGTTTTTCAAGAGCGGGAAATTTACCCGTCAGGCTGGCGCTCAATGTATCGTTTTCGAGGCCGACATTACCGGTTGCTTCGATCGTTCCCGACTTGACGACGAGGTTTTCAAGGCTGGTGCGTCCGCCGATGGTCACGTCGACATCGCCCTGGAGGGCGATGGTGGTGTCGAACTTTTCCGCGAGAACCGGTGGAAGGGTGGCGGGCAGCGCGAAGAGCTGCACGCTGGAGGTCAGGCGATTGCCGGCGAGATCGAAACTGCCGCTCAGCGTTCCGCCGACACTGGCGCTTTCCAGCGTCGCGCCATCAAAGCCTATGGCGGAAGAGGTGAGGCTGAGCGGCGCCTTGACGGTGAGGGGCGCCCGCACCAGCCGGTCGATATCGGGGCTGACGAAGGAGGATTGCGCCACGGACAGGACCGTCGCGATCGTGCCGCTGCGGTTGGCAATGTTGAGATCGGCGCTCTCGGCCGTCAGCTTGACGTCATCGAGCCTGCCTTGCGGCAGGGAAAGGCTGCGCAACGATACCGTCGTGTTGAGATGCGCGGCGTCTGCGCCACCTTTGAGGGAAAGATCGAGGCCGTTGATGAGGGCCTGAACCTCGCCATTCTCCAGCGGCCAACGAAAATCCACGGGGCCGGCGGTGCCGATGAGATTGGCGGCGAGATCGTTCTGACCGTTCGGATCGACCGTGCCTGACGCCGTCAACAGCAGGGTGCCGGTCTCCAGCGTGCTGCTGCCGATTTCGATGCGGCCCTGCGGGGAAAGCGCGGCGTTTGCGTCGAGCTTTGTCTCGCCGGCAAAAAGCTGGCGGAAGGCCGGAGGCAGAAGCAGATCGGGCTGACCACCGCCTGCAATTTCGATACGGCGGGTGCCATCATCAGCAAGAAGATGGCGGCCGGTGACGTTGACGACTTGGTTGCCGGCGACATTGCCGCGCAGCGTTCCTGTCCAGTTGGAAAGCGGGCCTTCGCCGTTGAGGTCTATCGCCACCGCAGGTGTTCCGGGAAGCGAAAGCAGCGTGGCGAGAAGACCGCCTTCGGGCTCCTTCATCTCCGCTTTCAGCTTCAGGACGTTTTCATTCGGAAGGAAGGCGATGTCGGCATTCACCTCCGCATCCGGCGCATTGAGCCGATGGGCGGTGAGCGATAGCCGCATATCGTCCTGCGCAGCCGTCAAACTGCCTTCCGCATTCAGGTCGAAGGGACGGCCGAGAAGCGGCGTGCCAAGGCTGATATCGGGAAGGCTGAAATTGTCGACGGCGATTTCGATCGGCAACGAGGAGTTACCGGAGCTTTTGGTCGATGTCTGTTCCGCCGCAAGCGGTTTGCGCTCGACATCGATCGATCCGGCCGAGACGCGGTCGGCATGGAAGGTGCCGGCAAGCAGCGAAAGCGGCGACCAGTCGACGGCGATCTGGTTCACGCGCGCATAGGGTCCCTGCCGGTCTGAAAGAGTGACATTGTCGAGCCGCAGGCGGCCGGTCAAAAGGCCGCTCGGGGGAGAAATATCGATTACCTGATCGGGTGTGGAAACGAGCGATGAAATCTGCTTTGCGGCAATTCTCGCGCCCATCGGCGTGAAACCGACGAACAGAACCGCAAGCAACACCAGCACCACGCCGCATAAAGCAGCGTAGCCCAGCCATTTCAGCAATCGAATCAACGTTTTCATAAAGGATAATCTACACTCTGTTGTAAGGGTGTTCGACTGCGGCGTTTAAAAAGACTGACCGATGCCAGCATAAATGCCGAAACTGTTGCCGCCGTCATATTTGTCGAGCGGCATGGCGACATCAAGACGCAGAGGCCCGAAGGGCGTCGCGTAACGCAGGCCGATACCGGCGCCAGCCCGGATATCGGAAAAATCAGGGGTCACCTCATCCGAAACCACGCCGGCGTCGATGAATGGCACGATGCCGATTGTATCGGTGACCGTGATGCGGGCCTCAATGGAGCCGACGACATAGGAGCGGCCGCCGGTCGCGTCGCCAGCGGCATTATACGGCGATATTTCCTGATAGCTGTAGCCGCGCACCGATCCGCCGCCACCGGCATAAAAGCGCCTTGTGGTGGGAATGTCCTGCAGATCGCTGCCGCCGACGAGCACGCCGCCGGAAAGCTTTCCGGCCATGATCAGCCGGTCTTCGGCGCCAATCCCCTTGTAGCCCGAGATGGAGCCTTCGAACGAGGAAAAGAAGGTGCCGTTCAGCGCTTCATAGCTAGGCTTGGCAGCCAGCGAGGCATGGAAGCCTTCGGTGGGGTTGAGCTTGTCGTCGCGTGTATCACGAACGAATTCCAGCGGGATGGAGGTGGTGAGGTATTCGTTTTTGCCGAATGCGTCTTCCGTATCGGCCCATTGCACCTCAAGGCCGGCTGCGGCTGTATCGGTATCGTTGAGCTCGTAGGCGAAACCGGCTGTGCCCGTCACTGTCTTGGCGTCGTATGTATCGGGGTGTTCGGTCTTGGCAATCAGGCTGGTCTTGAAGGTGGTTCGCGGATTGAACATGCCGGGCTTGGTGAAAGTAATGCCCGCCGAATAATCCATGCCATCGACGCTCGATGCTTCGGCGATGCGCGAAACCGAACCTTCGATACGCAGCGATTCCGCCTGTCCGAACAGGTTCCGGTGGCCCCAATAACCCTGAAGGCCGATGCCTTCCGTGGTTGAGTATTGTGCGCCGACGCCGAAATAGCGGTGCTTTCCTTCAGAAACCTCGATGGTCAGCGGAATGGTGCCGTCGCGCGCCAGTGTTCCCGCTTCCTTGATCGTCAGGCTGGAAAAGACGCCGAGCTGCCGCAGCCGGTCGGCGGCCTTGCGCAGTTTTTCCGGCGAATAGGGTTCGCCGCCATTGAGGCGCGAATAACGGCGGATGAAATCGCCGTCGACGGTTTTTTCACCCGTGACGGTGACCGTGCCGAGGGGCGCTACGGGACCGCCTTCAGCCGCCATGGTAATGTCCACCGTGTTCGTCGCGTGGTTGGCGACGGCCTCGCGTTTCGTCAGCTTCGCAAGCGGACGGCCTTCGGCCTTCAGGTCATCGATCAGCTTGTTGCCGGCGCGGATGATGGCGAGAGAACCGGCGTCACCCCCGGCTATCAGGCCGTATTCCTCAAGGTTACGGCCGGTCACATCGCCTTCCAGCCGTACATTTCCAAGTTTGAAAACCGGGCCGGGCGAAACCGTGATCACCACGGGTACGGGAGCGGAATGATCGAACACAGGATTGGGCGGCAGGCTATCCACATCCTTGCCGGCGACGGTAACATTGACGATGCCGCCATAACGGGCGTTTTCATAAAGCGCCGCGATCAGCCTGTCCCTGTCGTCTCTTGCCTTTATCAAAAGTCCGAGATCGCCGGAGGTGGGCTTGTCCTTGTCAGCCAGGAGGAGCGAGCTGTTTTCCAGGCTGTTTTTCAGGGATTTATCGGCGTCCCCGGCATCAAGCGTGACGGTGAATTTGACAGGGTTTATAACCTCCACTTCCGGTTCTTCCGAACCCCAGAGGCGCATGCCAAACAGTTTGAAGGCAAATGCATCACGGGTAAACGCCGGATACAGGGCGAACGTCACGGCGACCGCAAGCGCGGTGCCAGCTTTCCGATACGCAATACCTGTCTTCGGGTTAGTTCGTGTTCTTCGCATAAGCTGCTTTATGGTTGAGCCTTTATTGTCGCCCTAACCCGTTTCCTGTCCGTTAACAGTGCAATTTAATCATAAATAAACTGCTTTGAGGACCCTTGCGCTTGTGTTTTGCCTGCCATAACGCAAAAAGCCCCGGGTGACCGGGGCTTCTGTGCAACGGTATTTCGCGAAGCGATTAGCGGCAACGCGCCGTGTAACGCTGACCGTACTGGTCGCGATAATAGCAATAGCCCGGTTCGGAAGCATTGCCGATGAGGGCGCCGCCCACGCCGCCGATTGCTGCGCCTACTGCCGCACCACGAACGTTGCCAGTCACGGCGCCGCCGATGACCGCACCGGAAACGGCACCGATGGAAGCACCCTTTTCGGTCTGCGTGCAGCTTGCGAGCGACAGGCCGACCAGCGCAAATATGATTGCCTTTTTCATGAAACTCTCTCCAACGTTACAATGAGCTCTTGTGGCTCGGTAGGCGTCCCATATTTATCTGCGGCGACTGCTACCTCCGACCGCCACAGATAACTAACAATTCGATGTCGTTTAGGGAAGCCTCCTCTTTGCAGGCATTCCTCCGAGCGTAAATCGATTGTGCCCCAAACAACGGCGCGGCGCAAAAAAGGTTCCAAAAATCCGCTTTTTTGATGTGAATCAATTTTGCGCTTTTCATAGGCGCCTATAAACGCTTTATTGGAATGGTTCAAAACAACGGCGAATTGACGCAGACGCGGTTAATGTGGCCCGCAAGGGTTGACGGTCCCGGCGACGAGGCAGAAAACGATCTGGTCAATTCTGGAGCATGGCATGGACTTCGAGGCATTTTTCACGACGGAACTGCAAAGCCTGCATTCCGAGGGACGCTATCGCGTTTTTGCAGATATCGAGCGCCAGCAGGGCAATTTTCCCCGCGCCACACGGTACAACGCCAATGGCGAACGCAAGGACGTTACTGTCTGGTGCTCTAACGACTATCTCGGCATGGGCCAGAACCCCAAAGTCATCGAAGCCATGAAGGCCGCCATCGATCACTGTGGCGCGGGTGCGGGAGGCACCCGGAATATTTCTGGCACCAACCACTATCACGTCCTGCTGGAGCGGGAGCTTGCCGATCTCCACGGCAAGGAATCGGCGCTGATCTTCACGTCGGGTTATGTATCCAACTGGGCCACCCTCGGCACGCTCGGTCAGAAAATTCCAGGCCTGATCATTTTCTCGGATGCGCTCAACCATGCATCGATGATCGAAGGCATCCGTTACGGCCGCTGCGAGCGGGTGATCTGGAAGCACAACGATCTCGAAGATCTCGAAGCCAAGCTTAAGGCCGCCGATCCGAATGCGCCGAAGCTGATCGCCTTCGAATCCGTTTATTCGATGGATGGCGATATCGCGCCTATCAAGGAAATCTGCGATCTGGCAGACCGTTATGGCGCCATGACCTATCTCGATGAAGTTCACGCTGTCGGCATGTACGGCCCGCGCGGCGGCGGCATTGCCGAGCGCGAAGGCCTGATGGATCGCCTGACGATCATCGAGGGAACGCTCGGCAAGGCCTTTGGCGTAATGGGCGGTTATATTGCCGGATCCACGGCGGTCTGCGACTTCATCCGCTCCTTCGCCTCCGGCTTCATCTTCACGACGGCCCTGCCGCCGTCTCTTGCTGCCGGTGCCATTGCTTCGATCCAGCATCTGAAGGCGAGCCCCTTCGAGCGCGCCCGCCATCAGGACCGGGTGCGCAAGCTGCGTGGTCTTCTCGATGCACGCGGTATTCCGCATATGGACAACCCGAGTCACATCGTGCCTGTCATGGTTGGCGATGCCGCCAAGTGCAAATGGATTTCGGATATCCTGCTGGACAATCACGGCGTCTATGTTCAGCCGATCAATTATCCGACCGTGCCGCGCAAGACCGAACGTCTGCGCATTACCCCGACGCCGCTGCATAGCGATGCCGATATCGAGCATCTCGTCGGCGCGCTGCATCAGCTCTGGTCGCATTGTGCGCTGGCGCGTGCGGTGGCGTGAGGCCGCTGTTTGGATAAGAGTAGATCGGGGCCGCGTTTAAGCGGCCTCAGACCGCTGACAAACCCGTCGATATTTTCGGCGGGTTTTTTCTTTTTCGGGATGATGACGTTTTATTGTCGTCTTTTGCGGGTGAACGGGAGATAAGATGAGCCTCGTTTCCTCATCCCCAGGCGGGTTTGGGTGCTTTCGTGAGCGCCATCGCTATTTTCTTGATGTTCTGGGCGCTCGCGGCGA
>NZ_JAQKGP010000097.1:0-454 GCF_027956525.1 Agrobacterium sp. ST15.13.013
GCAGTTGAGCGAATCAGCTTCCATGGTAAAGGGAATAGATTTGGCCACCAGGTTAGGGTGCGTCCGTAGCTGCTGGCCGGTGGCGGCCGAGCCGGTAAAGGTCACCACGTCCTGGCTATCGAGATGGTCGAGCAGATCGCCCGCGCCGCCGCAAATCAGGCTGATGGCGCCCTCCGGCACCAGGCCGCTGTCGACAATCGCTTTCACCATTGCCTGGGTGAGCTGGGCGGTAGCGGTGGCCGGTTTAATGATCGCCGGCATACCGGCAAGCCACGTGGGCGCCAGTTTTTCCAGCATTCCCCAGCAGGGGAAGTTGAAGGCGTTGATATGGACGGCGACGCCTGATTTCGAGGTTAGCACATGACGCGCGGCAAAACCGCCCTGTTTGGAGAGCGGGATGAGCTCGTCTTCCGGCCACAGGATATCGTCCGGTAATTCTCGACTACCGAGCCCA
>NZ_JAQKGP010000098.1:0-443 GCF_027956525.1 Agrobacterium sp. ST15.13.013
CATATAGACCTCGTAGTCGTCCAGCGGCAGAAAAGACTGCAAGGTCTGACGTGTGATGAAGCCGGTGGAATGGAACAGCCCCGCTTTCGCGTCTTCATCGGTCGCAAAGCGATAACAGGTGTGCACATGAACATTGTCGCGCTGTTCGGCGAGCGCCCGTATTTCATCGCGTAACGCGTGGGTGGCGGCCCCGTCGCAGGCATGCACGAACCAGACGGGTCGGTGGCTTTCCGCAACCAGTACCTTCAACATCGAAACGGTCGGTGTCAGCCCGACGCCACCGGATAGCAGAATGACCGGCCGCTGACTGGCCCTGTCGAGCTTGAAGGCGCCGCGTGGCCTGTCGATATGCACCACCATGCCTTCTTCGACCGTGTCATGCAGCCAGCACGACGCGATACCATCGGCCATATCCGGCGTCAGTGCCGCCTCCCGTTTGACGG
>NZ_JAQKGP010000099.1:0-440 GCF_027956525.1 Agrobacterium sp. ST15.13.013
CGAAGAGGTAGTCGAGCTGATCACCGCAGCTGGTGTGTTCGTTGGCATAACCCCTGGCAAGCTCAGCATCGTCCATGGCGGCTATGTCGATACGGGTCGGGAAGGCGTGCTGGGCTTTCAAGTCTTGCATGCTGAGCACCCCATAGAATACGACACCGATTTGGATCACACGATCAGTATCGACCCACGGAAGATAGTCGAAGCTGAGGTCAGCAAGAAAACCCCGAATTGGCATCTCGTGGAAGCCGCCAGCCGGGAGTTTGTTGATGACGATCCTAACCGAGTTCGGTTTTCTGTCGATGCTGCCCATATCCAAAGGCTCGGTGAGCAGCTTGTCAGCAAGCAGGAAACCGCGCTCTCTGAACTCATCAAGAACGCCTACGACGCAGATGCTACGAAGGTCACGCTTACTTTCAGCAGTCAAGAAAAAATAGGCGGCA
>NZ_JAQKGP010000100.1:0-439 GCF_027956525.1 Agrobacterium sp. ST15.13.013
GCCATGATGGCAGCGGGCCTGGTGGCCTGCACCACGTCGCCGGCGCCGAAAGAAGACACCAAACTGAAAGATGCCTATAGCGCCTGTATTAATACGGCGGAAGGGAATCCGGACAAGATTGAAGCCTGCCAGAGCGTACTGAATGTGCTGAAAAAGGATAAACAGCACCAGCAGTTCGCCAACCAGGAGAGCGTTCGCGTCCTGGATTACCAACAGTGTATTCAGGCCACCCGCACCGGCAACGATCAGGCGGTGAAAGCGCGCTGCGATCAGCTCTGGAAGGAGATCCGCAGCAATAATACGAGCCATTAAATCAGACGACAGCGGCAAACGGGCGGGGCATATCTCCGCCCGTTTGTTTTTTTTGCGCTGACTCTCCGCCGGCTGATAGCCGCGGCTCAGCCGCACGAACAGTAGCGCGGTGGCAATGAATCCGCAA
>NZ_JAQKGP010000101.1:0-350 GCF_027956525.1 Agrobacterium sp. ST15.13.013
TGATTTCGCCGATGATCGGCGGCCTGCTGCTGGCCACCGGCGGCGTGGCGTGGAACTTTGGCCTGGCGGCGGCGGGGACCTTTATCACCACCTTAACCCTGCTGCGTCTGCCGCAGCTGCCGCCGCCTCCGCAGCCGCGCGAGCATCCGCTGCGCTCCCTGCTGGCGGGGCTGACCTTCCTCTGCCGGAGCCCGCTTATCGGCGGGATTGCGCTGCTTGGCGGTCTGCTGACCATGGCCAGCGCGGTGCGGGTGCTCTATCCGGCGCTGGCCGGTAGCTGGCAGATGTCGGCCGGACAGATTGGCCTGCTGTACGCCGCTATTCCGCTCGGTGCGGCGCTGGGTGCGTTG
>NZ_JAQKGP010000102.1:0-430 GCF_027956525.1 Agrobacterium sp. ST15.13.013
CGTGCTTGTCGGTCTTAGTGCGCTGGCGATCGGCTCCAACATTCTCGCATCGGTTGCTGCCGATTTCTGGCTATTGTTGCTGGGCCGGGCCGGGCTGGGGATTGCGCTCAGCGGTTTCTGGGCGCTTTCGGTTGCGGTCGTGGCACGGCTCGTCGGCGCAAATTCGACCGGGCGCGGCATGGCTATCGTCACCCTGGGCGTTTCACTCGCCACCATTGCGGCTCCCTCCATGGGCGCCTTGATCAGTGACTGGGTGGGATGGCGCGTAGCCATGTCGATGACGGCGGGACTTGCCATCATTGCCATGCTCCTGCAGATATTCAGCCTGCCTTCGCTGCCGGCAAGTACGAGCAACAGTCTTTCCGATGTTTTCCGGCTGACGCGGCGGCGCAGCGTTCAACTGGGGATGCTGGCAATCCTGTTGCTGATG
>NZ_JAQKGP010000103.1:0-430 GCF_027956525.1 Agrobacterium sp. ST15.13.013
CGTGCTTGTCGGTCTTAGTGCGCTGGCGATCGGCTCCAACATTCTCGCATCGGTTGCTGCCGATTTCTGGCTATTGTTGCTGGGCCGGGCCGGGCTGGGCATTGCGCTCAGCGGTTTCTGGGCGCTTTCGGTTGCGGTCGTGGCACGGCTCGTCGGCGCAAATTCGACCGGGCGCGGCATGGCTATCGTCACCCTCGGCGTTTCGCTCGCCACCATTGCGGCTCCCTCCATGGGCGCCTTGATCAGCGACTGGGTGGGATGGCGCGTAGCCATGTCGATGACGGCGGGACTTGCCATCATTGCCATGCTGCTGCAGATATTCAGCCTACCATCGCTGCCGGCAAGTACGAGCAACAGTCTTTCCGATGTTTTCCGGCTGACGCGGCGGCGCAGCGTTCAACTGGGGATGCTGGCAATCCTGTTGCTGATG
>NZ_JAQKGP010000104.1:0-423 GCF_027956525.1 Agrobacterium sp. ST15.13.013
CGTGCGCATATTTTCGACCAGCTCAAGCGCCTGCACAGCACGCGCAAAATCAGCTTCTGGTACGGCGCCCGTTCGCTGCGCGAAATGTTCTACGATGAGGAGTTTGAACAGCTGGCGCGCGACAATCCAAACTTTACCTTCCACGTCGCGCTCTCCGATCCGATGCCGGAAGATAACTGGACCGGGCATACCGGCTTTATCCATAACGTTCTGTACGAGAACTATCTACGCGATCACCCGGCGCCGGAAGACTGCGAGTTCTACATGTGTGGGCCGCCTGTAATGAACGCCGCGGTAATTAAGATGCTCAAAGATCTGGGCGTCGAGGACGAGAATATTCTCCTCGACGACTTTGGAGGCTGACGATGCTGCCGGTATTTCTCGTGACCTTTGTGATTTTTGCGCTGGTGATCCTCGGCATGT
>NZ_JAQKGP010000011.1:0-173755 GCF_027956525.1 Agrobacterium sp. ST15.13.013
TGGAACAGAGAACGCTGCAAACAATCGACAATCCGTTCGGCACGAGATTGTCACCTATGTCTTAGGTACAAACTGTTACCTATGTCTCCGGTCTGGACAGATTTGAGGTGGTGAGAGCGCAGGGATTCGAACCCTGGACCTACTGATTAAAAGTCAGTTGCTCTACCGGCTGAGCTACGCTCTCCCGTGTCGGGGCTTGGTTGCCCTTCGGAAGTGCGCGGAACATAGGTAGAGCGATCCGTTCGGTCAACCCAAAAAAAGCGGTTTCGACAATCAATCCGGTTTTTTTTGTCGCACCCCCGAAAAGGTGATTGGAGACAGGGGGCGGCTGGGGATAAAACCGGCTTCAGACATGTCGGCTGGACGGGTGAAATCCTTTTGCAGCAATGACATGCACGAAAATGAAGCGTGAAGCGGCGGCGCAGCTTGAGAATCGCGGCGGCTTTGCGGGATGCGGAGTTCTTTGTTGTCGATTGCCGATATTTCCCTGTTCAGCGCGCTTCTGGCCGGCGCTCTTTCGTTTCTGTCGCCCTGCGTCCTGCCGCTGGTGCCGCCTTATCTCTGTTATATGGCGGGTGTTTCGGTCGAGCAGTTCAGGACGGAAGATACCGCGCCGCGGCCGGAGATTCGCAGGGCCGTGCTGTTTTCAGCCTTCTTCTTCACGCTCGGTTTCGCCACGGTCTTCGTGGCGCTTGGGGCAGGCGCCTCGACGATCGGTACGCTCCTGCGTCAGAATCTGGATATTCTCGCCAAGGTCGGTGGTTTCATCATCATTCTGATGGGGCTGAATTTCCTCGGCGTGTTCCGAATCGGCCTGTTTTCGCGCGAGGCGCGGTTTCAAGGCGCGGGCAAGCCGGCCACGCTGTCCGGGGCCTATGTCATGGGCCTTGCCTTCGCTTTCGGCTGGACGCCCTGCATCGGTCCGGTTCTGGGGGCTATTCTCGGCGTCGCCGCCGCACGCGATACGGTTGGCGACGGTGCGGCGCTGCTTGCGGTCTATTCTCTTGGCCTTGCGGTGCCGTTCTGGATCGCGGCGGCGTTTTCCGGCTCCTTCATGCGTTTCCTCGTCCGCTTCCGCCGCCATCTTGGGCTCGTGGAAAAGCTGCTGGGCGTGTTGCTGGTGCTGACCGGTCTCGCTTTCATGTCCGGTTTTATCACCAATGTGGCGATCTGGTTCCAGGAGACCTTTCCGATCCTGATGCAAATCGGTTAAGCCTCCCGCTTGAGTTGCTTGCGGGGGAAATATAGTGACGGATATCGTCGGATTGCTGTTGCCGTTTTTCGGCCTGATCTTCATCGGCTACGGTGCGGCGCGCATCACGAAGCAGCCGGTCGAGGCGATGGGCTGGCTGAACACTTTCATCATCTATGCGGCGCTGCCGGCGCTGTTTTTCAAGCTTGTGTCTAAAACACCGGTGGAAGAGCTGGCGCGGATGGATTTCGTCGCGGCCAGTCTCGCCTGCACCTATGGTGTTTTCCTGGCAGTGTTCCTGATCGGCCGATTCGTACGGAAAAACAGCCTTTCCGAAACCACGATCCAGAGTTTCGCGGCCAGCTACGGCAATATCGGTTATATGGGGCCGGGCCTAGCGCTTCTGGCGCTTGGCGAGAAGGCGGCGGTGCCGGTGGCGTTGATCGTCTGCCTTGAAAATGCCGCCCATTTCATCGTCGCCCCGGCGATGATGGCGGTTGCCGGCGGCGACAAGCGTTCCCCGCCAAGGCTTGCGCTGGATGTGGCGCGCAAGGTCATTACCCATCCCTTCATCGTCTCCGTCATCGCCGGCTTTCTGGCCGCATCGCTGTCGTGGCAGCCGCCGGAGGCGGTGCAGCGGCTGGTGGATTATCTGGCGCAATCGGCGGCGCCCTGCGCACTGTTTGCCATGGGCGTGACGCTGGCGCTTCGGCCAATGAAACGTGTGCCGGTGGAAATCAGCTATATCGTGCCGGCAAAGCTGATCCTGCATCCGCTCGCCGCCTATCTCGTGCTGTCGTCGCTCGGGCGGTTCGAGCCGGTGTGGATCTATTCAGCCGTGCTTTTGGCCGCGCTGCCGACCGCGACGAATGTCTTCGTCATCGGCCAGCAATATCACGTATGGCAGGAGAGGGCGTCTGCGACGATCCTGATTTCGACGGTTCTGTCTGTCTTCACGCTGACCGGCGTGGTTTATTTCATCCAGCCTTTTTGAAGCTGCCGAACAGCAGCGAGGGCAGGGCCTTCAGCCCGCGACCCGGCTCGATGCCTTCGCGCATGACCATGCTTCTAAGCGTGCCGATGCCGGAAAGCACGTGCAGTCCCGCCGCGCGCGCCATCTGTACCGGCAGGAGATCGGAAAGCAGCGAGCGGTTCAGGAGATCGACGCTCAGCGTGCGGCTATAGACATCCGCTCGCCGCTTGCGGTCGAATCTATCGCCGGCGTCGGCCGCAATCGGCCAGTCGGAGACGGCGCTCAGCAATTCCGTCAGCGCGATGATGTCGCGCAGGCTGAGGTTCAGCCCCTGCGCGCCGATGGGCGGAAAACCGTGCGCTGCCTCGCCGATCAGGGCGACGCGGCCCTTGCCGAAGCGGTGCGCAGTCATGGAAGAAAGCGGCCAGGCCTGAACGCTGTCCTCGACGGTGACCGCTCCCAGCATGGATTGCATGCGCTCCTCGACGCGCAGGCTGAGCGTCTCCAGCGGCAGCGCCGTCAACTCTTCCGCCTGCTGCGGGGTAACGACCCAGACGAGGCTGGAGCGGTCGCCGGGCAAGGGAACCTGTGTGAAAGGCCCGGTGGGTGTGTGGAACTCCGTCGAGACATTGCCGTGCGGCCGGCTATGGCCAAAGTTCAAAACAATGGCGGTCTGCGGATAGGACCAGGATTTGACGCCGATGCCGGCTGCATCCCGCACCATGGATTTGCGACCATCCGCGCCGATGAGGAAATCGGCGGAGAGCGTTTCGCCATTCGCAAGGGTCACCGTCATGCGGTCGTTGCCGATGTCGATTGTCTCGGCGGACGTGTCGAGGCGGGAAATATTGTGTTCCTGCTCGACCGCTTCGCTCAGGACGCCGAGCAGCGCCTCGTTGGGGATGTTCCAGCCAAAGGCGTCAAGCCCGATTTCGGAGGAACGGAACTGCACGTTGGGTGCACGCAGCAGGCGGTCGGTGCCATCGATGATCTGCATGGTGGAAAGGCGTGCGGCCGAAGGCGCGATGCGCGACCAGAGGCCAAGGCGGTCCATGAAACGGATGGACTGGTCCATCAGCGCGGTGGTGCGCTGGTCCTTCCTGTCGCTGGAAGGTGCGATGAGCGCCACGTGGCGGCCCGCCCGCGCCAGCGCGATGGCCGCGATCTGCCCCGCAAGTCCCGCACCGGTGATGGCGATATCGAAGTGTCTCATGGTCGTGATCCGTTGTTATTTCCAAACCATCATAAAGGCTTCGGTTGGGTAAATCCACTTCGGTCCCGGAACATCCGGTTGCGAAGATTCGTTAGTTGTGCCGCTATATTAGTCCTAGGATAAGCGGATTGAGCCGGTTGCAAAGCGTGGTGAATGGCCGCATACCGGAACAAACAGGGCGGATGAAAAACGGGGCGCAGACGCTGACCATGAAAATTTTCAACTATAAGCGTGTTCCCTACGCGGAAATCCGCGCCTTTTCCGTCCACATGCTCACGGCCTCCGGCTCGTTTCTGGCTTTTCTCGGTGTTGTCGCCGCAGCCGAACACCGCTTCGTCGATATGTTCTGGTGGCTGGGGCTTGCGCTGCTGGTGGATGGCATCGACGGTCCCATCGCCCGCAAGGTCAGGGTGAAGGAAGTGCTGCCCAACTGGTCCGGTGATACGCTCGATAATATCATCGACTATGTCACCTATGTGCTGTTGCCCGCCTTTGCGCTTTATCAGAAGGGCATGATCGGCGAGCCGCTGTCCTTCGTGGCCGCCGGCATGATCGTGGTGTCGAGCGCCATTTATTACGCCGACATGGGCATGAAGACGGACGAGTATTTCTTCTCCGGCTTTCCGGTGGTGTGGAATATGGTGGTGTTCACCCTGTTCGTCATGGACGCCAGCGCCACGACGGCAATGGTTGTCGTTACCGTTTCGGTGTTTTTGACATTCCTGCCGATCAACTTCCTGCATCCGGTGCGGGTGAAGCGATTGCGGCCGCTCAATCTCGCCGTGGTCTTCATCTGGTGCGCGCTTGGCGGTTATTCGCTGCTGATGCACTTCGAAACCCCGAGCTGGGCCGTGATCGGCTTTGTGGCAAGTGGCCTCTATCTTTATTGCATCGGTGGAATATTGCAGTTTTTCCCCTCGCTCGGCGCAAAGTAAGAACGGGTAAAGCCGTTTATTGCTTGTGCAAATTGCATTTAAGCGGCTTCTTTTTCAGTTGTGCGCAGCAGCAAAACCGTTATCAATAAGTCTTGATTGGATGAGATTGCATACGCATTGGCGTCCGATTGGGAACAATGACCACGATCGTTGGAAACGCTTCGAAGAAGGCGCGGCGGTCGGTGAGAGAGGGAACTCGTGACTGGAACTTTGGCGCCGGAGGCCGTGCCTCTCCTGTCCGTTCGCAAGCTGACCAAGCTGTTCGGCAATTTCGCCGCCTGCAACGGCATCGATCTCGATATTGCGCCGGGCGAAATCCACGCGCTTCTGGGTGAAAACGGCGCGGGCAAATCCACGCTCGTCAAGATGCTGTTCGGCGTTCTCGCGCCAAGCGAAGGCGAGATTGTCTGGCAGGGCCAGCCGGTTTCCGTCGCCTCGCCAAGCGAGGCCCGCAGGCTTGGCATCGGCATGGTGTTCCAGCATTTTTCGCTCTTCGAAGCGCTGACGGTGGCTGAAAACATCGCCCTGTCGCTCGACCCGAAAATTTCACTGAAGGAAATCGCCGGGCAAGCGGAAACGTTGTCGCGCGCCTATGGCCTGCCGCTCGATCCCAATGCCCATGTGGCCGATCTTTCGGTCGGCGAGCGCCAGCGCATCGAAATTGTCCGCGCGCTTTTACAGAACCCGCGCCTGATCATTCTCGATGAGCCAACCTCGGTTTTGACGCCGCAGGAGGCCGACAAGCTGTTCGAGACGTTGGAGAAGCTGAAGGCTGAAGGCCGTTCCGTGCTTTATATCAGCCATCGTCTCGAAGAAGTGCAGCGCATCTGCGACCGTGCCACCGTCCTGCGGCATGGGAAGGTGACGGGCGCCTGCGATCCGCGCAAGGAAACGCCAGCGTCGTTGGCGCGCATGATGGTCGGCAGCGATGTCGCAAGCGTTTCGCGGGCCACGGGCGAGACGCTCGGCGCGCCGCAGATCGAGGTCAGTGGGCTCTCGGTGGCGCCACGCACGCCTTTTGCGGTGGCGCTGAAATCGATATCCATGCAGGTGCGCGCCGGCGAGGTGCTGGCGATTGCCGGTGTGGCCGGCAACGGCCAGGGTGAGTTGTTCGATGCGCTTTCGGGCGAATATCCGGTCTATAACAATGACGCCATTCGCCTGCGCGGCAAGCCAGTCGGTCGCATCGGCATCAATGGCCGCCGGCTGATGGGCGCGGGTTTTGTGCCGGAAGAGCGCCACGGCCACGCCGCCGTTCCCGGCATGAGCCTGTCCGACAATCTGCTCTTGGCGCGGGCGCGCTCCGACCGCAAGGCGTTTCTGACCGGCGGTTTCCTGCGCATCGTGCGTGGCTCAGTCATCAGGGCTGCGGCGCGACGCATTTCGGAAACGATGGATGTGCGCAAAAGCGGGGCCGATCCGCTCGCAGGGTCGCTGTCTGGCGGTAATCTGCAGAAATTCATCGTCGGGCGCGAGCTTGACCGCCAGCCTGCCGTGCTGGTGGTCAACCAGCCGACCTGGGGCGTGGATGCGGGTGCGGCGAGCCGCATCCGTCAAGCGCTTGTCGACCTTGCCAAAGCGGGCTCGGCCGTCATCGTCATCAGTCAGGATCTCGATGAGATCTTCGAAGTCGCCACCAATATCGCTGTCATTTCCGACGGCAAGCTGTCAGAGACCCATTCGGTGGAGGAAATGACGCTCGAAAAGATCGGCCTGTTGATGGGCGGCATTCACACGTCACATTCGGGAGCCGCCCAGCATGCGCATTGAACTTGAAAAACGCGCAGGCGTCTCCCGGCTGTTCACCCTGCTTTCGCCGCTTCTGGCGCTCACGCTGACGCTGCTTGTCGGCGCCATCATGTTCGCCATGCTCGGCAAGAACCCGTTGGACGCGCTCTATGCCTTTTTCGTCGAGCCGCTGCTGGAAGTCTGGTCGCTCCATGAACTGGCGATCAAGGCCGCACCGTTGATCCTGATCGGCGTCGGGCTATCGATCTGTTATCGCTCCAACAACTGGAACATCGGCGCGGAGGGGCAGTTCACCATCGGCGCGATCACCGGTTCCATCCTGCCGGTGCTTTATCCCGATTGGCATTCGCCGCTGCTTTTGCCTTTAATGCTGGTGATGGGCGCCGTGGGCGGCGCGCTTTATGCGGGTATTCCCGCACTTTTGAAGACGAAGTTCAACACCAACGAAATCCTCGTCAGCCTGATGCTGGTCTATGTCGCGCAGCTTTTCCTCGACTGGCTGACGCGCGGCATCTGGCGCGATCCGGGCGGCTACAACTTCCCGCAGACCAAGCCTTTCAACGACAGCGCCGTTTTGCCGGAAATGCTGGCCTCGGGCCGGGCGCATTGGGGTTTCGTTTTCGCCATCGTTGCGGCCATCGCGCTATGGTTCATGATGCGCTACATGCTGAAGGGCTTCGAAGTCACCGTGCTTGGCCAATCGGCGCGGGCAGGGCGTTTCGCCGGTTTTTCGTCGAGCCGCATGGTGTGGTTTTCGCTGCTGCTTTCCGGCGCGCTGGCGGGGCTTGCTGGCATATCGGAAGCCTCCGGCTCCATCGGCCATCTCCAGCCCAGCATTTCGCCGGGTTACGGCTTTACCGCCATCATCGTCGCCTTTCTCGGTCGTCTCAATCCGCTCGGCATCATCCTTTCCGGGCTGGTGCTGGCGCTGACCTATCTCGGCGGCGAAGCGGCGCAGCTTTCAATCGGTGTGTCGGACAAGGTGACGCGCGTGTTTCAGGGGCTGATGCTGTTCTTCGTGCTGTCCTGCGATACGCTGATCTTCTATCGCATCAGGGTGTTCTTTCCCGGCAAGGCGCATCGTAAAGAAGGAGCGGCATGATGGATATGCTTCAGGCCATTCTCCTCACCGTCATCACCGCCGCCACGCCGCTCGTCATCGCCGCTTCAGGCGAGCTGGTAACGGAGCGCTCCGGCGTCCTCAATCTGGGTGTCGAGGGCATGATGATCATGGGTGCGGTCTGCGCTTTCGCGGCCGCGCATATGACCGGATCTCCCTATCTCGGCATTCTGGCCGGCATTGCCTCCGGTGCGGTTTTTTCGCTGCTCTTCGGTTTCCTGACGCTGACGCTCGTTACCAACCAGGTGGCGACGGGTCTTGCGCTCACCATTCTCGGCCTCGGCGTCTCGGGCATGCTGGGTGAAAGTTTCGTCGGCCTGCCGGGCATCAAGCTGCAGCCCATCGTCTTTCCGCTGCTGTCGGACATTCCCTTCCTCGGTCCGCTGCTTTTCCGGCAGGATTTGATCTTCTACCTCTCCATCGCGCTTGTCGCCGGCATCAGCTGGTTTCTGTTCAAAAGCCGCATGGGTCTCAAAATTCGCGCCATCGGCGATAATCACGCTTCGGCCCATGCGCTCGGCATCAATGTCATCCGCACCCGCTATCTGGCCGTCATGTTCGGCGGCGCCTGTGCGGGGCTTGCGGGGGCGCAGCTGTCGCTGGTCTATACGCCGCAATGGGTGGAAAACATGGCGGCCGGGCGCGGGTGGATTGCGCTGGCGCTCGTCGTCTTCGCCTCGTGGCGCCCATGGCGAGTGCTGGCGGGCGGTTATCTGTTCGGCGCTGTCACCATCGGCCAATTGCATGCGCAGGCGTTCGGCATCGGGGTGCCGTCGCAATTGCTGTCGGCGCTGCCCTATCTCGCCACTATTGTCGTGCTGGTCATCATCTCGCATAATCGCCGCACGACCTTGATCAATACACCGGCCTCGCTTGGCAAGTCCTTCGTGCCGGACAGGTGAAGCATTCTCACGTCTCCAAACCAACAGGGGTAAAAATGAAAAAACTGGTCATCGCACTCGCCGCTTCCGTTGCGGCTCTCGGCGGCGTCGTTTCCTCGGCTGAGGCCGCCGACGCCAAGAAGGTCTGCTTCATCTATGTCGGTTCAAAGACCGACGGCGGCTGGACACAGGCGCACGATATCGGCCGTCAGGAACTGCAGGCGCATTTCGGCGACAAGATCGAAACGCCGTTCCTCGAAAGCGTTCCGGAAGGTCCGGATGCCGAACGCGCCATCGAACGCATGGCCCGCTCGGGTTGCGAACTGGTGTTCACCACCTCCTTCGGCTTCATGGACGCCACCATCAAGGTTGCCCAGAAGTTCCCCAAGGTGAAGTTCGAACATGCTACGGGCTTCAAGACCGCCGAAAATGTCGCGACCTACAATTCGCGCTTCTATGAAGGCCGCTACATTCAGGGCCAGATCGCCGCGAAGATGTCGCAGAAGGGTCTCGCCGGCTACATCGCGTCCTTCCCGATCCCGGAAGTGGTGATGGGCATCGACGCCTTCGTGCTCGGCGCGCAGTCCGTCAATCCCGACTTCAAGGTGAAGGTCGTCTGGGCCAACACCTGGTTCGACCCCGGCAAGGAAGCCGATGCCGCCAAGGCGCTGATCGATCAGGGCGTCGATATTCTGACCCAGCACACCGACACCACCGCGCCGATGCAGGTTGCCGCAGAACGCGGCATCAAGGCCTTCGGTCAGGCGTCCGACATGATCGCGGCCGGTCCGAAGACGCAGCTTACCGCCATCAAGGACACCTGGGGAGCCTACTACATAAAGCGCACGCAGGCTCTTCTCGATGGTACCTGGAAGTCCGAATCGGTATGGGACGGCCTGAAGGACGGCATCCTGACCATGGCGCCTTACACCAACATGCCTGATGACGTGAAGAAGATGGCCGAAGACACCGAAGCCAAGATCAAGTCGGGCGAGCTGCACCCCTTCACCGGTCCGGTGAAGAAGCAGGACGGTTCGGAATGGCTGAAGGCGGGTGAGAAGGCCGAGGACGGCGTTCTGCTCGGCCTCAATTTCTACGTCGCCGGTGTGGACGACAAGCTGCCGCAATAATGCTTTTTAGCCATCGTTACTGAAGCAAGGCCGCACATATGTCATGTGCGGCCTTGCTTATTTTCACGCGTTTTATTGCAGGGATGAAGTTTACCTTTGCTTTTCATGCAACTTGATGTTTTTCACTATAATCTGACTTGAGATACACACGTCTGGCGCGATTTTTTCAAGATCGCCAACCGAACGGAAGGATATGGCACTTGCAGCGCGGAATGCTCGATGCGGCGATCGGTTTTCGAAAGCTGCGGACAAATCATGCACAGGTCGTTCACAAGCTCGGTCTCGATATTGTGTCCGGCGTCTTCAAGACGGGTGATATCCTGCCGGGCGATGCCGAGCTGATGGACCGCCTGAAAGTATCGCGCACAGTGCTGCGCGAAGCGATGAAGACGCTGACCGCCAAGGGTATGATTTCCCCCAAGGCGCGGATCGGCACCCGGGTGACGGAGCGCGAAAGCTGGAACATGTTCGACAGCGAGGTGCTGCTCTGGCATTTCGAGGCTGGCGTCAGCGACGAGTTTCTGTTGCATCTTTACGATATCCGTCAGGCCTTCGAGCCCTATGGCGCGGGGCTCGCCGCCATCAGGGCGCAGGACGCCGATATCGCCAAGCTCGCCGCTTACGCCAACGAGATGGGCAATACGGCCTATTCCAAGGAAAAGCGCGCGCTTGCGGATATGAATTTCCATGTGCTCATCACCGAAATGTCCGGTAATCCGTTCATGCGCACCGTCGGTTCGCTGATAAAGGCGGCTCTGGTGGGCATTTTCCGGATGAGCAACCCGGAAACCGATCCCAATGAGATTTCCGACGTGTCCGCCTCGCACCTGCGGCTCGTGGAGGCGTTTCGCCTGCGCGATGACGGTGCAGCGCGCCGCGAGATGGAAAGGCTGATCGAAAACGGCCGCCAGCAGGTGCTGGAATTCACTGCCCGCAATCCACGGCGATAAATCAGACCGAGGGAACGGGATGCGATACCGTTGCAATCACGTTTGATGAAAATCGGTGCGGAAATTTGGTGCAGATTTGCATGGTTTCTTAAGTGGGCCGCCGTTATAGCAATTTCGGAATGAAATTACCGATGCGCCCGTTCGTTTTGCCGGACGGCGTGAAGTCAAACATATGCCGCCGTCCTGACCGTCCTGCGGTCGGTGACGCGGTGTTGGAGGTCTTATGGAGCGCAGCTCTCTAGCCGTTATTCTCGCAGCGGGCGACAGCACGCGCATGAAATCGTCGAAATCCAAGGTGCTGCATCCGGTCGCCGGGCGTCCGATGATCGCCCATGTGGTTGGGGCGGTGGCTGGATCTGGCGTCAGCACGGTGGCGCTGGTGGTCGGGCGCGATGCCGAGAATGTCGCTGCGGCCGCAAGCCTGCCGGGCCTTGAGGTGGAAGCTTTCGTGCAGACGGAACGCAAGGGCACCGGCCATGCGGTGCTTGCCGCACGCGCAGCTATCGAACGCGGTTTTGACGATCTCATCGTTGCCTATGGCGATGTCCCGCTCATCACGTCTGCAACGCTCGACCGGGCGCGTAAGGCGATTGCCGCCGGCGCCGATGTCGCCGTCATCGGCTTCCATACCGACCGCCCGACCGGTTACGGCCGACTTCTGGTCAAGGATGGCGAACTTGTCGCGATCCGCGAGGAGAAGGACGCGACCGATGCGGAGCGTAAGGTGACCTGGTGCAATAGCGGATTGATGGCCATCAACGGCCGCAACGCCCTTGATCTGCTCGACCGCATCGGCAACAGCAATGTTAAGGGCGAATATTATCTGACCGACATTGTCGAGATTGCCCGCTCGCTCGGCCGCCGCGCAGTTGCCATCGATGCGCCCGAAACGGAACTGGTCGGCTGCAACAACCGTGCCGAACTGGCCTTTATCGAGAAGCTCTGGCAGGAGCGCCGCCGTCATGAGCTGATGGTCGATGGCGTCTCGATGGTCGCGCCCGAGACAGTATTCCTTTCCTTCGATACGAAGATCGGTCAGGATGTCCTGATCGAACCCAACGTCGTTTTCGGTCCCGGCGTGACGATCGAGCCGGGTGCGATCATTCATGCGTTTTCGCATCTGGAAGGGGCTTATCTGGCCGAGGGTGCGGTTGTCGGTCCATTTGCGCGGTTGCGTCCGGGTGCAAACCTGCACGCCAACGCCAAGGTCGGTAATTTCTGTGAGGTCAAGAAGGCCGAGATCGGTGAGGGCGCCAAGGTCAACCATCTGACCTATATCGGCGATGCTTTCGTGGGTGCAGGCAGCAATATCGGCGCGGGTGCCATCACCTGTAATTATGACGGTTACAACAAGTCCGAAACACGGATCGGGGCCAACAGCTTCATCGGTTCTAATTCGTCGCTGGTCGCTCCCGTCACCATCGGAGAGCGGGCCTATATCGCCTCCGGCAGCGTGATTACCGATGACGTGCCTGCCGATGCGCTGGTTTTCGGGCGCGCGCGCCAGGAGGTGAAACCGGGCAGGGCGGTCGCCCTGCGCGAGCGGGCGAAAGCGCTGAAGGAAGCGAAGAAAAAATCCTCTTGAAAGACGTTACCGGGCGATACCGAAAGTGACCGGCGGCGTAATTGCCGATTTCAGGGAAACGGTTAAAGCATTTCCAGTAAAAGTGCGCAGCGGTTTTACGTCCGGAAATGCGTCAGAACAAAAAGGTGGAGTATTTTTGCATTTCAGGGAAATGCGAAAATACTCTGAACGTTGCGGTGAAGAGATCGCCGTCTGGAGAAATATATGTGCGGAATTGTCGGAATTGTCGGAACCCAGCCAGTTGCTGAACGGCTTGTCGATGCGCTGAAGCGTCTCGAATATCGCGGTTACGATTCGGCTGGTGTCGCCACCATCGACAATGGCGCGATGGATCGCCGCCGGGCGGAAGGCAAGCTGTTCAATCTCGAGAAGCTGGTTTCGGAAAAGCCGCTGCCGGGTGTGGTCGGCATCGCCCATACGCGCTGGGCGACGCATGGTGTTCCGAACGAAACCAATGCCCATCCGCATTTCGTCGATGGCGTTGCCGTTGTCCACAATGGCATCATCGAAAACTTCGCCGAACTGCGCGAGGAGCTGACAGCCGAGGGTGCGAGCTTCACCACCCAGACCGATACCGAAGTGGTGGCGCAGCTTCTGGCGAAATATACCCGCGAGGGTCTCGGCCATCGCGAGGCGATGCTGAAGATGCTGAACCGCGTGACGGGTGCCTATGCGCTGGTCGTCATGTTCAAGGACGATCCCGGCACGCTTCTCTCGGCGCGTTCCGGCCCGCCGCTTGCCGTTGGTTACGGTCGGGGCGAGATGTTCCTGGGGTCTGATGCCATCGCGCTGTCGCCGTTTACCAATGAGATCACCTATCTGGTGGATGGCGATTGCGCCATCGTGACCCGGCAGGGTGCTGAGATCATCGATTTCTCCGGCAAACCGGTGAAGCGCGAGCGGCAGATATCGCAGGCGACGGCCTATGTGGTCGACAAGGGCAACCATCGCCACTTCATGGAAAAGGAAATCTACGAGCAGCCGGAAGTCATTTCCCATGCGCTCAGCCATTACGTGGACTTCGCCTCCAAGACCGTGAAGCAGGCCGACACGGCCATTGATTTCGCCAAGCTTTCCGGCCTTGCCATTTCCGCCTGCGGGACGGCCTATCTTTCCGGCCTGATCGGTAAATACTGGTTTGAGCGTTATGCACGCTTGCCGGTGGAAATCGATGTCGCCTCGGAATTCCGTTATCGCGAAATGCCACTTCAGCCGTCCCAGGCGGCGCTCTTCATCTCGCAATCGGGCGAGACCGCCGATACGCTGGCGTCGCTGCGCTATTGCAAGGAAAACGATCTCAAGATCGGCGCCATCGTCAATGTGCGGGAATCGACCATCGCGCGCGAATCCGACGCCATTTTCCCGATCCTTGCAGGCCCGGAGATCGGCGTCGCCTCCACCAAGGCTTTCACCTGTCAGCTTGCGGTCCTCGCGTCTTTGGCAATCGCCGCGGGCAAGGCGCGCGGTACGCTGAAGCCGGGCGAGGAAAAGGAGCTGGTGCAGCAGTTGATCGAGATGCCGCGCATCATGAGCAAGGTGCTGAACCTCATCCAGCCGCAGATCGAGGCGCTGTCGCGCGATCTGTCGCGCTTCAAGGACGTGCTTTATCTCGGCCGCGGCACCAGCTTCCCGCTGGCGCTGGAGGGTGCTTTGAAGCTCAAGGAAATCTCCTATATCCACGCTGAAGGTTATGCTGCCGGCGAGCTGAAGCATGGGCCGATCGCGCTGATCGACGAGAACATGCCTGTTATCGTCATCGCCCCGCATGACCGTTTCTTTGAAAAGACCGTTTCGAACATGCAGGAGGTCGCCGCGCGCGGCGGCCGCATCATCTTCATCACCGATGAGAAGGGGGCTGCTGCCTCCACGCTCGACACCATGGCGACGATCACGCTCCCCAATGTCGACGAGCTGATTGCGCCGATGGTCTTCTCGCTGCCGATCCAGCTGCTTGCCTATCACACCGCTGTCTTCATGGGCACGGATGTGGACCAGCCGCGCAATCTGGCGAAGTCGGTCACGGTGGAATGATCGTCCGGCCGGAGCGGCGGGCGGATGAAGAGGCGATTGCTCGCGTAACGGAAGATGCCTTCCGTAACGTCGATTACAGCGACAAGACGGAGCATCTCATCGTCGGGCGGTTGCGCAGGGCAGGTGCGCTCACCGTTTCACTGGTTGCCGAGGACAGCGAAGGCATCATCGGTCATGTCGGCTTTTCGCCGGTGACGCTTACCAGCGGCGAGACCAGGTGGTTCTGCCTCGCGCCGCTTTCCGTAACGCCGGAACGGCAGGGGCAGGGTGTCGGCTCCAGGCTGGTGCGGGACGGGCTTGCTGCCCTGGAGCGTCTGAATGCTTCCGGCGTGGTCGTCGCGGGCGATCCGGACTACTATGGCCGCTTCGGTTTTCGCCATGTCGATGGGGTGAACGCGGAAGGGATTCCTGACGAATATTTCACAGTTCTTCGCTTGCATGGTGGAACTCCATCCGGCATTGTCGGTTTTCATCCGGGTTTCGATGGCGACAACGCTTAATTCCGAACGGTAAATGACCGATATTCCAGTAAAAATTTCATTCGCAGCCCGCCTGCGCAACAGTTTCCTCACGGGCGTTCTGATCCTTGCGCCTGTCACCATCACCATGTGGCTGGTGTGGAGCTTCCTGCAATGGGCGGATAGCTGGGTGAAGCCCTATATTCCGGCCCGTTACGATCCGGAGCAATATTTCGATGTGGCGATCCCCGGTTTCGGCCTGCTGATCGCCGTCATCGGCATCACACTCATCGGCTTTCTGGGCAACAACCTGATCGGCAAATGGATCGTCGGCGTCGGCGAATCCATCCTCAACCGCATGCCGCTGGTGCGGCCGATCTATAAAAGCATCAAGCAGCTGTTCGAATCCGTTCTGAAAGAGCATTCGAACTCCTTCAAGAAGGTGGGCCTGATCGAGTTTCCGTCATCCGGCACCTGGGCGATGGTCTTCGTCGCGTCCGAGGCCAAGGGCGAGCTTGCCCATCGTTTCAACGAAATGGGCCAGCAGATGGTCGCCGTGTTCCTGCCGCCCACGCCGGTGCCGACGGCGGGCTTCCTGCTGTTCGTGCCGAAAGACAAGATCGTGATGCTGGACATGACGCCAGAAGATGCGGCGAAACTGCTGATATCAGGTGGTCTGGTAGCTCCGGATTTCACGCCGCCGAAAATGATTGCGCCGGTTTGAGGATTTGTGACGCACTGGGTTCGTTGCTCTGTTCTCCCTTGAGTTTTCATGCCCACGGTTGACGAACCAATATGGTTCACCGATAATCATAGTGAACCACGAAAGGTCGCAACCATGACTGCATTCACGGTGCGCTTGCCGGACGAAGTTGCCAACAAGCTTGAACAGCTGGCGGAAAAGCTTGATCGCTCGCGGTCCTACATGGCGGCACGGGCGATTGAGGACTTTGTTGCTCGCGAAGAGTGGCAGCTCGCGGAAATCGAGGCCGGTTTGGCGGAAGCGGATCGCGGCGAGTTTGGAACGCAAGACGATCTGGCAAACATTGTCGGGAAATATGTAAAGTCCGCTCGGCCGTCATGAGCGACCGGAGAATTCGCTGGACTGTGCGGGCGCTGCGACGGCTCGATGAAATCGGTAGGCATATCGAAACGGACAATCCTGCAGCTGCCGCCCGCGTGATTTCCCGTATTGTGTCAGCGGCCGACATGTTGGTGGATCAACCAGCTATGGGACGGGTCGGGCGCATTAAGGGAACGCGGGAAGCCGTGCTGTCCGACATTTCCTACATCGTTGCCTATCGTGTTGGCCGGGATATCGAAATCCTGACGGTTATTCACACCTCGCAGCGATGGCCGTCGGCACTTTAACCAAACTATTTCTCAGGCGCCCCGATCAATCCTCGTCATCCAGATCGTCCATCTCTGTCCCCGTCGTGGTCGCGTGGAAAACCGGAACGAAAAGCCGCATATAGACCAGCCGCACGCTCCAACCTTCTTCCAGCGCCTGGCTCCACGCCTTCTTGCGGCCGGGCTTCTTGAACGCCTTGCCGATTGCCTTTTTCGCGCTCTTCGCAAATGTCTCCGGTTGCAGAATATTCTGCGGCGAGCAGAGCGCGTAGCCTTTCCTGAAGGCGGGCGGTGGGCGGCGCGGGTCGATCATGTTCATGGGCGTTCACTTTCAGCCAGCGTGCAGGAAACGAATCGCTTCGTCGCGGCGGTGCAGGTAGAGCAGGGTGCGTAGGGCATCGCCGCGTGGACCTGTCAGTTCGGGATCACGCTCGATGACATAGGCTGCGTCCTTGCGGGCGATTTCGAGAAGATCGGCATGGGCCTCGAGGCTGGCGATGCGGAAGCCCGGCGTGCCGGACTGGCGGGTGCCGAGCAGCTCGCCTTCACCGCGAAGCTTCAAATCCTCCTCGGCGATCAGGAAGCCATCCTCGCTGTCGCGCAGGATGGAGAGTCGTGCGCGGCCGTTTTCGCTGAGCGGGCCCTTGTAGAGCAGGATACAGGTGGAAGCCTCGTCGCCGCGTCCGACGCGGCCGCGCAGCTGGTGAAGCTGAGCAAGACCGAAACGTTCGGCATGTTCGATGACCATGATCGTCGCATCCGGCACATCGACACCGACTTCCACCACGGTCGTCGCCACCAGCAGCCGGGTTTCGCCGCTCTTGAAAGCGAGCATCGCAGCATCCTTCTCCGGGCCGCTCATGCGCCCGTGAATGAGGCCGATATTGGCGCCAAGCATCTGCGAGAGAACCGCATGCCGCTCTTCTGCGGACATCAGGTCGGATTCCTCCGTTTCCTCCACCAGCGGGCAAATCCAGTACGCCTTCTTGCCGTCTTTTAGCGCTGCGCGCAGCCGTTCGACGATGTCGCCGATGCGTTCGGTGGGGATCGTCACGGTCTGGATGGGTTTGCGGCCGGCCGGTTTTTCGGTGAGCTTGGAAACGTCCATATCGCCGAAGGCGGCCAGAACCAGTGTGCGGGGAATGGGCGTGGCGGTCATGACCAGCATATGCGGCGTGATGCCCTTGGCGGTGAGGCGCAGGCGCTGGTGCACGCCGAAACGGTGCTGTTCATCCACAACGGCCAGCACGAGGTTCCTGTAACTCACGCTGTCCTGAAACAGCGCGTGGGTGCCGATGACGATCTGCGCTTCGCCCGAGGCCACCCGCTCCTCGATCTCGCGGCGCTCCTTGCCCTTGGTGCGGCCGGTCAGCACTTCGACGGTGATGCCCGCTGCCTGCGCGAGTTTGGAGATGGTGGCGTAATGCTGGCGGGCGAGGATTTCGGTGGGCGCCATCAGCACCGCCTGTCCGCCGGCCTCCACCGCAGTCGCCATGGCCATCAACGCCACCAGCGTCTTGCCCGCACCGACATCGCCCTGCAGCAGCCGCAACATGCGGTCTTCGCCGGCCATGTCGGTCAGGATATCTTTGACCGCAGCGCTTTGGCTCGCCGTCAGCGAGAAGGGCAGCTGCGACAGGATTTTTGCGGCGACATCACCCTTGGCGCGGATCGGCTGGCCCGCCACCTTGCGCAGTCGCTGGCGCACCAACGCCAGTGACAGCTGCCCGGCGAGGAATTCGTCGTAGGCGAGCCGCCTGCGCGCCGGGGCCTGCGGTTCGATATCGGCGCTGTCGCGCGGATCGTGCAGTTCACGGAAGCTCGAAGCGACATCGCCGAAACCCTGCCTGGTCTTGAGCGTCTCGTCGATCCATTCCGGGAAGGCCGGCAGCTTTGACAGCCCGCCCTCGATGGCGCGGCGCAGCACCTTGGGCGATAGACCGGCGGTCATGGGATAGACCGCTTCCACCAGAGGCAGGTTTTCCGCCTCGGAAAGCTTCACCATGAAATCCGGATGCACCATGGAGGCGCGGCCGTTAAACCAGTCCACCTTGCCGCTGACGAGAACCTCTTCATCGACGGGCAGGGCCTTGGACAGCCAGTCGCCCTTGGCGCGGAAAAAGGTCAACGCCAGTTCGCCGGTCTCGTCATGCAGGAAGACGCGATAAGGCGCGGAGCGGTTTCCCGGCGGTGGCGGCTGGTGGCGGTCGACGCGTCCCTGAATGGTGACAATGGCGCCGGGGCTGGCCAGCGCAATGCCGGGGCGGTTGCGGCGGTCAATGACGTTGGATGGCGCGTGGAACAGGAGATCGATCACGCGGGTGTCGTCGGCGCTTTCCCGGCTCAAGAGCTTGGCCAGAAGATCGGCAAGTTTCGGCCCCACACCGGCAAGGGTGGCGACGGAGGCAAACAGCGGATCGAGAATGGCCGGGCGCATGGGTCAGCAAAATCGGGGAAGGGGGCGGCTTATGCAAGACTTCGCTGGTCACAAAGGCGGGTTATCACCGGCAGATTTTCACTACTTCGGCATTATTTCGATAAAAACCGGTTCCCAAGCGTTCGCCTCCTGTTCTATAGGAGGTCGCAGTCAACAATTTGTTGATTAATCAACCGAAAGGTGAATGCGATGACTGGACTGGTGCGCACGAGTGCCGACCTCGATCCGAGACGCCGGCGGATTCTTTACCGCTGCTGGCACCGGGGCATTCGCGAGATGGATCTGGTGCTCGGGCAATTCGCGGAAGACAATATTGCCGGGCTTTCCGATGAGCAGCTCGATGAGCTGGAAGTCATCATGGCGGAAGAGGATAACGACCTCGTCAAGATGGTGACCGGCGCGCTTGCCATACCGGAAAAATTCCAGACCCCGCTGTTTGAGAAGATCGCCTCCTACCGTCCCGATTTCGATCTCGTCACCACTGACACCCTGAAAGCCTGAGAATATGATAGCCGGATTCGATGCAAAGCTGGTGTCGTCGGCCGATACGCCGCTGACCATCGGAAACGTACCATCAGGCATGGAAGCCCTTTTGCTTGCTGACATGGCACGGGCGGGCACGTCGGTGGCCTATGTGATGTCGGACGGCCAGCGCGTCGCCGATCTCGAGCAGATCCTTGGGTTTGTCGCGCCTGACATTCCGGTGATGACGCTGCCGGCCTGGGACTGCCTGCCCTATGACCGCGTGTCACCGAGCGCCGATACCTCGGCGCGCCGGCTGGCAGCGCTCTCCGGCCTGATCTCTCACGCCAAGAAGCCGCATCCGGCCATCGTGCTGGTCACCGTCAACGCCATGCTGCAGAAGATGGCGCCACGCGACATTATCGAAAGCCTGGGCTTTTCGGCGCGCCCCGGTAACCAGATTCGCATGGAGGAGATTGCCGCGCGGCTGGAGCGCAACGGTTTCGACCGGGTGGCAACGGTGCGTGAGGTGGGCGAGTTCGCCGTGCGCGGCGGCATTCTCGATGTCTTCGTGCCGGGCACGGAAGAACCGGTGCGGCTCGATTTCTTCGGCGATACGCTGGAAAGCATCCGCACCTTCGATCCGGCCAGCCAGCGTACCATCGGCCAGGCGCGCTCGCTCGATCTGAACCCGATGAGCGAAGTGACGCTGACGCCGGATACGATCAGCCGGTTTCGCAAGAATTACCTGTCGCTGTTCGGCGCGGCGACGCGTGACGATGCTCTTTATCAGGCTGTCTCCGAAGGCCGCCGTTATGCCGGCATGGAGCATTGGCTGCCACTGTTTTATGAGCAGCTGGAGACCGCTTTCGATTATCTGAGGGGCTTCCGTATCGTCACCGATCATACGGCGCGGGAGGCGGCGAAAGAACGCTCCAAGCTGGTGCTCGATTATTACGATGCGCGCCGCAGCTCCGGCGAAACCAAGGGCTCGACGCAGGGTGCGCCCTACAAGCCGGTTTCGCCCGGCCAGCTTTATCTCGACGGCAAGAGCTTCGATGCCGCGCTTGCTGCCGTCAATGCGGTGCGTCTCACGCCCTTCAACGAGCAGGACAGCGAAGGCCGCCCGGTTGCCACGCTCGATGCCCATGTCGGGCCGCGCTGGGCGCGGCCGCCAACCGAAGGCGAGAGCGAAGAACGGGTCAATGTCTTCGATCTGGCCGTGAAGCATATTGCCGAGCGCCGCGCCAAGGGATGGAAGGTGCTTATAACAGGCTGGTCGGAAGGTTCGCTCGACCGGCTGCTGCAGGTGCTGAACGAGCATGGGCTTGAGAAGATCAAGCCGATCACCTCGCTGAAAGAGGTGGAGAAGCTCGGAAAAGGCGAGGCGGCCTCGGCGGTGCTGAGCCTCGAAGCGGGTTTCGAGACTGGAAACCTTGCCGTCATCGGGGAGCAGGATATTCTCGGCGACCGTATGGTGCGTCGCTCGAAGCGTCGCAAGCGCGGTGCCGATTTCATCTCGGAAGTGGCCGGGCTGGACGAGGGCTCGCTGGTCGTCCATGCCGAACATGGTATAGGCCGTTTCGTCGGCCTGCGGACCATCGAGGCGGCGGGTGCGCCGCGTGCGTGTCTGGAACTGCATTATGCCGATGACGCCAAGCTGTTCCTGCCGGTTGAAAACATCGATCTTTTGTCCCGTTACGGTTCCGATGCGGCGGAAGCGCAGCTCGACAAGCTTGGCGGTGGCGCATGGCAGATGCGCAAGGCCAAGCTCAAGAAGCGCCTGCTCGACATGGCCGATGAGCTTATCCGCATTGCGGCCGCGCGTCTGGTGCGCCATGCGCCGGTGCTGACAGCGCCGGATGGGCTTTATGACGAATTCGCCGCCCGTTTCCCCTATGACGAGACGGAAGACCAGCTGAACGCCATCGAAGCCATCCGCGAGGATCTCGGTGCCGGCCGGCCGATGGACCGGCTCATCTGCGGCGACGTCGGTTTCGGCAAGACAGAAGTGGCCCTGCGCGCCGCTTTCCTTGCCGCCATGAATGGCGTGCAGGTGGCGGTGGTGGTGCCGACGACGCTGCTGTCGCGCCAGCATTTCCGCACTTTCTCGGAACGTTTCCGCGGATTGCCCATCCGGGTGCAGCAGGCTTCGCGCCTTGTCGGCTCCAAGGAACTGACGCTGACGAAAAAGGAAGTGGCTGATGGCAAGACCGATATCGTCGTCGGCACCCATGCGCTGCTGGGTGCGGGCATCAGTTTTGCCAATCTCGGCCTGCTCATCATCGATGAAGAGCAGCATTTCGGCGTGAAGCACAAGGAGCGCCTGAAAGAGCTGAAGAGCGACGTGCATGTGCTGACGCTGTCTGCGACGCCCATTCCGCGCACCTTGCAGCTTGCCATGACGGGCGTGCGGGAATTGTCGCTTATCACCACGCCGCCGGTGGACCGCATGGCGGTGCGCACCTTCATTTCGCCCTTCGATCCGCTGGTGATCCGCGAGACCTTGATGCGTGAGCATTATCGTGGCGGCCAGAGTTTTTACGTCTGCCCGCGTCTTGCCGATCTCGCCGATATCCATGCCTTCCTGCAATCGGATGTGCCGGAACTGAAGGTGGCCGTGGCGCACGGCCAGATGCCGGCGGGTGAACTCGAAGACATCATGAACGCCTTCTACGACGGCAAATATGACGTGCTGCTGTCGACCACCATCGTCGAATCCGGCCTCGACGTGCCGACTGCCAACACGCTGATCGTGCATCGCGCCGATATGTTCGGCCTCGCCCAGCTGTACCAGCTACGCGGCCGCGTCGGCCGGTCCAAGGTGCGCGCCTTCGCGCTCTTCACCCTGCCGGTCAACAAGGTGCTGACGACGATGGCCGAGCGGCGGCTGAAGGTGCTGCAGTCGCTCGATACGCTGGGCGCCGGCTTCCAGCTGGCGAGCCACGACCTCGATATTCGCGGTGCGGGCAATCTGCTCGGCGAGGAACAATCCGGCCATATCAAGGAAGTCGGTTTCGAGCTTTACCAGCAGATGCTGGAAGAGGCGGTTGCCGAAGTGAAGGGCGATGAGCAGGTGCAGGATAGCGGCTGGTCGCCGCAAATCTCGGTCGGCACCTCGGTCATGATTCCGGAAGATTATGTTCCCGATCTGCATCTACGCATGGGGCTTTACCGCCGCCTTGGCGAGCTTGCCGATATCAGCGAGATCGACGGTTTCGGCGCGGAAATGATCGACCGTTTCGGCCCGCTGCCGAAAGAGGTGCAGCATCTGCTCAAGATCGTCTACATCAAGTCTCTCTGCCGCATTGCCAATGTCGAGAAGCTGGATGCCGGGCCGAAGGGCGTTGTCGTGCAGTTCCGCAACAAGGAATTCCCGAATCCGGGCGCGCTGGTCGGTTACATCGGCAAACAGGGATCGATGGCGAAAATCCGCCCCGATCACAGCCTGTTCCTGAACCGCGATCTGCCGACGCCGGAAAAGCGGCTAACGGGTGCGGCAATGATCATGACGCAGCTGGCGGAACTGGCTCGGTCGTAGATTTGAGCTTCAGGGGGTGCCGGTTCGACAACTGACCGAAGGTGGGTGGGGTTTACCCCCTTCGGCCCGCTAACAAATGGCCAATCCTCGGAAAACCCAGCCCGCAAGGCTCAGCGACATTACGGCGATGTAACGAAACGGACATGCGCCGGTAGTCTTTGCGGGCGTAATCTTTGCCTCATACCCGGTGCGGCGGATCGTGAAGCCGCCGGGTGATGAAGGAGCAGGACGATGTGGACCAATATCAACAGGTTTGCCACCGCTGGTCTGGTTGCTTTGACAATTGCGGGCACCACAATTGCCACCACCAGTCAGGCGGAAGCGCGCAATAATTTCGGCCGCGGCCTTGCCGCCGGCATCGCAGGCACGATCATCGGCGGAGCGCTTATCGCCGGGGCAAGACATCCCGGTTACGCTTACAGCCCCGCCTATTACGCGCCGGCTTACGGTCCACCCGTCTACGCTGCGCCGGCTTATGGCCCGCCGGTTTATCCGCGCTGCCATGTGGCTTGGAGGCAGAATGCCTGGGGTGACATGTATCGGGTCAGGGTTTGCGATTGATCGACTGGCAGACCGGCGGTGTGCAGAGCGTCGTCGGTTTTTGCATGTTTTCAGCTAGCGGCTGTCTTCCGGGGTGATGCCAACAGCCACGTTCTGGTCGGTAGCCGCAATCGAGGCGGGAAGCGGTACTTTTCTCTGTTTTTCACGGATCAGCGTCAACAGGCCGGAGCCGACGATGAGGGCGATGCCGATCAGCATCCATCCGTCGATACGGTCGCCGAATATCAGATAACCGAACAGGATGGCCCAGAGCATCTGGCTATATTGCGTCGGGCCGATCATCGCGGCCGGCGCATATTGGGCGGCATACATGACCAGCACGTTGCCGAGCGCGCCGAGCAGGCCGTATCCCGCCAGCAGCAGCCATTGCTCGCCGGCTGGCATGATGAAGGTCGGGACCATGGCGATGCCGCTTATGGTGAGACAGCCGAGCACACCAGCACCATAAAGCGAGACATTCTTTTCCGACGGGCCCATGGCGCGGAAAATGACAATGCTGAGCGCGCCGCTGAAGCCGCCTATGATGGCGCCGAGATGGCCGATGCCGAGTTCGCGGAAGCCCGGACGCAGGATGACCAGCACGCCGAGGAAACCGATGATGACGGCCGACCAGCGCTTGATGCCCACTTGTTCTTTCAGGAACACCACCGACATGATGGTGACGAAGGAAGGCAGCAGGAAGATCAGCGCGAAGGCTTCGGCCATGGAAAGATGGGTAAAGGCGGTCACGCTGCCGACGGCACCCGTGCCGGCGGCAAAAAAGCGGATGATCCACAAGGGCCGGTTTGTCGTCTTCACCACATCCAGCCAGCTGTCATTGCGCTTGCGGATGAATGGCAGGGCGACGAGGCCGAACACGGCGCCGAAAAAGACCGATTCGATCGGCGAAATCTGGCCTTCTATGAGTTTAACGCTCGCATCGCTCCAGGCGTAGGCAGCGAAGGCGGCAAATGCGAGCAGAATGCCTTTCAGGGTCTGGTCGGACACGGAAACACCGGCGGAAAATCGAGTTGCAGAAAACCGCCGGTGGTTTGGCCGTCAGTTCATCGATCTATGCTCGTCCGCCTTGATTTTTGCAATATCCCGCAATGCAGCAATCAGGATGTCAGGCGTTTGTGCACCGCTTATGGCGTATTTCTGGTCGATGATGAAGAAGGGTACGCCGGCGACGCCCATCTGCTGCGCAGCGTCGATTTCGGCAACGATCGTATCCTTGTCCGCGTCGGAGGCGAGCAGCCGCTCGACCACTTTCGCGTCCATGCCAGCCTTTGCGGCAATGTCTGTCAGCACAACATGATCGCCGATATTGCGGCCTTCCTCGAAATTGGCTTTGAAAAGGCCGGTCACGACCTTCTCCTGGAGATCGCGGCCTTCGGAATGGGCCCAAAGCGACAGGCGGTGTGCGTCGAGCGTGTTCGGCCCGATCTTGATCGCGTCGAAATCGTAATTGATGCCGACTTCCTTGCCGAGTTGCACCAGGGTGGCATGGGCCTGTTCCAGGCGCTCCTTGCCGAGCTTTTCCTCGAGAGCGGCTTTCTGGTCGACGCCTTCCGGTGGGTAGTCCGGATTGAGGCGGTAGGGACGCCAGTTCACGTCGACGCTGATTTCATCCTGCACTTCGGCAATGGCGAGATCCAGCCGCGCCTTGCCGAGGTAACACCACGGGCAGACCATGTCCGATACGACGTCAACAACGATTCGTTCCATGGCTGAGGTTCCTTATATGATCGACCTGACGGGGGCAGGTTATTGCGCCCGCGCGTCCCACCAGGTCTGTTTCTGATTGCCCTGTATTGGTGTCATATCCGGGCGGTCGATATATTTCCAGCGTGCGATCCATTGGGCGCCGATGTAATAGAGCGGAATTATATAATGGCCGGCCACAAGCAGGCGGTCGTAGGCGCGCACGGCTGCCTGAAAGTCTTCCGTCGAGCGGGCCTGCAACAGCGCCTCTATCATCCGGTCTATGTCGGGATTGGCAACACCCGCATAGTTGAAGCTCCCCTGCGCATCACGCGAAAGCGAATTCCAGCGGTTCAGTTGCTCCATACCAGGCGAAAGCGACGAGGGCAGGGAGCGGATGATCATGTCATAATCGAAGCTGTTCGAGCGGGACTGGTATTGTCCGTCATCGACGGAGCGGATGCCCATCGCGACGCCGATCAGGTTCAGCGAACGCTGATAGGCAAGCGCGATGCGTTCCTGCGCCGGGTTCTGCGTCATGATCTCAAAGGCGAGCTGGCGCCCATTGGCATCGGACATCTTACCGTTCTTGATGCTGTAACCAGCCTCTTTCAGCTTGTCGACGGCCATCTTCAGCACCTTGCGGTCGGCACCCGTGCCGTCGGTTTCGGGCAGGGCGTAGGTGCCGGCCAGCAGTTCCGGCGACATGGACTTCGCTGCGTCGCCCAGCAGCGCCAGCTCGCGCTCGTCGGCGGCGTTGCCGTAAGCGCCGAGCGGCGAATTCTGCCAGTAGCTTTGGGTGCGCTTGAAGGAGCCGCCGAGGATGTTTTTGTTCATCCACTCGAAATCGAACGCATAGGTGAGGCCCTCGCGCACCTTCTCGTCGGCGAAGACGGGACGTCGTGTATTGAAGACGAAGCCGAACATGCCGGTCGGCAGGCGCGGCTGGAACACGTCCTTGACGATATCGCCGCGATGGACGGCCGGGAAATTATAAGCCTGGCCCCAATGGGAGGTATCGGAGGTGCCGTTGATGGCGTCACCCTCTGGGTAGATGTCGATATCGCCCTTCTTGAAGGCCTCGAACATGGTCGTGACCTGAAGGAAATAGGTGATGCTGATTTCGTCGTAATTATCGAAGCCGACTTTGCCGGGAATATCCTTGCCCCAGTAATCGGGGTTTCGCTCCCAGATGATTCGTTCACCCGGGCGCAGCGTTTTGATTCGGTAGGGGCCGGAGCCGATAACATCGCCAAGGCCCGCCTGTTCGAATTTTTCCGGATCGGTCGCATGTTTCGGCAGGATCGGCGTGGAGGAGGCGAGAATGAGCGGGGTTTCGCGGTTGGCCTTGTCGTTGAAGGTGAAGCGCACACTGCGATCGCCAATTTTTTCCATCTTGGCCACGCCGTCGAGGCGGCTGTTGAAAGGTGGGCGGCCTTTGTCCTTAAGCAGGTTGAAACTGAAAATCACATCGTCAGGTGTGACCGGCTGACCATCCGACCATTTCGCCCTTGGATTGATGTTGAATTGAACGAAGCTGCGCTCATCGTCCCATTCCACCGTTTCTGCAAGCAAGCCATAGAGGCTGAAGGGCTCGTCGCTCGAGCGCAGCATTAGCGGCTCGTAAAGCAGATTGCCGAATTCCGGATCCCAGACACCACGCGCCGTGGTGCGCATTCCCTTGAGAACAAAGGGATTGAGGCTGTCGAAGGTGCCCACCACGCCGTAGGAAATGCGACCGCCTTTTTTCACGTCCGGATTGACATAGGGCAGGTGCCGGAAATCGGCAGGAAGGGCAGGCGTGCCATGCATGGAGATGCCGTGTAGCGGCTGTGCCTGCGCTGCCCCAGCAGGAAGCACGGATGATCCCAAAAGAAACAATGCGGGGATGAAGGCCGCAAGGTTGCGCATGTCATTATCCTGTCTAACTATCCGTCCGATGATCGTTACGATGGTTTATCGTCATGATTCTGGCAGATATGTAGCACAGGGACATTGCAGGACCCATGCGAGTGCGGGAAATCTTGGGTCCGCTCAAGAAAAAGTTAAAGAAGTGCTGGATATCGCCGCGATCGGCATGTAACAGGGTGGCCGGAAGAGACGGGTCACGCATTTGCCTCATTTAAACGACAGTTGAACGGGCAGAAGGATACCGCCATCGGCGAACAGGATCTTGCGGTTCTGTTCTGGCAGACATTCAGGAGACGGAACTCTTATGATGCACAAGGCAAACACATTCACCCGGACAGCTCTGTCCGCTCTGGTCCTTTCTCTCGGCGCAATGTCTGCTCCGGCAATCTCGCAGGCGCAGGATGCTGCTCCCGCCGCTCAGGGCGCTGGCGCTCCGCCGCTCGGCTGGTTCAAGACCTGCTCCAAGCAGGAAGACAACGACGTCTGCGTCGTGCAGAACGTGGTTCTTGCCCAGAACGGCCAGATGATCACGGCTGTCGGCCTCATTACCGTTGAAGGTAAGGTCAACCGTAAGCTGCTGCAGGTCTCGGTCCCCACCGCGCGTCTCATCCCTCCGGGCGTGATGATGCAGATCGACGGCGGCAAGGGCCAGAAGCTCGATTACGCCGTTTGCCTGCCCGACAAGTGCACGGCCGAAGTTCCGCTGACGGACGCCATGATCGCTTCGCTGAAGAAGGGCAACGAGGTGGTCTTCACCTCCATCAACTTCCGCCGCGCACCGAACCCCATCAAGATCGCGCTCACCGGTTTCACCGGCGCTTTTGACGGTCCGGCCATCTCGCAGTCGCAGCTTGCCGAAAGCCAGCGCAGCTTGCAGGAAGGCATGCAGAAGAAGGCTGAAGAGGCCCGCAAGAAGCTGGAAGCCGCACAGGACGCCGCCAAGGGCGCGCCGAAGCCCTGATTGCAGCGTAAGCTTCAGGAACAGAAAAACCGGTCTGGCGACAGACCGGTTTTTTTATGTCCCGGGGAGGGCGGGAGAAAGTTGGCGCGGCGTCAATGCGCCGTCGACATTTTCGGTCGCCATTCGCCGTTCGGTGCTTTGTCGAAGATGCGGCCGATATTGGGATTTCTCAGCGGCGTCTCGTTTTCGTCATGGACGAGGTTCTGTTCGGAAACGTAAGCGACATATTCAGTCTCCTCGTTTTCAGCCAGAAGATGATAGAAGGGCTGGTCGCGATCCGGCCTGATTTCCGCGGGGATGGCGTTCCACCATTCCTCGGTATTGGCATATTCCGGGTCCACGTCGATCACCACACCGCGGAACGGAAACACCTTATGGCGAACGATCTCGCCAAGCGTGAATTTTGCGTCTCTTTGTTTCATGGCATGAACTTCCTTTCCCAATACTAGTTGGGTGCGTAATGCGAAATATCAAGACCTAGCGGTTTGAGGCTGTCTGCCGGCCGGCTCAGCGTCTTCTGCCGATCGGCGCGGTGGCCAGAATGACGCCCCCGGTGACCAGCACAATTCCCACGGCGTGATAGGCCTCGAAGGTCTCCCCGAGGAACAGCGTGGCCATGAGGATCGAGACCGGCGGCATCATATAAAGCGTGACCCCCGCCGTGGCGGGACCGAAGACGCGTACGGTATGGGTGAAGCAATAAAAGGCCAAGAGTGAGGCGAACAGGATGATGCCGCCGATCTTGGCCCAGGCCATTGGGGTGGCGGGCAACATGCCGCCCTGCGCCAGTTCCAGCGCCGCCGGCGGCAGAAGCACGAGCGCGCCGGAAAAGGCGATCAGGCCGAAAAGGCTGAAAGAGGCCATCTGTCGCGCGGCGGGATCGCGCAGCAGCAGCGAGTAGATCGCAAAGCAGATGGCTGCGGTCAGGATCGCGAAATCGCCAATGTTGAAATTCAGGCGCCAGAGGGCGGACACATCGCCCTTCAGCACGATGGCCGCCACGCCGGCAAAGGCGATGACCATGCCAGCCACTTCGAGTTTGCGGATCGGGCGGCCCTGAAAGACGCGCTGGAACAGGATGATGAACAGCGACGACGTCGTATAGATCAGTGTGCCGTTGGCGGCCGTCGTCATGGTCAGCCCCCAATAGACCACGCCGCCGCAAATTCCCATGCCCAGAATGCCTAGGACGAGCCAGAGCAGCGTTTTCCGCCGCACGAAAGCAAGGCAGTTGCGCCAGTCGGCGATCATGAAGGGGGCGATGATGAGGGTCGAGCCGATCCAGCGAATGAAGGCGGCGATGAAAGGCGAGACTTCGCCGACGACGCCACGGCCGAAAATGACATTGCTGGAGAAAAAGAACGGCACCGCCAGAAAGATGAGCCAGTCCGTGAGGCGCGTTTGCTGAGAGGCTGGCTTGTTCGACATTCTTCGCAATGATGGCTGGGTTCCAAAAGAAAACGGCGGCTTTCCGGGGAAAACCGCCGAGATGGATCGAGCGCTCCTGTAGAGCGCTCGCAGGGCCGATCAGGCCGAGTAGTACATGTCGAATTCGACGGGGTGAGGGGTCATTTCGAAACGCATGACTTCCTGCATCTTCAGTTCGATGAACGAGTCGATCTGGTCGTCGTCGAACACGCCGCCAGCGGTCAGGAACTTGCGATCCTTGTCGAGGCTTTCGAGCGCTTCGCGCAGCGAGCCGCAGACGGTCGGGATCTTCTTCAATTCCTTGGCAGGAAGGTCGTAAAGGTCCTTGTCCATCGGCTTGCCGGGGTGGATCTTGTTCTTGATGCCGTCGAGGCCGGCCATCAGCATGGCCGCAAAACCGAGATAGGGGTTCTGGGTCGGATCCGGGAAGCGGACTTCGACGCGCTTTGCCTTCGGGTTGGAGCCGAAGGGGATACGGCAGGAAGCAGAGCGGTTGCGCGCGGAGTAGGCGAGCAGAACCGGCGCTTCATAACCCGGCACCAGACGCTTGTAGGAGTTGGTGGTCGGGTTGGTGAAGGCGTTGATCGCCTTGGCGTGCTTGATGATACCGCCGATGTAATAGAGGCAGGTCTCGGAGAGGCCGGCATATTCATCGCCTGCGAAGGTCGGCTTGCCGCCCTTCCAGATGGACTGGTGAACGTGCATGCCCGAACCGTTGTCGCCGAAGATCGGCTTCGGCATGAAGGTTGCCGTCTTGCCATAGGCATTGGCGACCTGGTGCACGACATACTTGTAGATCTGCATCTTGTCGGCGCTGGAGACCATGGTGTCGAACTTCACGCCCAGTTCGTGCTGCGCAGAAGCGACTTCATGGTGGTGCTTTTCGACGACGACGCCCATTTCGGCCAGAACCGTCAGCATTTCGGAGCGCATGTCCTGCAGGCTGTCGATCGGCGGAACCGGGAAATAACCGCCCTTGACGCGCGGGCGGTGACCGAGGTTGCCGGTCTCGTAATCGGTGTCGTCGTTGGAGGGCAGTTCCGACGAATCCAGCTTGAAGCCGGTGTTGTAGGGGTCTGCCTTGTACTTGACGTCGTCGAAGACGAAGAATTCCGGCTCGGGGCCGACGAAAACCGTGTCGCCGATACCGGATGCCTTAAGGTAAGCTTCGGCCTTCTTGGCGGTGCCGCGCGGGTCGCGGTTATAGGCTTCGCCCGAGACCGGGTCGAGAATGTCGCAAAGGACGACGAGGGTGGACTGGGCGAAGAACGGATCGATATGGGCGGTGGCCGGATCGGGCATCAGCACCATGTCGGACTCGTTGATGGCCTTCCAGCCGGCGATCGAGGAGCCGTCGAACATAACGCCATCGGCGAACATGTCTTCGTCCACACAGACAACATCCATGGTGACGTGCTGCAGCTTGCCCTTGGGGTCGGTAAAGCGCAGGTCCACGAACTTGATGTCGTTATCCTTGATCTGCTTCAAGATATCGTTTGCGGTCGTCATTTAAACATTTTCCTTGAGTGTGATGATGACGAGGTGAAAACCCAAGCCTCCCCGGCTCGGGACGTTTTTAATTATATGGCGTCTACGCCTGTTTCACCGGTACGGATGCGGATGACTTCTTCGACATTGGAAACAAAAATCTTTCCGTCGCCGATACGTCCTGTCTGGGCCGCATTGCGGATCGCCTCAATGACGGCTTCCGCATTCTCATCCGCCAATACGACTTCGACTTTCACTTTCGGCAAAAAGTCCACAACGTACTCCGCACCGCGGTAGAGTTCCGTGTGTCCCTTCTGACGACCAAAGCCTTTTGCTTCCGTGACCGTGATTCCCTGAAGTCCGACTTCCTGAAGGGCTTCCTTCACTTCATCGAGCTTGAAAGGCTTAATGATCGCTTCGATCTTTTTCATGAGAAAATATCTCTCCGCTTCTCCCGTTAAAGCAGGTAACTCCCGCTCTGCCACAAGAATGCACGTATTGTGCCAGATCGGAAGCGGGCTTGAAGAAAAAACTTCGATCCCCCGGCTTTCCGGCACAAAATGCATTCGCTTTTTGCGCTTTTCCAGCCAATTTCTCGCCGAAACGCGAAATATCGACCAGCATTTATGCGCATTTGTATTATTTTAGGAATCCTTGATATTAGAAGGCGTACAGATGTGGCTCGGATTGATTGTCTATATTTTATGCATTTGATTATTATTTCGTCGCACAAAATTGCTTATTTTTGTATCGATTGCCTTTTCGGCGTTTTGAAGGGATGATCGGGCATGAAATTCCTGTCTCCGTTTTCCCTTTTCGATCCTGCTACGATGGCGCTTGTCGATGCGGCGGCCGGGCAGTCCGGCATTCCGCTCTATGATCTGATGGAGCGGGCGGGTCAGGCGGTCGCCTCTTCCGCGTTGCGGCACTATCCACAGGCGCTGCGTTTCGTCGTGCTCTGCGGCGGCGGCAATAATGGCGGCGATGGTTATGTGGCGGCGCGGGCGCTTTTGCACAGCGGAGCGGTCGTCGCGGTTCATCATCTCGGCGATGTCGGCGCGCTCAGGGGCGATGCGCGGACGGCATTCCAGCGAAGCGGCGTGACGCCGCTGCCGCTCGGCGACTATAGGCCGTTCTCGGGCGACGTGGTGATCGACGCGGTATTCGGGGCTGGATTGTCCCGCGATGTTCCGCAGGAACTTATCCGCGTGATCGAGGCGGTCACGCAGGCGAAGGCGCCGGTTCTCGCCGTCGATCTGCCCTCGGGCCTCTGCGGCAGACGGGGCGTGCCTCTCGGTGCATCGTTCAGGGCTGAGCGTACGGTGACCTTCATGGCGCGCAAGCCGGGTCATCTGCTGATGCCGGGGCGGGCGCTTTGTGGAACGCTCGAGGTGTTCGATATTGGCATTCCGTCCCGTATCCTTGATGCCCACGCGGGAGCGGTGGCAGAAAATAGCCCGCCGGTCTGGCGGGATGTCTTGCCTCATGCCGATACGGAAACCCACAAATTCCGTCGCGGGCACCTGACCGTGTTTTCCGGCCCGGCCCATGCGACGGGTGCAAGCCGCATGACCGCGCTTTGTGCACTGAAGGCGGGGGCGGGGATCGTCACCATCGCCGCGCCGAGGCAAGCGCTCGACGTGCTGTCCGTCACGCTAACGGCGGTGATGAACGCGCCGGTGGACGATGCCGACGATCTGCGGTCGTGGCTGGATGATAGGCGTCATGGCACTTTCGTTCTCGGCCCGGGTTTCGGCGATCTCGAAAAGGCGCGGCAATACGTGTCCCTGCTTGGAGACAAGGCGGTGGTGCTGGATGCCGATGCAATTACGGCTTTCAGCGATCATAGGGAGGCCCTGTTTGCGCGCGTCGGGTCGGGCGCGGGCAAATTCGTGCTGACGCCGCATGAGGGAGAGTTTGCGCGACTGTTTCCCGATCTTGTCGCCGACAAGATGTTGAGCAAGATCGAAAGGGCGCAGATCGCCTCGGCGCGCAGTGGCGCGGTGCTGGTCTATAAAGGTGCGGACACGGTGATTGCCGCACCCGACGGCCGGGCGCTGGTCAACACCAATGCGCCGGCGAGCCTTGCTACGGCTGGATCAGGCGATGTGCTGGCCGGCGTCATCGGCGCGCTTTTGGCGCAGGGTACGCCGGCCTTCGAAGCGGCTGCGGCCGGGGTCTGGCTGCATGGCGAGGCCGGCCATAGGGCAGGTGACGGCATGACGGCGGAGGACCTTGGTCATGCGGTTCGGCCGTTTTTGTGAACTGTTTTCCGGTTGAGGCCAGGCGCCTACCATCGCGCCTGAGAGGTTAGAGCCGCCTTCTCAATGCGCGGCCTTGCCCGCCTGATTCGCCATAGCCATTCTCGATGCGCTGATCAGGAGCTTGCGTTCGGCGCGCTCCTGCTGCGGGGTGCGGTTATAGATTTCGCGATAACACTTGGAAAAATGCGAGGCGGAGACGAAACCGCAGGCGACGGCGACTTCGACCACCGGCATGGCCGATTGCACCAGCAGGTGGCGGGCGCGGTCGAGGCGGATTTCGAGATAATAGCGGGCGGGCGAGCGACCCATCTCCTGGCGGAAGAGGCGTTCCACCTGCCGGCGCGAAAGATCGGCCGCGTCGGCGATGTCGAGCAGCGACAGCGGTTCGGCGAGATTGCCTTCCATCAATTCGATGATCGACAGGACCTTGCTGTTCTGGACGCCGAGGCGGGCGCGCAGCGGCAGGCGCTGACGGTCATTGGGACTGCGCACCCGGTCGGTCAATTGCTGTTCGCAGACGCGGTTGACGAGGTTTTCACCGAAATCCTGGCCGATCAGGCTCAGCATCATGTCAAGCGAAGCCGTGCCGCCGGCGCAGGTGTAGATGTTGCTATCGACTTCGAAGAGGTCGGCATAGACTTCCACCTGCGGGAAGGCCTCGGAAAAACCGGGCAGGTTCTCCCAGTGGATCGCGCAACGCTTGCCGTTCAAAAGGCCGGCCTGTGCCAGAATATGGGCGGCGGTACAGAGGCTGCCTATGGCAATGCCACGATTATAGGCTTCGCGCAGCCAGGCGTTGACGGACTTGTTGATGTGTTGGTCCACATCGATGCCCGAACAGATGATCGCCATTTCCGGGCGGTTTTCGCCGCTGACGTAACGCCGCTCATCGGCAAGACAGGTGTCGGCCTCCAGACAGATGCCGCTTGATGACATGACCTTCTGGCCATCAAGCGAGGAGAGGCGCCACTCATAGGCCTGATAGCCCAACATTCGGTTGGCGATGCGAAGCGTTTCAACCGCTGCAGCGAATGGCAGCATGGTAAATTGCGGAATGAGAAAAAAGACGATTGAGCGTTTCTTCTGGGAGTTCCTGCTCATTTGCCCGTGCTCCGTTGCGAATACGCAATTCCTCTCTTGGAATTGGTCTTCTGGATGTCCTGCCTACGACATCTTTAACGAAAAATACGCCGTGGAATCGGGGCTGTCAAAAAATCGCTTTTGAAATATGCAAATTTTGCGACAAGTCTTAAAAAAAGGCGGTGTGTCGCATGTAAAACAGGCAGGCTGTTTTGCGCGCTCGTCCTTGCACTAGACGGGTTGGCGGGGATGGCTCGCACATCTGAAAACGTTGCGAGCCATCGTTTGAATGTCATCTGCGGATGACGTTTATGCGGCTGTTGTCCGTCGTCGGCCATCCGATATCCTTCAATGTTTCAGGAGGCAGTGCTTCCAGTGCACGAAGCATTTTTTCGCGACGCCATGCCGCATAACGGGTGGAAACATGGTCGGACAGGCGATGAAGCCAGCCGCTGGATGACGGACGGTGCGAGGAACGGTTCGCCACCGGTAGATAATGTATCATGGTCATGTCTTGATCCTTTCCTGAACCACGATCCTGTTTGCGATTTCTATAGTCGCCGCCGACGAGGCTCGATGCTCCCCGTCAATCGATTTCACGGATGGTGCGCGCTTGTTGACATTCAATCAAACGAAATGATATCCATCTATAAATCAAAATATTTGAAGGTGCGTGCCATGACCGTGACTTTCCGCCAGCCGCTGCCGTTGCTGGATAACGACATATTGAGAACCTTCGTCGCCATCGCGGAAACGGGAAATTTCTCCACCGCCGCGGAAGTGGTGTTCAGAACGCCTTCCGCCGTTTCCATGCAGATCAAGAAGCTCGAAGAGCAGTTGAAAACGACGCTTTTCCTGCGCGACGCCCGCTCGGTGACATTGACGGCGCATGGCGAGACGCTTCTGACCTATGCGCGGCGGATGATTGCGTTGTCCAACGAGGCCGTGTCTCGTTTCGTCATGCCCGAGCTTTCCGGCGTCGTCCGTCTCGGCGCGCCGGAGGATATTGGCGAGCGCGGCCTGCTGCCGGGCATTCTCAAGCGCTTCGCCGAGGCTTTCCCCGGCATCATGATCGACGTCACCATCGATTCCAGCTCCAATCTCTACAAGCGCATGGATGAGCAGAGGCTCGATCTCGCCCTCGTCAACTGCGCCTCCCATCCCTTGCGGGATACGGGCGAGGTGCTGATGCGCGAGCGGCTTGTCTGGGCAGGCGCCAAATGCGGCGCCGCCTATTTGCGCGATCCGCTGCCCATCTCCATCTGGGAAGACGGCTGCATCTGGCGTTCGGAAGCGATTAATTCGCTGGAAAAGCGAGGGCGCAATTTCCGGGTGGCCTATCTCAGCGGTCATACCATGGCACAACGTGCGGCGATTGTCGCCGATCTCGCCATCGCGCCGCTGCCGCGATCTTATGTGCAGAACGACATGGTCATTCTGGGCGAGAAGGAAGGACTGCCCGAGCTTGGGTGTTTCGATATCCGCCTGATCATGGGTGACAAGGCGTCCCGTCCTGTTCTTGCCGTCGCTGAAAGCATTCGCAATGCGTTTCTCGAGGTTGCCAAGGCGGCTTGAGGCCTCGGGAGTACGCGGCGGCCATGGCCCGTCGCGCCGCCAGAATGGCGGCTTTTAGAGTATTTTTGGCGCATTTCCGGACGGAAACCGGGGTCCGCTTTTCCCGGAAATGCTTTAGCCAGCCCTTGAATCCGGCGATGCAGAACGGTCCGCTGCGCCGGTTTGCCAGCTTCCACGTTTGACCAGCCAGTCGGCCGAATTCTGCAATCCGCCGAAGGGAAAGACGTGAATTTGCCGTATTGGCCCTTGCGGATTGGCCTGCCAGTGCCGCTCGATCGGCCCGACGATGCTTTCCGGCGAGTGTCCTCTGGCAAGCGTCGTCAGGGAAAGCGCGTTTTTCTTCAGATAGGCAATGGAATTGCCGACGCCGCAGAGTGCTGCATATTTCAAGAGCGTCGTGATTTTGGCCGGGCCGGAAACGCCGATATGCACCGGGAGCTCAATGCCAGACGCGATAAGCCCTTCCGCCCAGGCGATGAAACGGGCAGGATCAAAACCGAACTGCGTGACGATGCGCATGGCGGCATCGCTTCTTTCCGCAAAATCGCGTTTCAACCGGAGTGCGGCCATTGCCGTGTCGTCGTTGAAGTCCGGGCTGCCTTCGGGGTGGCCGGCGATGGCAATCTGATTTATGCCGCAACGGTCGAAAATGCCGGTGGACAACATGTCCATGCTGGATGCGAAGGGGCCGACCGGCCGTTCGACGCCGCCGCCGACAACCAGAACATCTGTTACGCCCGCTTCTCCGGCAAGCCGTCTGACCTGTTCTACAAACGCCGCGCTTGAAGGGATGCGTCGTGCTGCAAGATGCGGCACCGGTTCGTAACCGAGGTCGCGCAAATGTGCTGCGGCTTCAACGAGCCGTTCCTGCGAGGCCGCTCCGGTGTCGGTGAGATAGACGCGCACGCCCTGCGGAAAAAGGCCAGCAAGGTCGGTCGTGCCAAGCACCTGCGCGGGCGAGGCTTCGATGGAGGCGGGAATGATGGGAGCAGCGGAAATATCGGGCAATTTGTGCGTGATCCTTTTTATTACCATGCACCTATTTCGCGGCGAAGTCTGTGCCTGTTGCGGCAAGACAGGCTTGCATCTGCGACGAAGCTCGCCCCCAATTCATTGACGTGCGGTTTTACCAGATTCGTTTCGTCAGGCCATTCCACAGCCAGGTCCAGATGGTTGGCGGGAAGCGCAGTACCGATTTGCCGGGCGAAGGCGGCTGCGGCGCAAGGCTGCCGGAAAGGGCGTCCTCTATGGCGCTGACGGCGATATCCACCGAAGCGGCGGTCAAGAGCAGCGGATAGGTGGCAATCGTGTCGGAAGGCGAGGGTTTCAGCCGCTTTTCGTAGAGCGTGGCGCCGGTATCCACACCCTTGTCGACCAGATGCACGGTCGCGCCGAAATTGCCGCGGTCCCTTTCCACCAGTGCCCAGTAACCGCCCATCTGGCCACGATATGCGGGGTTGATGCCGGCGTGGAAATTGATGACCGGGCATTGCAGGGTTTGCAGCGTGGCTGGCTTCAGCAGGCGGCAGGAAATGGTGAAGATCGCCGCCGGTTTCAGCAGATTGGCGGCGTTGCGGCATTCTTCATCGTTGAGCGAGGCGAATTGCGTGACGGGAAGGCTGTGGTGGAGATCGGCGGAAAGACCGTGTTCGGCGATGATCTCAGCGCTTCTACGCACCGTGAAGCGTTTGCCGAGCCGTGAGGCGATCATCGTCGCCATCTGGCCTGCGGCGATTATCCAGCCCAGCCGGCGCGCACGCCGCCGGAAAATCACCGACTTGCTTTCCGGCTGCTCCATGAAAACATGGATATCGGGAAATCGTGTCGCCAGCGCATTGATCATGACATTGGGGTTTGCGCCCCCGGCCGTCATCACCAGAAGCCGATTGTTGATGTCAGTCATATCACCCACGGGATTTTCCTAAGCCATGATCCAGATGCCGAGTTTCACGCGTGAACTTCAAAACCATGTTAATTTTCATCGACGGGATTTTTTGAAATGCCGCTGGAACCGTTTTTTCGGACTCACGTTATTGTGACGCATATCACATCGGCGCTTGCCTTTGGACGGCAAGGCATAGGGGAGTAGTTTCACATGATTACACGTATTCTTTCGACCGTTTTCGTGGCCTTGCTGACCGTTGTCACCCTGAGTTCCTGCGGCAACACCATTCGCGGCATGGGCCGGGATACGGCAAACGCCGTTGACGCGACGCAGGATGCCGGCCGCAGCGTGGACCGCGCAGCGCGCCGTTAATCCACTCCCCTCCCGGAAAGGCGTTGCCCGAGAACCAGGGCGACGCCTTTTCTTTGACCGAATTTCCCTGCGAATGTTCGCCTGATGAGAATCAAAGGGGCGGGCATGATTTTATCGATGAAGAAACTGGCGCAGTTGCTGCTGCCGTTGCTTTTGCCATTTTCCGTGCAGGCCGGCGGGCAGTCGGATTTCTGCAAGGCCATCGACCATGCGGGTGGGCGCTATATCGTCTGCAGTTTCGATCCGGCGAAGAATACCATCCGTATTTATGATCGCGACCATATCTCCGGGCAGGGATATCGGAATTTCACCGATCTTTCTTCAGCCCTGTGGCGCCAGCATGTGTTCAGCATCTTCGCCATGAACGGCGGCATGTATCATTCCGACTATTCGCCGGTCGGCCTCTACATTGAAAATGGGGTGGAGCGCTCATCGATCAGCACGCGGGGCGGCTGGGGCAATTTTCACCTTCTGCCCAACGGTGTGTTTTATCTGAAGGGGGACAAGGCTGGCGTATTGGAAACCGGGGCCTATCTGGCGGCGGATCCGAAACCGGATTTCGCCACGCAATCCGGGCCGATGCTCGTCATAGACGGCGCGCTGCATCCGCGCTTTCTGCCCGATAGCGACAGTCTGAAGCGGCGCAACGGCGTCGGCGTTTCCCGCGACGGCATGGTGCATTTCGCGATTTCGGAAAATACCGTGCGATTTTACGATTTCGCCACGCTGTTCAGGGATGTGCTGGATGCGCCGAACGCGCTCTATCTCGACGGCACGATCTCAAGCGTCGATATTCCCGCGATGAAAAGGCGGGACTCGCTCTTTCCGATGGGGCCGATTATCGCTGTTGTCGACAGGGTGCCGGACTAGGCGGGCCGATCAGATCGGCGCCTTGGGATAGGCTTTTTCGAGACCGGCCGATGCCGTCAACCCCTTGCGGAAGGCGATATAGGCGGGGTGCTGGCTGGCCCTTGCGGTTTCGGTGATGCGAATCTGCAGCCGGGCAGGGGCATTGCCGCCAAGCCATTCGCCCGCCGTTTCCAGTTTCAGGCTGTTGAGGAAACGGGCACTGGCCTGCCGGTCGAGATAAAGATTGAGGCCGGCCAGCAGGTTTTCGTCCTGCAGGGCGTTTTCCATCAACAGCAGCACCCAGGCTTTATCCTCACTGCCAAGCGAAGTGAGTTTCGACGCGACCGTTTCGCGATCAGGAAAGGAGGATGCCTGCTGCATGGAAAGACTCGCATCGTTGTCGTTGCCAACGTCGATAAAGCAGCAATCGCGGCCTTTCAAGACTCGGCGCTTCGGCGAAAGAAATTCGACTCTAAGGTGTTTTGCCGAATGAGTTTTCAACAGGCGTTTGTGGGAAAGCTTTAAATAACGGTTACACTTTAGCCTAAATTGCGGCGATCGCCAAAATGGCGCTTAAACACACATCGCGCTAACACCTTGTTTTTTCACATACCTATGCATACCGCGAATGGCAGCCTGTCAAAAACGCCTTCATTTAGCCGCTTTTTGCATTTGCCTTCGCCGCCGGATTTTAATAAATGCTTGGCTCAACGGGCCGGGTCTTGAAGATCCCCCGGAGAGTGAATAGCTGGAGTAATCATGGAAGAAACCGCTCAGAAATCCTGCTGGGGCGTCACTTTGCGCGCACTTGCAGGCTTTGCCGCTTTTCTCGCATTGACATACATTTTTGGCAGCCCATAAGCACTTCTCCTGAATGACGGGTTTTGAAACGGCGCGGTTTTCCTCTGGAAACCGTGCTGTTTTCGTTTCCGGGACGCTCATGTCGCAGCTGCGCAAACCGCTGACGCTCTTTTGTGGCGATCCGTTGCCGCTTTGGATATGATGGTGGTGGAATCCATTCTTATTCAGGGCGAACTTCATGTTTCTTTCGGTCTTTGACGTCTTCAAGATCGGTATCGGTCCTTCGAGCTCCCATACGATGGGGCCGATGACGGCGGCTAACCGCTTTCTGGCGCTGATCCTTAGCGATGAGTGGCCGCGGCCGGCAGGCGCGGCCGTTGCGCAGCTGAAGGTCAGCCTGCACGGTTCGCTTGCCTTTACCGGCATTGGCCACGGTACCGGGCGTGCCGTCATCCTCGGCCTGACCGGCGAGCGGCCGGACCTTGTCGATCCCGATGCCATGGATGCGATCATCGACACGGTCGAAAAGGCGGGCACGGTCACACCGCCCGGTCACCCGTCCTATCTGTTCCATCCGGCCGAGGATCTCGTCTTCGACAAGAAGAACCCGCTGCCCGGCCACGCCAACGGCATGACTTTTTCCGCCTTCGACAATCAGGGCAGGCTTCTCATCAAGCGCATCTATTATTCCGTCGGCGGCGGTTTCGTCGTGACCGATACGGAACTGGAGGCGATCAAGCAGCGCGGCAAGACCATCGATAACGGTCCGCGCGTGCCTTATCCCTTCGGGACGGCGCGGGAAATGCTGGATATGGCGGCCCGTTCCGGCCGCACCATCGCCCAGATGAAGCGTGCCAATGAGGAGACGGTGGTTGCCCGCGAAGAACTGAACGAGCGTCTCGACCAGATCTGGGAAGCCATGAATGGCTGCATCGAGCGCGGTCTGAAAGTGGATGGCATCATGCCTGGCGGTCTGAAGGTGCGCCGCCGCGCCCGCTCCATTTACGAAAAGCTGAATGCGGAATGGCGCAGCAACCGGTTGAACCCGGTCATGGCCAATGACTGGCTGAGCGTCTACGCCATGGCCGTGAACGAGGAAAACGCCGCCGGCGGCCGCGTGGTGACCGCGCCGACCAATGGTGCGGCTGGTGTCGTTCCGGCCACCGTCAGATATTTCCGGCATTTCCATGAGGATGCGACGATTGACGACGTGCGGGACTTCCTGCTGACGGCCGCCGCCATCGGCGGCATCATCAAGCACAATGCCTCGATATCGGGCGCGGAAGTGGGCTGTCAGGGCGAAGTCGGATCGGCTGCGGCGATGGCGGCGGCGGGTCTTGCCGCGGTCATGGGCGGATCGCCCGAACAGGTGGAGAATGCCGCAGAGATCGCGCTCGAACATCACCTTGGCATGACCTGCGATCCGATCGCGGGCCTCGTGCAGGTGCCGTGCATCGAGCGCAACGCGCTTGGCGCCGTCAAGGCGGTAACAGCGGCTTCGCTGGCGCTGAAGGGTGACGGCCAGCATTTCGTGCCGCTCGATGCCTGCATCGAGACCATGCGGCAGACCGGCAACGACATGAGCGAGAAATACAAGGAAACTTCCACCGGCGGCCTCGCCGTCAACGTTGTGGAGTGCTGAGCGGGCAGGGCGGCAGGCGTCGTGCAGATGCTTGACGCCCGTCGCAAAAAGGCATTGATAGAGGCATGCCTCTACATCTCATCAAACTTTGCGTTGGCGCGGATTCGATCCAGGACTTGCGAGACTGGGTCGCGCACCGCGCGCTGACAGCAATTGCCGCTGGCCTTGAGCCGCATAGCGTCCACACCACCCGGATGATCCCAAAGCGCGTCGAGGAACTGCTGGAAGGCGGCTCTCTCTACTGGGTCATCAAGGGACAGGTGCAGGCGCGGCAGACACTTCTCGATATCCGCTCCTTCAAGGGCGAAGACGGTATTTCCCGCTGCGATCTCATTCTCGGCCCAGAGGTCATCGAAACCTCACCCGCGCCGAAGCGCCCGTTTCAGGGCTGGCGTTACCTGAAGGACGATGAAGCGCCACGCGATCTCGGCGGCGGCATGGGCGGCGAGGACATGCCTTCCGATCTCAGGCGGGAACTGGCGGAGCTTGGGTTGCTCTGACGCTTAACGGATTTGAACATGAAAAAGCCGGCATCCTTGCGGAGCCGGCTTTTTCGTTTGGGGAGACAGGTCGTTTGTTGGTTCAGTTGATGCCGCCGACCGCAGTGGTGGCGCGGCCATCCTGAATTTTCACCCAGCGGCCGGGATTGGCGGTGTCCTGGCGCTTCAGATAGGTATATTCGGTTTCCGACCAGTTCATGACCTTGTTGCGCATGTTGTCGAGAACAAAATCGCCACGATCGGTGCGGACGGTCAGAACGGCATGGCCTTCGCCATTCGGCTGCAGAACCACGGTGATCAGGAGGTTGGAGGCGGAGAAGCCCTTGTTCATCAGCATCTTGCGCTTCAGGAGCACGAAGTCTTCGCAGTCGCCGACCGTGGTGGGATAGGCCCAGCGTTCTTCGACGCCATAGATTTCCATGTCGGTCATCGGCGTGATGGTGGTGTTGACGGTGTAGTTGACGTCGAGCATCGTCTTCCAGCGCTCTTCGGTCAGCTTCATCGGGCCGTTGTCCAGCGAGGTCGGCTGGCATTCGCTCTGATAGGTCTGGCAGAATTCATAGTGGCCGATCGGCGGGTTGGCTTTGCCGATGACGCGCATGACGGCGGCCGGCGAGGCGCTTGCCTGATGCGCGAAGGCGCTGACGATGAATGCGATCAGAGTGAAAACGAAACGGTTGTTCTTGTTCATTGCTTGTCTCCCCGTGGTGAGGAGACATTCGCAGGTATATTTTGACCCCGCGGAAATTTGCGAAGCGCAATTTGAGCTTAAATTTCAGCAAATTAGCCGTTGTTTTGAACTGTATTCGAACTAGTTTTTATGCGTGTTTGAAGCAAATTTTATTACAATTTTACGCGTCTTGGCCTTAGGCTTTTGGTAGCCATCTAGATCGCTGTATTGACAGCGATTTTCCGCGTCCTGCGGTTTTCATGGCGGCGCGCGGCCGGTTCACGGCGCTCAAGGAAGTGGTGGATTTCCCGTTTCGGGATGGCTGTTTCAGGCTGGGACAGGCAGGAAAAAGCGGCAAAAAAACTTCAAAAAAACTGCATTTTTTCCGGAAAAAAGTTTTGCGGAGCGCTTTTCGTCCCAGTTCGCGCGGCGGCTGACCTGAGCGAGGGCGCTAAATGGTCCGCGGCGCTGTCTCGGATCAGAGCCGGCGCGGTTACGGCGTGAAAGTGGAGGTTCGGCGGCGAGAAACAGAGAATGGAGTGTCGGACGCCATGAGCGATGTGTGATCCTCACGCTGTCGCGAAGGGCAGAGCATAGACCGCCACACCGCGATCAGGGAATCTTCTCAATTATGAGACGATGGGGCGAGCGCAACGCGCGCTGAAGACGCCGCCGTATTCTTACGGGCGCAAAACCTGCCGCGTTCGATGGAACGTCCTAGAGAAATTCAATCAGCGCGTCGGGCGATTGCACCCGGTCGAATTCGACCGCGACGCCTTCCATGAAGTGGCGCACGATCTTGCCGCTCATATTCTTGCCGAGCTGGACCCGGCTTCCGAGCGGCGGCCGGTTTTCGATCTCAATGGCCGCACCTGACAGGGAAAGGTCGATCAGCCGGCAGGCGACGAGCACGCCGTCTTCCAGAACGAGCTGTGCCTTGGCGTTACGCGGCGTCAGACGGTCGTGGCGGCGGTCTTCCGGCAGGCCGAGCAATTGACGCTTGGCGATCCAGGCGAGCTGCGCGGCGAGTTTTTCCCGCTTGCGCTCCGGCGCGTTGATGGCGATGAGGAATCCGGATGCGATGAGTGATGTCACCGTGCCTTCGATCCGACCGATATGCTGGAGATAGGCGATGACGCGATCACCGCGGCGGGCAATGCCTGGGCAGGTGAACTGCGCCCTTTCGGCGGTCATCTCGGTTGCGGTGCAATCATATTCTTCATGATCGGGCAACATCAGACGGCCGGTGAAGGACACACGGACGGCGTCGTCGAGGTGAGCTTCCTCAACCGGACGCAGGATTTGGGCGGTGTTGGCCGAACGAGACGAAAACATGGGCAGCGCAATTGTAATGAATGATGACGGTAAGTTTCTACCTTGCGCGAGTTAACAGACTGTATTGTTTAATCTCTACAATTTTTCTGATCGGCAATATCGTTACAGTTCTGACGTATTTTTTTGAGATTCGGGTGCTGCCGGACCTCTCCTGGAGGGGCGGGGAGCGTTGGAACAGGTCCGTCAGCGGCTTTCGGCGCGCGGTGTATCGGCGGCCATCCCATTCACCGGATACCCTTCCGGCGCGATGTCCAGGAGCAGCAGGCGGCTGCTCTTTATGGACAGGCAGTGGATGGGCGCGGCGAATTCGTGTCGCGGCCGCTCCGCAAGCAGCGCCCCGAGCAGCCTTGGGGCGGCGTCGGGATCGGTGCGCAGCGGCAGGAGCAGCATTTCGAATGTCAGCGGCGCCGCGCCATAGCTATCCTCCGCCTCGACATCGAAGACCACGGGTAACTGGTGGTGCAGGATGCCGCGCGCGACGCGGCAGGGGAAGACGGCGTTCGCCGGCTGCCATAACTCCGAAAACGGGCGATCCCGCAATTCCCGGCCGAACAGGTCGCAAAGACGTGTACCGGCAAGGCGGAAAAACGGGGTGTTCTCTCCCTTGTCCGTGAGGATAAAAAGATCGCCGAGGTGATGTTTCAGCTTTGCGGGATCGATGTCCTCGCGTCGCGGGGCCGATCGCTTGCCGCGCAGTTCATCCCAATAAGCGTATATCTCCAGTCCGGCCATGCTCTTCATAGCATCTCTCCATGTTCGTTTTTGGGACATCATGTCCATCCGAACGTCTGTATCTGGAGGTCTAGCGATTTTCGTGCCAAGTGGATTTATTAAGGTTAACAAAGGGTTGATATTGCCCGGTGGCGATAGTCGTGGCATCGGAACGGCCATGTCGGGGAAAGCTCCGTCAGCACAATTCGATGGCGTCGCCTGTTATTTCAAGGCGGGCCCGCAAGCCGGACCGTCTGCGGCCCGGCGTCCTTGCCGATAGCGGTTTGGGCGTCGCGCGCTTCGAAGGCGGGACGGCTTTTTTTTCGTTCGGGCTTCCTATATTGCTCGGGGAACGCAAAATTCGACCAAGACAGGGATGGGATCATGTCCTACGGGGACGGCGAACAGCCGCCGGTTTCGGAAACGCCGGAGCCGAAAGACGACACGAACAATCCCGTCTTCAACTTGCCGTCGCTGCTGGTCGGCATTCTGGCCGCGCTGATCGTCGCTTATGTCGTTCCCGCCTATCTTCTTTCGGAGGAAGGCAATGGCTGGTTTATCTTCACCTTCGGCTTCATTCCGCTGCGTTATGCGGTGCCGTTTTCCCAGCAGGGTCTGGAATGGCTCTGGACGCCGGTGACCTATTCTTTCCTGCATGGCGGCATCGAGCATATTCTCTTTAACGGATTGTGGCTGATGGCCTTTGGCGCGCCGGTTCTGCGCCGGATCGGAACAGTGCGCTTCGTGCTGTTATGGTGCATTTCCGCCGCCGTTTCCGCCTTCGGCCATGCGGCGCTGAACTGGGGCGATGTGACGGTGCTGATCGGGGCGTCCGGGGTCGTTTCGGCGCTGATGGGGGCGGCCTGCCGCTTCGCTTTTCCTGCGCGCGGTGGATATAGCGCCTCCTTCGGGCATCTGATGCCGAGACAGAGCATTCTCGGGGCGCTTTCCAACCGCACCGTGCTGATCTTCACGCTGATGTGGCTGTTCGGCAATGTGCTGATTGCGGTCGGCGTGCCGCTGTTCGGCGATGTCGGCGGCAAAATCGCCTGGGACGCGCATGTCTTCGGCTTTCTGCTCGGCTTCCTGTTCTTCGGGCTTTTCGATCGGCGACTGGTCTGAGCCGATCACGCTCCTTGTCGGCCGTGGCGCAAATTTGCTTTCGCGCGTCCCATCCGGGATTGCATTCATGCGGGCCTCAGCGCACCATATCCCATGATTTGCAACCGCCGGGGGAGACTGCGGCGCTGCGGGTCGCTGCAAAGAGGAGGAAGGCATGGCAACATTCGTAAAGGATCTTCTCGACCGCAAGGGCCGGGACGTCGTGACTGTCGGTCCGGAGGTCAGCATCGGTGAGGCGGCGGGAACGCTGCACGCTCACAAGATCGGTTCCGTCGTCGTGACAGACGCCGATGGCGTCGTTCTCGGCATCTTCACGGAGCGCGATCTCGTAAAGGCTGTGGCGGGCAAGGGCGCCGCCTCCCTCCAGCAATCCGTGTCGGTGGCCATGACCAAGAATGTCATTCGCTGCCAGCATAATTCCACCACCGATCAGCTGATGGAAATCATGACCGGCGGACGCTTCAGGCATGTGCCGGTTGAAGAAAATGGCCGCCTTGCCGGCATCATCTCTATCGGCGACGTGGTGAAGGCGCGGATTGGCGAGATCGAAGCCGAAGCGGAGCAAATCAAGGCCTATATTGCCGGGTGATTTCGTTCGCGACGCGAATCACGTCCCTCATTCCTGTGCTCGCCAGAGGAATCTAGTCAGCCCAAGTCCTTGGGCTGAAAGGAGTCCCTCCGCCATGCAGATGCGTCGGCTGGATTCGTGTGACAAGCATAGGAATGAGGGTCTCGCGCATCAGCGCCGGAATGCCTGCTGCATGCGCTCCAGTTCCGGAATGCGGGAGCGTGTTTCCTCATATCCCCGGTCGATGGCTTCACTGGCGCGATGGAATTCCGAGAGGCCGATATCGTTGATGCGGGGGTGAAGCATCAGGTCGGGCGGGTCGCCCGCCAGGCGCGAGCGCGAAATCCTGTCCTGAATGATGTTGAAGGCCTGCACCATGACGCCCGGCAGGCCGGGACGCGGCGGGCTTTCCACAGCTGGCGCAACGCCGCCATGCGATGGCGACGCGGAGTGCTTGACCACGGCGGAGCGGCCGAAAAGATCGTAATTCAGATTGACCGCGACGACCAGCGCCTGCTCATAGGCCCGGCAGACCGAAACCGGTACGGGATTGACGAGCGCGCCGTCGATCAGCGTGCGGCCGTTGCACTGCACGGGTTCGAAAATGCCCGGCAGCGCATAGGAAGAGCGCAGCGCGGTGACGAGATCGCCCTGGTGAATCCAGACCTCGTGGCCGGTGCGCAGTTCCGTCGCGACCGCGATGAAGGGATGGTCGAGGTTTTCGACGCGCAGGCCTTCCAGATGTTCCTGCATGCGCTTGGTCAGCCGCATGCCGCCGAAGAGCCCGCCGCCGCCGATGGTAAGATCGAGCAGGCCGGCAATGCGGCGCATCGTCAGCGAGCGGGCGAATTCTTCCAGCTCATCGAGCTTGCCGGCGAGATAACAACCACCGACCAGCGCGCCGATCGAGGTGCCGGCGATCATGCCGATCTTCACCCCTGCCTCATCCAGCGCCCGTAGGACGCCGATATGGGCCCAGCCGCGCGCAGCCCCACCGCCAAGCGCGAGCGCTATGCGGTGCTTGTCGACGATCTGGGTGACCGGCGGTTCGTTGCCGAAGGCTTCGGGATTGCCAGCCGAAAGTTGATTGTGACGATTTCCCCATCCCAACATGACTGCACTCCCTGCCAGTTCCGTCAGGCTCCGTCCTATCCCCGGAACCCGCTATATTGGTAGCAAATTGGTGCGGCCGATGGAAGGTGGCCGTTCAAGTTGCGGAATAGGTGGTCGCCGGATCGAAATGGCGGGTATCGTCGGTGATCTTCGTCACCGCCTGGCCGTCGGAGAGTTCGACTTTGCGATAAAAGCAGGAGCGGCGACCGGTGTGGCAGGTCGCGTCATGGCCGGCGACGGAGACCTTCAGCCACACGGCGTCCTGATCGCAATCGGTGCGGAATTCCTTCACCGTCTGCAGGTTGCCGGAGGTCTCGCCCTTCTTCCAGATTTTGTCGCGCGAGCGGCTGTAGTAATGGGCAATGCCGGTTTCGAGCGTCAGCGACAAAGCTTCAGCGTTCATATGGGCAACCATCAGCAATTCGCCGTCACGCGCATCGGTGACCACGGCGGTAACGAGGCCGTGAGCATCGAATTTCGGCGAGAACAGGCCTGCGTTTTCGAGCACTTCCTTGTCCGCAGGCGCGGATGGAAAGGGAATGGACATGGTAACCCCGGAAAATGGCGGAACGATTAGCGGTTCCGCACCATGGTCATGAAGCGTACCTGCTCGGCCGGATCGTTCTTGAACGTGCCGGTGAAGCTGGTGGTCAGCGTCGTGGACCCTTGCTTGTTGACGCCGCGCATGGACATGCACATATGTTCGGCGTCGATCATCACGGCCACACCGCGCGGCTTCAGCGTTTCTTCGATCGATCTTGCGATCTGCGCGGTCATGTTTTCCTGCGTCTGCAGGCGGCGGCCGAAGATTTCGACAACGCGGGCAATCTTCGAAAGGCCGAGCACGCGGCCAGCCGGAAGATAGGCGACATGCGCCTTACCGACGATCGGCACCATATGGTGCTCGCAATGGGAGAAGAAGGGGATGTCGCGCACCAGCACCACATCGTCATAACCGCCGACTTCCTCGAAGGTCGTGCCAAGCACGTCCTGAACATTCAGCTCATAACCGGCAAAAAGCTCGCGATAGGCCTTGGCGACGCGCTTCGGCGTATCCAGAAGTCCTTCGCGGGCGGGATTTTCTCCTGCCCAGCGCAAAAGAACGCGCACTGCTTCTTCCGCTTCGGCCTGGCTTGGGCGAGCTTCTGCCACGTCGGGTTTTGCGCCAGCGCCGGGGAAATTCTTCACGATCGCATCCATTCCGTCTCTCCCGATGCGGGTAAAGGCCGCACCTGAATTCGTTTTTCATCGCGAACTCATGTTCGCAGTTGCTGCTATCTGGTTGTTTTACAGCATTTTGGCAAGACCGGTGCTGTTATTTCGGTATCGGAGCCGTTAATTTCATCACGGCTTGATGTCCAGAAAGCTCGATAGCATATAATGAGAATGAAGGGCAGGAAAGCTTCACTGCGACAAACGCTGTGTTTGAAAAATCTGACCTGTCCTGTTTTTGGGCATTCTTGAGCGCGCCGGGCACCTGACGATGGACGATATCTACAACAATCGCATTCTGGACTTCGCCGGGAATATTCCACTGACGGGAATTCTCGAGGATGCCGATGCGAGTGCTGAAAAACACTCGCGACTATGCGGCTCTAAACTCAAGGTCTATCTGAAGGTTGAAGACGGCATAGTGACGGCTTTTTCGCATGAAGTGCGTGCATGTGCACTGGGGCAGGCCTCGGCCTCCATCATGGCGCATCACATTGTCGGGGCTTCCAGCGGCGAAATCCGGCAGGCGCGGGAAGACATGCTCGCCATGCTGAAACAGGACGGTGAGGGGCCGACGGGTCGTTTTGAGGACATGCGAGTGCTTTTGCCCGTCCGGGATTTCAAGGCCCGCCACGCCTCCACCATGCTGACCTTCGAAGCGGTGGTCGATGCGCTCGACCAGATTGAGGGGCGGCCGGCTCTGAACGTTGCGGGTTAGGCGATGTGTGGCGAACCGGGCTGCCGGCACCAGCAGACAGCGGAAAAAGCGAGCCGATCCCGCAATTGGGCGGGCAGCTTCGCCAAAACGCCGGGGCGGCTTCTGGGCGTGGGTTTCATCCGGCTTTATCAGCTGACGCTATCCGGCTTCATCGGAAATTCCTGCCGCCATATCCCCACCTGTTCCGAATATGGCTATGAGGCGATTGCTCGCCACGGGCTGTGGGCCGGCGGGTGGATGACGCTGTTTCGCGTGGCGCGCTGCGGCCCGGGCGGCACCAGCGGGCTGGACCCGGTGCCGGAAGCGCTCGGCAGCACGGGGCGCTGGTGGGCGCCGTGGCGTTACTGGAGCCTGCATCGATGAATGACTATGTGGCCTTGCTGCACAGCATCGTGCTCGGCCCCGGCAAGCGGCTCATCATGGCCGATCTCAGGGCATTGGCGGAACAGCTGGGGTTTACCGACTGCAAGACGCTTGTCGCGACCGGAAATCTGGTTTTTCGCGCCGAGATGGCACCTGTTCGCGAGATCGAGGACAGGCTGGAGCGCGCCTTCGAAAAGCGTTTCGGTAAACATGTCGATATTCTCGTTCGCGCGGGCGACGACTGGCTGAAACTGGCGGCGGATAATCCGTTTCCGCAAGGCAATCCGCCGGATGTCTGCGTGAGGGTCATGCGGGCGCCGTTGGACCACAGCGTCCTCGAATTGCTGGAGAAATATCGGGGCAGGGAGAAGATCACGCTTGCCGGTGGCGATCTATGGATCGATTTTTGCGGCAAACCGAGCGAGAGCCGGCTGTTGCCTGTCCTGACCACCAAAAGGCTTGGTGTCGGCACGACCCGTAACGCCAATACGGTCAATGGCCTTGCGGAAATGCTTCGCTGAAGCACCCTTCACCTTTGACTGCAATGGCAAAAGCCTTTATCAGCCTGCGTGCCGGCCTGTTGCGGGCAAATCATTATTCCAACACCACCCGCATTCGTTGGCGGGACTGGACAGGAGCACGAGACGATGTCTGAAGCCATTTCCCTTACATTTCCCGATGGATCCGTGCGCAGCTACCCCGCCGGTACGACCGGCCGTGAGGTCGCCGAATCCATCTCCAAATCGCTTGCCAAGAAGGCCGTCGCCATTGCGCTTGATGGCACCGTGCGCGATTTGTCCGAGACCATCACCGATGGCAAAATCGAGATCGTCACGCGCGACGACAAGCGCGCGCTGGAGCTCATCCGCCACGATGCCGCCCACGTCATGGCCGAGGCCGTGCAGGAACTGTGGCCCGGCACGCAGGTGACGATCGGCCCTGTTATCGAGAACGGCTTTTATTACGACTTTGCCAAGAACGAGCCTTTCACGCCGGAAGATCTGCCGAAGATCGAAAAGCGGATGAAGGAGATCATTCAGCGCAACAAGCCGTTTACCCGCGAGGTCTGGTCGCGCGAAAAGGCGAAGGAAGTCTTTGCCGCCAAGGGCGAAAACTACAAGGTCGAACTGGTCGACGCCATTCCCGAAGGCCAGGACCTGAAGATCTATTATCAGGGTGACTGGTTCGATCTTTGCCGCGGTCCGCATATGGCCTCCACGGGACAGATTGGCACGGCCTTCAAGCTGATGAAGGTGGCCGGCGCCTATTGGCGCGGCGACAGCAATAATGCGATGCTGTCGCGCATCTATGGCACCGCCTGGGCAACGCAGGAAGAGCTGGACAATTACCTGCATGTTCTGGCCGAAGCCGAAAAGCGCGACCATCGCCGCCTCGGTCGCGAAATGGACCTGTTCCATTTCCAGGAAGAGGGTCCGGGCGTCGTGTTCTGGCACGGCAAGGGTTGGCGCATGTTCCAGACGCTGACGGCCTATATGCGCCGGCGGCTTGCCAACACCTATCAGGAAGTCAACGCGCCGCAGATTCTGGACAAGTCGCTGTGGGAGACTTCGGGTCACTGGGGCTGGTATCAGGAAAACATGTTCGCGGTGAAATCCGCCCATGCCTTCACCCATCCCGATGACGAGGAAGCCGACCAGCGTGTCTTTGCGCTCAAGCCGATGAACTGCCCGGGTCACGTGCAGATCTTCAAACATGGCTTGAAGTCTTACCGCGAAATGCCCGTCCGCCTTGCGGAATTTGGTAATGTGCATCGCTACGAGGCTTCCGGCGCCCTGCATGGCCTGATGCGCGTTCGCGGCTTTACGCAGGACGATGCGCATGTCTTCTGCACGGAAGAGCAGATGGCGGCGGAATGCCTGCGCATCAACGACCTCATCCTCTCGGTCTACGAGGATTTCGGTTTCAGCGAAGTTGTCGTCAAGCTCTCCACGCGCCCTGAAAAGCGCGTCGGTTCCGACGATCTCTGGGATCGCGCCGAAAGCGTGATGATGGAGGTTCTGAAGACCATCGAGGAACAGTCCGAAGGCCGCATCAAGACCGGCATCCTGCCGGGCGAGGGCGCATTCTACGGGCCGAAGTTCGAATATACACTGAAGGACGCCATCGGCCGTGAGTGGCAGTGCGGCACGACGCAGGTGGACTTCAATCTGCCTGAACGTTTTGGTGCCTTCTATATCGACCAGAACTCGGAGAAGACGCAGCCTGTCATGATCCATCGCGCCATCTGCGGTTCGATGGAGCGTTTCCTCGGCATTCTGATCGAGAACTTCGCCGGTCACATGCCCTTGTGGTTCGCCCCGCTGCAGGTGGTAGTCGCGACGATCACCTCGGATGCCGATGATTACGGCCGCGAAGTCGCCGAAGCGCTGCGCGAAGCGGGCATGGCGGTCGAGACCGATTTCCGCAACGAGAAGATCAATTACAAGGTCCGCGAGCATTCGGTGACCAAGGTTCCGGTCATCATCGTTTGCGGCCGCAAGGAAGCGGAAGAGCGCACCGTCAACATCCGTCGTCTCGGTTCGCAGAACCAGACGTCGATGTCGCTCGAGGAGGCGATCACCAGCCTCGTGGACGAGGCGACGCCGCCGGATATAAAGCGCAAGCTTGCGGCGAAGAAGCAGGTTGCTTGACAAATAACGACGGCCTCTTTGGGGGCCGTTTTTGTTTGCGGGGTAAGGGACGCTTAAAGCTCTCTGAAGTCATCCTCGGGCTTGACCCGAGGATCCACGGTCTGGCGCGGGGAATGGATCCTCGGGTCAAGCCCGAGGATGACGTGGAGGGTGTGGGTCGTTCCTCACAATCTCGCCTCCGACGAGACGATGAATGTGCAATGTCGGCTACTCAAAATCCCCGGACATCTCTTCCGGCGCCTGGTCTTTCATCAGCACTTCCACGTCCGAATCCCGGCCGGAGGTCACCTTGAAATTGCGCTGGTAGACCTTGTCCTTGTTGCGGGCGATGGCGGTATATTCGCCTTCGGCAAGAACCATGGTCGAAAAGGCGCTGACGCTTTCGTTGACAACGTCGCCGCCGCCGTTCAGCACCGACCAGGCCGTATCGGCAATGGCTTCGCCGCCCGGTTCTGAGACCAGCTTGAGGGTGATCTGCGCGGCCTGATGCTGCAGGGTCGCTTCCGTAAGCTTGCCGGCTTCCACCTGGATGTCGGCGCGCACCACCGCGTTGACATTGCCGTATTCCGAAACCACGTGATAGGTCCCGGCGTTCAGCCGCACGATGGTATTGGGCTTGATATCGGCCATGACGAGGCCGCGTTCGCCGTCGGAGCGGACGTCTGAGGAATAGACGGAAAATTTGAGCTGGTTGCCGGAAATCTGCTTGTCGGAACCTGCAACCGCATTCAGTACGAAGCCGCCGGCATCGAGAATCAGCACCTGTTTCTGCACGTTGCCTGAAGTCGGGACATTGAGCTTTTTGGTGACGCCCGCGCGCCCGAAGGCGACGTTGACCAAATATTCGCCCGGCACCAGATGAAATTCGGCAGAGCCGCCTTCCGAGCTTGCCAGCATCGGCAATTTGCCGTCAGCGCCGGGAATGGGGCTGAATACGCGCCATGACAGGCCTTCCTTCACCGCTTCGCCTTCGCTGGTCAGCTTGGCTTCCATGGCGATGTCACGGGCGGCGCTTTCCGGGGCGTTGGGCGCCGTTGGGGCGGTGAAAGCATTGAGCTTCGGCATTTTCGGCGTGCCGCCGAGCTGCTTGAAGTCTTTGAAGGCGTCCTGCGAAAAAGCGGCTTGTGATAAAAGGCCAAGCGCGGCACATGCAATGGTCAGACGTGCCGCGATTTTGATTGCCGACATTTTCGATACCGATTGACTTCTTGATTTTCCCGGATCACTTCAAAACCAATGCCGTGGCTATTTCAAGGCCCAATGTTTTTGCGATGACAGCAGAATGGAAGATTTTTAATCATGACCAGTGATATCAAGCTCCTCGACTATCTCAAGGTTCGCCGTTCCACCCCGGCCCTGCAACTTGCCGAGCCGGGGCCTTCTAAGACTGAAATCGAGGAAATCCTGCGTCTTGCCGTGCGTGTGCCCGACCATGGCAAGCTGGCCCCCTGGCGTTTCGTCGTTTGTCGCGGCGAGGAGCGCGTGCGTATGGGTGAGACGGCGCTCAGGATCGCGCTTGAAAAGAACCCGGAACTGGACCTGCAGCAGCAGGAAGCGGAACGGACACGCTTCACCCGCGCGCCCGTCGTTATCGCCGTTATCAGCACCGCAAAGCCGCATTTCAAAATCCCGGAATGGGAGCAGGTCATGTCCGCCGGTGCTGTGTGCCTCAACCTCATCTTCGCCGCCAATGCCAGCGGTTTTGCAGCGAACTGGCTGACCGAATGGCTTGCTTTCGATTCCGCATTTCTTACGGAAATCGAGGTCGGCGCGGAAGAGAAAGTGGCCGGGTTCATTCATATCGGCTCGACGACATTCCCGCCGGTGGAGCGGCCGCGGCCGGAGCTTGCCGATGTCGTCACCTGGGTCGGGGACGTTTGATGTTCTACACCACGGACACCAATCAGCACGGCCTGCCGCATGATCCGTTCAAGGCTATCGTCGCGCCGCGTCCGATCGGCTGGATCGGCTCGAAGGGCAGGGACGGTTCTCTCAACCTCTCGCCCTATTCCTTCTTCAATGCGATTTCGGACCGGCCAAAGCTTGTGATGTTCTCCTCCAGCGGCAGGAAGGACAGCCTGCGCAACGTCGAGGAAACCGGCGTCTTCACCGCCAATCTCGTCAGCCGCCATCTGGTGGACCGGATGAATGCGTCTTCGGCGCCCGTCGGTTATGATGTCGACGAATTCGCCCTTGCCGGTCTCACCGCCGTCGACGGGCGGGTGGTGGATGCGCCTTTCGTCGGCGAGGCGCTGGCGGTTCTGGAGTGCCGCGTGACCCAGATACAGCAGCTTACGGACGTCGATGGCCAGCCAGCGGATTCGCGGATGGTGATCGGGCAGGTCATGGCGATCCATATCGATGAAACGATCATTCGTGACGGCCGCATCGATATGGGGCTGTCGCGACCCGTGGCACGAATGGGCTATATGGATTACTGCGATGGCGGCAGCGATGTATTCCAGCTGCAGCGCCCCTCTACCGCGCCGTAAATATAGCCCTTCTTCGGCGGCGGTTAATTTTTATGGTGAACCAAACGTAAACCATTTGCGCCTAGAGTTTTATACATGGTGGCGGCGATGATGCCGTCATCCATTGTTGCGAATGTTTTCGAGGCTCAGGTGATCGTACAGGCATTTCTTCGCTGGTCTGAAAAGGCTGGATCGACCGAGCGGTCGAAGGCCGCCAATGCGCTCGGCCGTGCCTATCTTCAGTCCGACATGGCGCGCGAGAACCGCGATGCCGCCTATATGGCGATGACCTATCTGCTCGACGATCCTTCGCCGCGTGTGCGGCTGGCGCTTGCCGAAGCGCTTGCCGACGCCCATGACGCACCGCGCGCCATTCTCGTTTCACTCGCCGAAGACCAGCCGGAAATCGCCTGCACCGTCATTGCCCGTTCACCGGTTCTCGGTGAGGCCGACCTGGTTGATCTGGCCGGGCGCGGCGAAAGCCTGACGCGCGCGCTCATTGCGGCACGGCCCGGCCTGCCGCGCGGTGTTTGCGCAGCGCTTGCCGAAGTGGGCGAACTGCCGGAAACCATCATCCTGCTCGAAAACGACGATGCCTTTATCACGCCGTTTTCGCTCAGGCGCATCGCCGAGCGTCATGGCTCGGACGCCGATATTCGCGACCTCCTGCTTCGCCGCGAGGCGCTGCCCGCCGATGCGCGTCACCTGTTGGTGGGCCGCATCAGCGAAGCTCTCGCAGGCTCCGCGCTCGTTCACGCGATGATCGCGCGAAACCGCGCCGACAGCGTTTTCCGCGAGGCGGAAGATTCCGCCACCATCCTTATCGCATCAAACGTTTCCTCGCCGGAGCTGCCGGCGCTGGTGGAGCATCTGCGCCAGCGGCTGGAGCTGACGCCCGCGCTGCTCATCCATGCCGTCTGTTCGGGACGCCTGGAATTCTTCACGGCGGCCATGGTCAATCTCTCCGGTCTCGATGACCGCAAGGTGCGCGCCATTCTGGCGACCGGGCGGCCGCATGCGTTGAAGGCGCTATTCCAGTCGGTCGGTCTTTTCGGCGATGTTGTCGACGTCTTTATCGAGGCGACGCTGCTGTGGCGCCGCGCTGCCCGATCGCAGCTTGCCGATGTGGCGGCCTCAGTCTCGGCGGAACTGCTGGCGCATTTCCGCGACGTCAACGGTTCCGAAACGCTGTTCGAATTGCTGCATGCCGTGCGCAAACTTGCCATTGCGGAAGAGCGGCAAAAGGCGCGGTATTACGCGGAAGCGCTTTCGCTCGAGGCGGCGTGAGATTCGTGATGTTTCCGGGCAGGAGAATCCCCACACTCTCATTCCTGTGCTTGTCACAGGAATCCAGCCGACGCGCGTCTGCGCGGCGAAAAGACTCGCTCTAAGCCCAAGGACTTGGGCTGGCTAGATTCCTGTGACAAGCACTAGATTGAGGGAAGATCGGTTCCTAGCAATCACTTATCGAACCGCTTTGCGATCCACGAATAGCTGTTCTCAACCATCCTCACCGGCGTGCCCAGGAGATGCTTTATGCCTTCCGTGGAAGGCAGGATACGGCTGACACGGCTGATTGCCTGTTTTGTGAGGCTTTCCTCCTCCTTCGGCGTAACCGCTGCCGTTGCCTGCGGCGCCGTGGCCGGCGCAGTGGCTGGAGGTTGCGTACCGGCCGTCTGCGGCGCCTGTTCGCCCGGTGTCTGGCACACGGCTACCACGACAGGGTAGGGCGCGTTGGCGTAACGCTCCAGCTCCTTTTCCGACACGGCGTCGCACAGTTCGATGCTCGTCCAGCGCTGCTGCGAGGTGGCGAGGTAATGGCAATCGGTGGCGCTGTCGTCGCAGCCAAGGAAGGTCATGAGAACGAGGGCTGTTTTCATGGGGTGTGTTGCCTCTGTCGGGAATTATGCTCTAGAAACTCATCTATCCCGATTGCAGTGACATTACGACGAAATACGCATTTTTACAGAGAAGGCAGGCATCGCATTGGCCACCGAAATCAAGCTTGAAACACCGAGGCAGGATGCGGTTCTGCGCCTCATCGACCTTTCCAACGCCTATATGGCCTCGCTTTATCCCGCCGAAAGCAATCATCTGGTCGATATCGGCCAGCTTGAGCAGGACAATGTTTCGTTTTTCGTGGCGCGGTACGATGGCCGCGTGGTCGGCTGTGGCGCGCTGGTGGAGGCGGGTGACGGCACGGCGGAGATCAAGCGCATGTTCGTCGATCCCGAGGCGCGGGGATTGCGGATCGGCAAGCTGATCATGGATACGCTTGTCATGCGCGGCGCCGAGCTTGGCCTTTCCGCCATTCGCCTCGAGACCGGCATCAGCCAGCCAGAGGCGATCGGTCTTTACCGCAAGGCGGGGTTCGTGGAGATCGAGGCCTTTGCGCCTTATAAGCCGGATCCGCTCAGCCTGTTCATGGAGAAGGCGCTTTAAGACTACGGCGCCAGTTTGCCGAGACCCTGCCGCGATCTAATCACGGAGGCGCCTGCCGCAGACTTCAACGATCAAAACGCCGCTTTCCGAAACGCGGTCGTTTGCTCGCTATCCTCTTCGAGCGCGGCAACCTCATCAACCGAATCGTCCTCCGTCGGCGGCGGTGGCGGAGCCTCGGGGGTCGCGGCGGCGGACAGTTCCACCTCGCGCACCCATTCGCGCCAGATTGCCACCAGAAGCGCCATCAGCACCGGGCCGATGAAGAGGCCGAGGAAGCCCATGGTCTTGACGCCGCCGACGAGGCCGAAAAAGGTGGGCAGGAAGGGCAGCTTGATCGGGCCGCCGACGAGTTTCGGGCGGATGGTCTTGTCGACGATGAAGAGCTCCACCGAACCCCAGACGAACAGCGCCAACCCGTGGGCGGGCGAGCCGCTGGCGACCAGATAGATCGAAACCAGCGTAAACGAGAGCGGCGCACCGCCCGGAATGAGCGCCATGACGCCGGTGAGCACGCCGAGCGTGACGGGTGAGGGCACGCCGGCGATCCAGTAGGCGATGCCGAGGATGATGCCTTCGCCGATGGCGATCAGCGTCATGCCGGTGACCGTGGAGCTGATGGTGGCTGGCACGACGCGGGAAATGCGTTCCCATCGCGTCGGCAGGATGCGTTCGCCCACCAGATCGACCTGCCGGGTGAAGCCTGCGCCGTTGCGGTAGACGAAGAACAGCGCGATCAGCATGAACAGCAGGGTCAGAACCAGATGAAACGCGCCGTTGCCGGCGGCGAGGATCGCCCGATAGATATTGCCGATATTCGCGCCGCTGACGAGCTGGATGAGTTCGCCGATGGCGCCCGGCGTGCCGATATATTTCACCCATTGTTCGCCAAGCCAGGGGCCGACGGCGGGAAGGGCGGCGATCCAGCCCGGCACGGGCGCACCCGTCTTGTTGACATGCACCGCCCAGCCGAACCATTCGCGGATTTCGCTTGCCGTATAGGAGGCGGCGATGAAGATCGGCACGACGAGGAAGGCGAGGATGAGGATGATGGCGATGGTGGCGCCGAGCGTGGTGTTGCCGCCCACCTGCCGCAGAAGCCGGGTGTAAACCGGCCAGCTGGCGAAACCGATGACGAGAGCGGCGAGAACGGGAACGAGGAAGCCATGGAAGAAATAAATGCCGGCAAGAGCGACGAGAACGAGAAGCCAGCGCGCAGCCGAGATGGGCGGGATCAGGGCGATCCGCGTCGGGCTGGCAGGACCAAGCCATCTCGGTTCGCCACTGGGCTTACGGCTGTCAATGTTACTCACGGCAGGCTCTTTCTCGCATTCTCCCCGAAGGGTGCATTCACTCTGTCACACCGATACATATAAGTGCAATATAACCCGATCACATTACCGTTGTGTGTTTATTGCCGAACCTATTGAACAATTTTGGTAAAAATAGAACATCGGTCTTGGCGCGCGCATTGAAATATGACAATTAAACTCCGTTTTTCTGCGGCATAACGTCGCCGCGCCCGATCGTCAGGTCATGCCATGCTCCGCCGTTTCTTCGCCTATTATCGCCCCTATCGCGGTCTGTTCATTCTCGATTTTTCCTGCGCGGTTTTGTCGGGCGTGCTCGAACTCGGTTTTCCGATGGCGGTGAAGGCCTTTGTGGATGTGCTGCTGCCGGGCGGTGAATGGGCCATCATCCTTGCCGCTTCGGTCGGGCTGCTGCTTATCTATGTGCTGAATACCGGGCTGATGGCGACCGTCACCTACTGGGGACACATGCTCGGCATCAATATCGAGACCGACATGCGGCGGCTGGCTTTCGATCATCTGCAGAAGCTTTCCTTCCGTTATTTCGACAACCAGAAGACCGGCCATCTGGTCGGGCGGCTGACCAAGGACCTGGAAGAGATCGGCGAGGTGGCCCACCACGGCCCCGAAGACCTTTTCATCGCCATCATGACCTTCATTGGCGCGTTCCTTTTGATGCTGTCAGTGAATGTGCCGCTGGCGCTCATCACCGCCGCCGTCGTGCCCGTTACCGCCTGGGTGACCAGCCGTTACGGCGGCCGCATGACGCAGAATTTTCGCGCGCTTTACGGCCGTGTTGGGGATTTCAATGCCCGTATCGAGGAAAATGTCGGCGGCATGCGGGTGGTGCAGGCCTTCGCCAATGAGGATCACGAGCGGACGCTGTTCGAGAAGGACAATCAGAAATACCGTCGCACCAAGCTCGACGCCTACAAGATCATGGCGGCCAGCACCTCGCTCAGCTATATGAGCATGCGCCTGACGCAGATGATCGTGATGATCTGCGGTGCATGGTTCGTGCTGACGGGCGATCTCACGGAAGGCGGCTTCGTCGGCTTCCTGCTGCTGGTGGGCGTGTTTTTCCGGCCGGTGGAAAAGATCAATTCGGTCATCGAGACCTATCCGAAGGGCATTGCCGGTTTCCGCCGCTTTACCGAACTTCTGGACACCGCGCCCGATATCGTCGATGCGCCCGATGCGGTGGAAGCGCCCTTGCTGCGCGGCGATATCGAATATCGCCATGTCGGTTTCGGTTATGCCGAGGGCAAGACGGTTCTTACCAATATCGACCTGAAGATCAGCGCCGGCGAGACTGTTGCCTTCGTCGGTCCGTCGGGGGCGGGCAAGACGACGCTGTGCTCGCTTTTGCCGCGCTTTTACGATGTGACGAGCGGTGCGATCACCATTGACGGCATCGATATCAGAAAGATGAAGCTCGCCTCGCTGCGCAACCAGATCGGCATCGTGCAGCAGGATGTTTTCCTGTTCGGCGGTACAATCCGCGAGAATATCGAATATGGACGGCTTGGCGCTTCGGATGCGGAGATCATGGAGGCGGCGCGCCGCGCCCGTCTTGATGGTGTCATCGAGGCCATGCCGCTCGGGCTTGACACCGTTATCGGCGAACGCGGCGTCAAACTGTCCGGTGGGCAGAAACAGCGTCTCGCCATTGCCCGCATGTTCCTCAAGAACCCGCCGATCCTCATTCTTGACGAGGCCACCTCGGCGCTCGACACGGAAACCGAGCGCGCCATCCAGCAATCGCTGACCGAGCTTGCCAAGGGCCGCACCACGCTCGTCATCGCCCACCGGCTGGCGACAATCCGCGATGCCTCGCGCATTGTGGTGGTGGACCAGAGCGGTATTGCCGAAACCGGCGCGCATGCCGAACTCTTGGCTGCCAAGGGCCATTATAGCCGTCTGCATGAGGCGCAGTTCAGCGGGCATCTTGCTGGCCTCAGCTGAGTCCGGTGCGGTTGCGCCGCCGCTTACCCGCCGTTCTCTGCCGCCTGCTCCTCCACGATGCCGGGGTTTGGTTCCGGCTTGCCGGGGTGGCTTGTGACGAGATAACCCATGGCGACCGCGGCGGCGACAATGAACAGCAGCACGATTCCGCTGATCGTCATCATCCAGTCGCGTGGTTTCCTATTCGCCATAATATATTTCGGCCACTGGCTTGGATGGTTCACCAGACTGAATTTGTGGCCCTGTCGCATAAATTTCCCCCGGTGTTGGAGTGCTTCCTCAAAGACCAACGCAGGCGGGTGCGCAGCTGTTCCGAAATCCACAGGGCATGCAGATGACAAGGCTGTGAGGCGCAAGCTCGACACGCGCCTGCGGCGTCGTGTGCCGATATCCGGCCGCAAAATGCCCCTTGCCAGTCGCTGCCGCTTATGCGAATGATTTGCAATTGCATCAATTCATTCTCCCATTTGAAAGCACATAAGATGGACAAGCCTGTCTTTGGATGGCGACGGAACGGCGACGATCTCTCGTTGTCCGACGTTCACTCCTCGATCCGCATCAAACCGAATGCCGGGACGTTTCGGCGCGCCATGGCCTTTTTCGGCCCCGGCTATCTCGTTGCCGTCGGTTATATGGATCCCGGAAACTGGGCGACGTCGCTCGCCGGTGGTTCGAAGTTCGGCTATACGCTGCTGACGGTGGCGCTGATGTCGAACATCATGGCCGTTGTCCTTCAGTCGCTCTGTGCGCGTCTTGCGATTGGTTCCGGGCGCGATCTGGCGCAGGCCTGTCGCGATGCCTATCCGAAACCTGTGGCGATGGTGCTGTGGCTGCTGGCCGAAATCGCCATCATCGCGACCGATATCGCTGAGGTCATCGGTACGGCGATCGGTCTCAACCTGATTTTCGGCATTCCGCTGGAGCTGGGCGTCCTCATCACCGCGCTCGATGTCTTCCTGATCCTTTACCTGCAAAGGCTTGGCTTCCGCTGGGTGGAAGCGCTTGTCATCACGCTGCTTGGCGTCATCGCCGTGTGTTTCGCCATCCAGCTGGCGCTGGCCGATCCAGACTGGGGCCAGGTGATCCGCGGTTTTGCGCCGACGACCGACATCGTGACCAACCCGGACATGCTCTATCTGGCGCTCGGCATTCTCGGCGCGACTGTCATGCCGCATAATCTCTACCTGCATTCCGGCATCGTGCAGACCCGCGAAATCGGCAAAACAATTGCGCAGAAACGCGAGGCGTTGAAATTCGCCACGCTCGATTCCACCATCGCGCTGACATTCGCTCTCGTCATCAATGCCGCGATCCTCATTCTCGCGGCGGCGACCTTCAACAAGGCGGGGCAGACGAACGTCGCCGAACTTGGAGAGGCGCATAATCTGCTCGCGCCGCTGCTCGGCCTTGCCATTGCGCCGACGCTGTTCGGCGTGGCGCTTTTGTGCTGCGGCATCAATTCCACCGTCACGGCAACGCTTGCGGGCCAGATCGTGATGGAGGGTTTCCTCAAGATGCGGCTCGCCCCCTGGCTGCGCCGCCTCATCACCCGCGCCATCGCCATCGTTCCTGCCGCCGCTGTCACCATCTTTTATGGTGACAGCGGCACGGGCCAGTTGCTGATCCTGACGCAGGTGGTGCTCAGCCTGCAGCTCTCCTTTGCCGTCTTCCCGCTTGTGATGTTCACCGCCGACCGGACGAAGATGGGCGAGTTGCGCTCGCCACTCTGGCTCTCGGCCATTGCATGGTTGATCGCACTGGTGATTGCGGCGCTGAATGTGAAGCTGCTGGTGGATTTTATGGGGTGAGGCGGGTCAAGCCGCGCCCTTTCGGAGCGCGGCTGCCGTTCCCTCGGGGTCAACGGCGATGACTTTCAGATAGGCGCGGGCCGGTTGATCCGGCTCGCTTCGGCCCTGTTCCCAATCGCGAAGGGTGCCGAGCGGAATATGATAGCGCGCAGAGAATTCTTCCTGTGTCAGCTTCAGCGCCCGGCGAATGATCTTTATGCGTGGCATTCTGGGAGCCGCGGCAAGCTGTTCGGCGGAAAGCGGCGCGTTATCAGGGTCGGCCAGCGCATTGGCCTCCGCCTCTTCGTCGGTCATGGCGTGAAGACGAGCCCAGTCTGTTTGATCGATTTTACCAGCCATTGTCGTCATATTCCTTGCACTCTGCGCGTGTCGCCTTTCGTGCGGAGATGATACGGATCACTTCGCTTCGTTCGGTATAGATCACGGTCAGAAACAATCCATTGCCCAATCCCACTATACGCCGTCGGACTTCACCGTAGTTGGCCGAACGATCTTCGACATCCACCGCAAAGGGATCGTCAAAAACTCCACGGGCCGTTTCAAAACTGACGCCATGCTTGGCGAGATTGGCTGACGCCTTATCTGAATTCCATTCGAAATATAACATTCTGAACTACGGGTTTCCAGTAGCTGCAATAAATAAAACATCAAAACAATAAGGGCTCTTTCATATCTGAAAGAGCCCTCAAGACTACTCATTTTTTTGGTGGAGCCTAAGCCAAATGCTTAGCTGCAACCGCTCGTCGCACCGCAAGTATCGCACTTTTCACAAGTGCCGTTCCGCACCATCGTGAAGTTCTGGCATTCCGAGCACATGTTGCCGGTATAGCCTTGAGCGATCGAGCGCATGCGGCGTTCGTTTTCGACCTTCTTGGCTTCCGTCTTGGCCGAGGCAGCGTCTGCGGCGGCCTTGTCGGAGAAGAGGGCGGTGGCGGTCTGCTTGGCTTCCTGAACGACCTCGTCGATCACCTCTTCGGCGATTTCTTCGGCCAGTTCCTTGGCGCGTTCTTCATAGTCGCGCTTGAAGGAGACGATTTCCGATGTGGAGATCGCGACTGTCGGTTCCAGCTTGCGGGCGGCAGAGCCGGCAAAGGAGGTGACGTTGGCCGAGGCGCGGGCAGGAGTTGCCGTTGCCGAACCCTTGGGCTCTGAAGCGGCGCGTTCACCTTCATTGCTGGAAACCAGCGTCGGCTTGTAACCGCGTGTCCAGCCGGTGGAGAGCAGGTTGGTCTTGCCTTCCTGGATACCCTTGCCGAGTGCGGTATTGGAGAAGTCCGACGTATCGACATGAGCGAGGTCGTGACGGCCGAGATAGGAGACGGCGAGTTCGCGGAACACGTAGTCGAGGATCGAGGTGGCGTTCTTGATCGCGTCGTTGCCCTGCACCATGCCGGCCGGTTCGAACTTGGTGAAGGTGAATGCCTCCACATATTCTTCCAGCGGCACGCCATATTGCAGGCCGAGCGAAATGGCGATGGCGAAGTTGTTCATCATCGCACGGAAGGCAGCACCTTCCTTGTGCATGTCGATGAAGATTTCGCCGATGCGGCCGTCACCGAATTCGCCGGTGCGCAGATAGACCTTGTGACCGCCGACAGTTGCCTTCTGGGTGTAACCCTGACGGCGGTTCGGCAGCTTTTCACGCTCGCGCGAGACACGCTCGATGACCCGTTCGACGATCTTTTCGGTGATCGTCACGGCCTGCTGTGCGGCGGGCTGCTGGATCAGCTCTTCGATCAGGTCTTCTTCGTCCTCGTCTTCCACCAGCGAAGCATTGAGCGGCTGGGAAAGCTTGGAGCCATCGCGGTAAAGGGCGTTGGCCTTCAGCGCCAGCTTCCAGGACAGCATGTAGGCTGCGCCGCAATCTTCCACCGTCGCATCGTTCGGCATGTTGATCGTCTTGGAGATCGCGCCGGAGATGAAGGGCTGAGCCGCCGCCATCATGCGGATATGCGATTCGACCGAGAGGTAACGTTTGCCGATCTTGCCGCAGGGGTTGGCGCAATCGAAGACGGGCAGGTGCTCGTTCTTGAGGAACGGTGCGCCTTCCAGCGTCATCGCGCCGCAGACGTGCACGTTCGCTGCTTCGATGTCCTTTTTGCCGAAGCCGAGGTGCTCGAGCAGGTTGAAGCTCATGTCGGAGAGCTGCTCGTCGGAAACCTTCAGCGTTTCCTTGAGGAAGTCGGCGCCGAGCGTCCACTGGTTGAAGACGAATTTGATGTCGAAGGCGCTCTTCAGCGCGCCGTTGACGGCTTCGATCTTCTCATCGGTGAAGCCCTTGGCCTTCAGCGTCGAGGGGTTGATGGCCGGCGCCTGGTTGAGATTGCCATGGCCGACGGCATAGGCTTCGATCTCGGCGATCTGGCTTTCGGAATAACCGAGCGAACGCAGCGCCTCCGGAACAGCCCGGTTGATGATCTTGAAGTAACCGCCACCGGCGAGCTTCTTGAATTTTACCAGCGCGAAGTCCGGCTCGATACCGGTCGTGTCGCAATCCATGACGAGGCCGATCGTGCCTGTTGGCGCGATAACGGTCGTCTGGGCGTTGCGATAGCCGTGCTTTTCGCCAAGTTCCAGCGCCTTGTCCCAGGCAGCCGTTGCGTGAGCGATCAGGTCCTGATCCGTGCAATCGGCGTGGATGAGCGCGACCGGATTGACCGACAGGCCCTCATAACCATCCGACAGGCCATGGGCGGCGCGGCGGTGGTTGCGGATGACGCGCAGCATGTTGTCGCGGTTCGGCGCAAAGCTCGGGAACGGGCCAAGCTCGCCGGCCATTTCAGCCGAGGTTGCGTAGGAAACGCCGGTCATGATGGCGGTCAGTGCACCGGCGATGGCGCGGCCTTCGTCGCTGTCATAGGGAATGCCGGAGGACATCAAGAGACCGCCGATATTGGCGTAACCGAGGCCGAGCGTCCGGTATTCATAGGAGCGTTCGGCAATCTGGCGCGACGGGAACTGCGCCATCATGACCGAGACTTCGAGAACGACGGTCCACAGGCGGACGGCGTGTTCGTAATCGGCGATGTCGATGCGCTTCGTCTTGGCATCCTTGAACTGCAGCAGGTTCAGCGAGGCAAGATTGCAGGCCGTGTCGTCGAGGAACATGTATTCCGAGCACGGATTGGAAGCGCGGATCGGGCCTTCGGCCGGCGAGGTGTGCCAGTCGTTCATGGTGGTGTTGAAGTGCAGGCCCGGATCGGCGGACGCCCAGGCGGCGTGGGAAATCTTTTCCCAGAGGTCGCGGGCCTTCAGCGTCTTCATGACCTTGCCGTCCTTGCGGGCGGTCAGGTTCCAGTCACCGTCATTTTCGACAGCGCGCAGGAAGTCGTCCTTCAGCGAGACGGAGTTGTTGGAGTTCTGCCCTGATACCGTGAGGTAGGCTTCCGAATCCCAGTCCGTGTCATAGGTCTTGAACTGGATGTCCTTGTAACCCTGCTCGGCGAACTGAATGACGCGCTTGACGTAGTTTTCCGGCACCATGTCCTTCTTGGCAGCGCGGATTTCGCGCTTCAGGGCAGGGTTTTTGGCCGGGTCGAAGCAATCGCCATTGTCGGCCTCACAGTTGACGCAGGCCTTCATGATCGCCTTCAGGTGCTTGGCGACGATCTTGGAACCGGTGACGAGAGCGGCAACCTTCTGCTCCTCGTTCACCTTCCAGTCGATATAGGCTTCGATATCGGGATGGTCGGCATCAACGACCACCATCTTGGCCGCACGGCGGGTCGTGCCGCCGGACTTGATGGCGCCGGCAGCACGGTCGCCGATCTTGAGAAAGCTCATCAGGCCGGAGGATTTGCCGCCGCCGGAAAGCTTTTCGCCTTCGCCGCGCAGATAGGAGAAGTTGGAGCCGGTGCCGGAGCCGTATTTGAACAGGCGCGCTTCACGCACCCACAGGTCCATGATGCCGCCTTCGTTGACGAGGTCGTCCTCAACGGACTGGATGAAGCAGGCATGCGGCTGCGGATGTTCGTAAGCGGATTTGGACTTGGTCAGCTTGCCCGTGAAGGGGTCGACATAGAAGTGGCCCTGGCCCGGGCCATCGATGCCATAGGCCCAGTGCAGGCCGGTGTTGAACCATTGCGGGCTGTTTGGCGCAACACGCTGGGTGGCGAGCATATAGGCAAGCTCGTCGCGGAAGGCCAGCGCATCTTCTTCGGACGAGAAATATTTGCCCTTCCAGCCCCAATAGGCCCAGGTGCCGGCCAGACGGTCGAAAACCTGGCGCGCATCGGTCTCGGAGCCGAAACGTTCGGCTTCCGGCACGTCCTTCAGCGCCTTTTCATCGGCAACGGAGCGCCACAGGAAGGAAGGAACGTCGTTTTCCTCAACCTTCTTGAGAAACTTCGGAACGCCGGCCTTGCGGAAATATTTCTGCGCCAGAACGTCGGTCGCAACCTGGCTGAACTGCGCGGGAACGTCGATGTCCGCCAGACGGAACACGATGGATCCATCCGGGTTCTTGATTTCACTGACGGCCTTGCGGAAGTCGATCTCCGCATAAGGCGATTGGCCGGGCTTCGTGAAGCGGCGTTCAATGCGCATGGGTTTGTGTCCTCGTCCATTGGGCGCCCGGTGAAGGGCGCAAAAATCCGTTCCAGCCGTGCGATGCCTTCGCGCAGCCGGGTTTTGCCGATCTAATAGGGATGCTCATCCTTGGATGTCATCCCTGTATCTCGTGTTTAAGATGGCTGCAAGCCTACTATATATAGTATTAACACATTCTTGCTGCCAGTCCCCGCCTCATGTTTTTGGCGGTTCCACAAGGCGCAGAAAAACCACCGGCGAGCCGCCCCCTCATGGCCGGGACGCCGTTTGGACATGCGCGCTGAAGATGGAGAAGAACCGGCCTCGTTACTTTCCGGTCCGTTGCCGCCGCAACATAAGTGTCACTTTCCTCTCGCGGCACAGATTCGTCAAGCCATAGATTGAAACCCATTTTTAACCACAAGATATTGTGTGGAGTGCCTGTGGAAAACGGGGATAGGAAAAGCTAGTAGAAAAATCAGTGACTTGGCGGGAAGGTTTGAAGCTTGCGCGAGGCTGGTTTCCGCAACGGAAAGGCAAAACCCTGCATTTCCGGGGTGAGGCATAATGGCGACACTGCGGTTTTTCCGTGTTTTCCGCAGCTTTCAAAAAAGACATTTCTCCACAAAAAACCGCCCACGAAGGGGCGGCTTTTCATGTGCGATTTTGAATGACGGCAGCAATCAGCCGCGCGATCCCTTGGCGATCGGCTCCTGATAGGTGAAGCCCATGTCCCAGGGGAAATAAATCCAGGTGTCCTGGCTCACTTCAGTGACGAAGGTGTCAATGGTCGGCACGCCCTTCGGCTTGGCGTAAACGCAGGCAAAATGCGCCTTCGGCAACATTTCGCGCACTTCCAGCGCCGTCTTGCCGGTGTCGGTCAGATCGTCGACAACAAGCACGCCTTCGCCGGCGTCGCTCGTCAGCTCGGGGGCCACGCCCTTCAGGAGAACCGTGTCGCCCTGGTTGACATAGTCATGACGGGTGGCGATGCAGACCGTGTCGATCATGCGGATGTTGAGCTCGCGCGAAATGATCGCCGCCGGAACGAGGCCGCCGCGGGTGATGCAGACGATTGCCCGGAACTCTTTGTCGAGACCGGCAAGACGCCAGGCAAGCGCACGGGCGTCGCGGTGGAACTGGTCCCAGGAAACGGGAAAGGCTTTATCGGGAAGGGACATGTCGTCTACCATCTGGTCAAAATTGTCGATGGCTTTGGCTAATAGCCGCAAGACCGGCAAAAAGGCAAGAGTTCCGCAAAAAGGTGAGTGCGGGAGATTACGGCTTGGTTCTTCTCCCCACGGGGGAGAAGGTGGCCCGAAGGGCCGGATGAAGGGGCAACGGTAGAGATATGCGGAGGGCTTGCCCCCTCATCCCGCTGCCGCGGACTTCTCCCCGGCGGGGAGAAGAAACAAGCGGCAATCGCCCGCTTCATGTCGGATGTTGAGGGGGTATCCGCGCCCCATCCATTTTCAACGCGACAGCAGCGTCATCGCCGTCATGGAATCGAGCAGTGTACGGGTGACGCCGCCAAACAGCAGTTCCCACCAGCGGGAATGGCCGTAAGCACCCATGACCAGAAGGTCGATGCTGTTATCCGATAGACGGTTTTCGATAGCCGCCTGCGGTGAGATGCCGGCGATCTTTTCCTGCGAGGTGACCGTGACGTTGACACCGTGGCGGGCAAGCGTGGCGGCGAGTTCCGTACCGGCAAGGCCTGATGACTGCGTTTCGCTTTCCGCCTGATCAACGGAGAAAATTTCGACGCTGTCGGCCGCTTTGAGGAAGGGCAGGGCGTCGAAGGTGGCGCGGGTCGCCTCGCGCGAGCCGTTCCAGGCAATCAGGACGCGCTTGATCGGTTTGGCAACGGTCAGCACATGCGGCACGAGGAGAACGGGGCGGCCGCTTTCATAAAGGAAACCGTCAATATCCGAGCGGCTGTCCGATAGCGCCGAGGAACTGCTCTGGCGCGCGATAATGAGGTCGGCGCAGCGTGCGCTGTCGATGGCGGAGGCGGAAGCGTAACCGACCGAGGTGACGAAGCTGCGCCATTCATGCGAGATGCCGTTGGCCGACAGTGTACGCTCGAAAAGCGCGCCGACATCGGTGGTTTCCTTGTGCGCCACGTCCTGCAGCGCCTGCACGGTGGCGGGGTCGGGAATTTCCATCGGCGCGACCAGCGGAACGGCCGCCAGCGTTTCCATGTGAAGGCCGATCACATGCGAGGAAAACTGGTCGGCAAGGCTCACCACGAATTCGCCGAGCTTCTGTGTGTTCGAAACATTGTCGACCACTGCCAGTATCGTCTTGTAACCCATTTTCTCTCTCCTCGGTGACATCTGGTTGCTGTGCGCAGAATGGCCGTCTTTGCCGATGGCCACCTTGATTTTGGTCAACTCGACGCCTTTGAAATTTCTCCCTCAGGCGGTTGCATCGCCCTTGCTTGCGGCCAGCTGTTTTTCCTGGCCGATCGCTTCGATCATGGCGGCAACCGCGTCTGCTGCTGCCTTCAATACGCCAGCGTCGCGGGCGCGCACGACGATTTCGGTTGAGAAGCGCTGCCCGTCATATTTCGGATAGGAGCCGATGCTGGTTTCGGGATGGGCCTTCTGGATGGCCGTCAGCGGCGTGCCGATATCGCCTTCGCCATAGGGCGAGCGCACCGCCTGTGACATGACTTTGGCGCCGGTGCGCAGCGTCGGCATGACATTGTCCAGCATGGCCTGAAACACCTGCGGCACGCCGGCCATGACATAGACATTGCCGATGACAAAGCCGGGAGCGACGGAAACGGGATTGGCGATATGGGCCGCACCTCTCGGCATGCGCGCCATGCGCTTCCTCGCCTCGGTGAACTCCATCTCGCGGACGCGATACATATCACCCAGCATGCGCAGCGCCTCGGAATCGTGTTCGCAGGGCAGGCCGAACGCCGCAGAGACCGCATCTGCCGTGATGTCGTCATGGGTCGGGCCGATGCCGCCCGAGGTGAAAACATAATCATAGCGGCTGCGCAGTGCGTTCAGTGCTTCCACGATCGCTTCCTCCTCGTCGGAGACGATGCGTACTTCCTTCAGGTCGATGCCGGACATGGTGAGGACATCCGCGAGGTGGCCGATATTCTTGTCTTTGGTGCGGCCCGAAAGCAGTTCGTCGCCAATGGCGAGCATGGCGGCGGTCACGACGGATTGAGCGGAGGAGGGATTGGACATGGTTGCACTCGTCATCTGTTTCACCCGACGTTAACGCCGCGCCAGCGCGAATGCAAAGCGGTTTTGAAGAAACGCAGAAGGGGGATTGGTTGACGATGACTCGGAGCGTTCACTCATCGTGAACAGTGCGTATGCCAATCCCCGGCTGGCGGCAGACCGATCCGTCCGCTACCTTTTTTGTCATACGCTTTTTACAGGTCAAAGCCGATGATCATCGAGTTTTTAAAGAAGCTTGTCGCCGGTACGCCGGAAACAGTTCCAGCAAAGGAAACGAAGAGAATGACGAAGGTTCTGGTACTTTATTACTCCTCTTACGGCCATATCGAGAAAATGGCTTATGCGGTTGCCGAGGGCGTGAAGTCCACCGGCGCGGAAGCCGTGGTGAAGCGCGTTCCCGAACTCGTTCCGGAAGAAGTTGCAAAGTCCTCCCATTTCAAGCTGGATCAGCCGGCCCCGGTGGCGACGGTGGACGAACTGGCGGATTACGACGCCATCATCGTCGGCGCCGGCACACGTTTTGGCACGGTCGCCTCGCAGATGCGCAATTTCTGGGACCAGACAGGCGGCCTGTGGTTCAGTGGCAAGCTGGTCGGCAAGGTCGGCTCGGTCTTCACGTCGTCCGCCACCCAGCATGGTGGCCAGGAATCCACCATTCTCGGCTTTATCCCCACCTTCCTGCATCACGGCATGGCCGTTGTCGGCCTGCCCTATGCTTTCCAGGGCCAGATGGGCGTCGATGAAATCAAGGGCGGTTCGCCCTATGGCGCCTCCACCATCACCGATGGCGACGGTTCGCGCCAGCCTTCCGCAATCGAGCTGGAAGCCGCTCGTTATCAGGGTGCCCATGTCGCCAAGCTGGCGGCCAAGCTTTCTGCCTGATGGGATGATGTGTTGATACAGAAATGCGGCCCAAAAGGCCGCATTTTTTATGCCGGAACGTCAAGTCGCCGGTTCTGTCGGAGACAGATTTTTGAGGTCGCTCAAATCGGTGGGTTGACCATGAAAAGGCAGCTTGCGACCACGAAGCCGATCATCGAGATTTCCAGAAAACCGTTCAATCCGTCACGCATTCCAACCCTCCTCCTGTCGAGTGAAAAGAGAACGGGCAAAGTTTATCGCGGTTCCATAACGAAAGAATGAAATTCAGCAAATTCTCAAATCCAGCCTCTCCGCCGTCCGACGGAGGGCGTTTTCACGCTTCAGCCAGTGACGACGAAAGCGACCACGAGGTGGCCGAGAAGGCCGATCGCCAGGCAGGAGAGGAGAAAAATGAACAGGGCTTTTTTCATATTTCCGGAAGCTTCCATCTGTTGCGATCCATCGAACCTGTCTTTTTGAAAACGCAGCGCTGCTGGCGGCATTTATAGTCTGCGGCCCCAGTTATTTCGACGTCAGGCCTTGATATCGAGGCCCGCTTCGATTGCGGCTGCGATGAAGGCCTTGCGCGCATCCTCGGGCTTTTTCCGGCCTGCATCGACGGCGGCGCAGATCAGCAGCGCCTTGTCCAGCGCATCGCCGTCTTCTATCGGCCAGTCCTCGATCAGCGCCCAGGAGGCGGCCTGCGTGGTGTCGATGCTCGTGTAATCGCCCGGCGTCTCGAACGCGATCAGGACGGGTTTTTGCCAGCGCGTATTCATTGCCTATCCATCGTGGTTGTCGCGCCCGGCTCTAAACCAAGCGGTCAGGATGTGCAATCCCGTTGCGGATGCGTTTCTGCCGGTTACGGTGCGGTCAGTCGTCGCGCCCGAACAGCCATTCGCGGATGATGCGGCGGTCGATGAGTTCCAGCGAGCGGTCCGGCGCGATGCGGTAGGTTTCCACCGCTCTAGTGCTGCCGTCGATGCGGAACTCATGGGTGAAAGTGCTGCCGATTGGCGATTTCGTCAGTTTGGTTCGCGGCTGGCCCCTGTAGATGATGCTGCCGGGGATGGGTTCGACATAGGGCGCGGGGCCGAGATAGGCGGCCGGCCCGGCCGTGGTGCATCCGGCAAGCGCCAGTGCAAGCGCGATAGCGGCCGACGATACGAGCGTTTTCATCCTGTCCTCCCAAGTGCGTCTGTGAAAACGATGTCGAGGCGCGACGGTTCCCGGCGGCAGAGGGGCGGAGACGATTTTCCCGACTATTTGCTCTTCGGTTTCTGAATGTCGCGCGCGACCCAGCGAAAGAAAAAATAGACGAGGAGGCCGAAGATGAAAAGCGGGATGAGGTTCGCAAAACCGGACATGTGATGCTCGTTTCTCCCTCCCGGTCCGGGGTCTAGCCGGAGTGAAACCGGCAATGCAAGCGAAAGGCAGGAGATAGCCGGTAAAATATCCGTGTGCCTGCGAAGGGGAAGGGGATATGAGGGGCTGTTGGGAGGGGCGGGAGAGATCCGGCGCACTGCCAGTGATGCCGGATCTCTCCGTCTCCCGCCAGTTTCAGGGGACGGGTGACTGGCATTAATATGACGGACAACCGCCAATAGACATAGGCCGAGAAATCACCTCGGATAAATCGCTGCTTTGGTCATCCCGGTTAAGGCCGGCCCGCCACAGCTCCACGGGGCTTTTGTGGCGACCTAACTTGGCGGAGAATTATTTCCCGAGACGGAGCGGCAAGGCCGCATTTCCGAATTTCCGGTGTAACCCGTTGAAACTGATGAGGATGCGTTTCCACCCTTATGCTGCCGGCTATAGAGAGAAGGGAACTTTTTGCGCGTTTCATCATTCAAACACGCAGGACATATGCCAATAGTGGAGGGTTACACATGCTCGGCACCATCCTCGTCATCCTTCTCATTCTTTTTCTCATCGGCGCACTGCCAAGCTGGGGTTACCATAATTATGGCTACGGCCCGTCAGGCGGTCTCGGACTGGTTCTGGTCATCGTCCTGATCCTGGTTCTGCTTGGGCGAATCTGACCTCCCGGCACAGCAAATGCAGCATCGCCCGCAACGGCGCAAACGCGCCGGGTGCGGGCTTTGTTTGTTCTGAAATATGCAGCGGATACGAAAAGCTTCATAATCTTAAGCGCTTAGGAGTTCGGCTGCTGTGGTGTGCCGGTCCGGCCCGAAAAAACACCACATTCGGAACGAACCCTCTTGCGCCCATAATGGATTCGTTCTAAATGCCCGCCATCGCTTGATTGACGAGCGTGTGAGGCCTCGTGGCGGAGTGGTGACGCAGAGGACTGCAAATCCTTGTACCCCGGTTCAATTCCGGGCGAGGCCTCCAAAAAATTCCACGAACACAATGTTTTCGGTATTATTGCCCCGCTTCGCGGTAATTTGCTGTTCCGGAAAACTCCACTGTTTCGCTTTTTCCCGCACATCCTGCTCAGCGCGCTTGAAAGCGTGCGCTTGGGCAATTATGAGATTATCCAAAGGCGAGGGTGAGCCCCTGCCGTTTTGAGCTTTTGGAGCCGAGGCTTCCCGACCGGCATCCTTGAAATTGAGGCGAGACGATATGATGGATTTCGAAACCGCACGCGCCAATATGGTCGACAGCCAGTTGCGTACGACCGACGTGACGTCGCATTCCGTGCTGAAGGCGTTTTTGAGTGTGCCGCGCGAGGCATTCGTGCCGGCGGGCGTGCGGCAGATTGCCTATGTGGACGAGGATCTGCAGATCTGTCCCGCCCGCGATGGCCGTCCGGCCCGTTATGTCATGAAGACCTCGCCGCTGGCAAAGCTGCTGCAGCTTTCGGCCGTGTCGAAGGAGGACGTGGTGCTGGAAGTCGGCGGCGGCGCAGGTTATGCGGCTGCCATCCTTTCGCAGCTTGCCGGTTCGGTGGTTTCGCTTGAAAGCGATGAGGCGCTGGCCGCACAGGCGACCGAGACGCTCGCCTCGCTCGGATATGACAATGTCGCCGTCGTGACAGGCGATCTCGAAAAGGGCTATGCGGGCGAAGCGCCCTATGACCTCATTTTCATCAACGGCTCGGTGGAAGAAGTGCCGGCGGCACTGATCGACCAGCTGCGCGACGGCGGACGTCTGGTCGTGGTCGTCGGATATGGTGGCGCCGCAAAGGCCACCGTCTATCGCCGCGATGGCAACAGCACATCGGCAGCCGCTTTCTTCAATGCTTCGATCAAGCCGCTGCCGGGTTTTGCCAAGGCGGCCGAATTCGTTTTCTGATCGGCAAAGGATCATCTTCTCTTTTGACGCCGGGGTGACGTTTCCGCCCCGGCGTTTTTATGTTCGGTTTGCCGGCGGGCGCTTCCTTCCGGGCCGCTCTCACAAAGCTGTGCATCATCACGAAACTTGTCGAATCAGTGATTTAGTTCCTCGCTATGCTGACCTAAACTAAGGGTGATTCGGGGTGTGCGTATTTCTGCCCCGCATGATCCTGCGACAGGGACGGCGAAATGCTCAAGCGCTTGGCCGGCCATGTTTCAGAGCATCGGTGTGACGATCGATTTCGATTGTCGAAAACGCGATGTGCAAATTGAACAGGTCAAGGAGCGCTCATCCGGTGTCCGAGGGATGCGGCAAGGGCGCTCGAAGAGTGGAAACCGGGGATTGATATGGCTCAGCCAAGCGTAGCGCGTGAACCGTCCATGGAAGAGATTTTGGCGTCCATTCGCCGGATCATCGAAAGCAACGAGACCGGACCTGCCGGTGCGTTTTCCGGGCAGTTGCCGCCGGTCTATGACGATGAAGACGAGGCTGCGAGCGAAGCGGCCTTCGTGGCGGAGCCCATCAGCCCGCCGGCGCGCGTTCCCCCCGCTGCAAACCAGGCTTTCGGCTCACGGCCTGCGCAGGAGTTTTCGCCGGTTTCCGAAAAGCCAATGGCTGAAGGGCAGGAAAGCCCCGCCGAAAAGACCATGTCCCTTGCCGATGTTGCCGCCCGTGTGCGTGCCGCCGCAGACCGTAACGCGGCCATGGGGCCGCAGGCTTTCGCCGCGCAGGCCCGCAGTGGAGCGTCCGAGACCGCGCCGCCGGCTGCTGCGCCGGCTCTATCGCAGCCTTTGTCCGCGACGTCTTCGGAACGCGCCGCACCGCAGCGCCCGACGGATGTTCGGCCGCTGATGGCTGCGGCCGCCGCGAGCGTCGGCGAGCAGCCGGCATCCAGCGTGAGCGAGCAGCCGGTATCTTTTGCCGCCGAGGATCGCGCCGCCGCTGCCGCCATCGAGAGCGCGCCTTCGGCCGAAAACCGCTTCGATCAGCTGTCGCTGCGCGGCGCCATCGAAACGCCGCTGACAGCGGATCGTTTCGATATGGCGGTGCTGGAACCTGCTGTTGAAAAACATGCATTCGATCTGGCCAAGCCACAGGCAGAAGACGTAGCGGATGGTGAGGGCGGCCTGTCGCTCAATCTCCTTTCCGCCGCTGCCGGCGCGCAGATCGCCCGTTCCTTCAGCGAGCTTGCGCAGGTTTTCGACGGCGTCGAGCGGCGCTCGATCGAGGACATGGCCGCTGAAATGCTGCGCCCGATGCTGCAGGAGTGGCTGGAAGACAATCTTCCGACGCTCGTGGAGCGTCTGGTGCGTGAGGAAATCGAGCGCGTGGCGCGCGGTTCGCGTCGCTAAGTTCTCCTCCGGCCGCACGAGCGATTGCGGCGGATGCGACGAAACAGGGGCCGCTCCGGCATAGGGGCGGCTTTTTTTGTTGAAGATGAAGGTGTTATGGGGGCATAGTCACCCGTGGGTCCGCTCAATGGTTGGCTCGCGGGCGGGTTTCTGTTGACTCTCTCCCGTCCATCCTTATTTAAAAAATCCACACAAGAACTCTAAAATTCAGGTCAGGAAATGCTCGAAAAGACCTACGATTCCGCTTCCGTCGAACCGAAAATCGCCAAAGCCTGGGACGAGGCTAACGCTTTTCGTGCCGGCGCCAACGCCAAACCGGGTGCGGAAACCTTCACCATCGTCATTCCGCCGCCGAATGTGACCGGCTCCCTGCATATGGGCCACGCGCTCAACAACACGCTGCAGGATATATTGGTCCGCTTCGAGCGCATGCGCGGCAAGGACGTGCTGTGGCAACCGGGCATGGACCATGCCGGCATCGCCACGCAGATGGTCGTCGAGCGCAAGCTGATGGAACAGCAGCTTCCGGGCCGCCGCGATATGGGCCGTGAGGCTTTCGTCGAAAAGGTTTGGGAATGGAAGGCCGAATCCGGTGGCCTCATCTTCAACCAGCTGAAACGTCTCGGCGCCTCCTGCGACTGGTCGCGGGAACGCTTTACCATGGATGAAGGCCTCTCCGAAGCGGTTCTCGAAGTTTTCGTCACGCTCTACAAGCAGGGCCTGATCTACAAGGACAAGCGCCTCGTCAACTGGGATCCGAAGCTGCTGACGGCGATTTCCGACATGGAAGTCGAGCAGATCGAGATGAAGGGCAATCTCTGGCACCTGCGTTACCCGCTGGAAAAGGGCGTTACCTATCAGTATCCGGTTGCCTTCGACGAAGAGGGCAAGCCCACCGAGTTCGAAACCCGCGATTACATCGTCGTCGCAACGACGCGTCCGGAAACGATGCTCGGCGATACCGGCATTGCGGTGAACCCGGAAGACGAGCGTTACAGGGGCATCGTCGGCAAGCATGTCATCCTGCCGATCGTCGGGCGCAAGATCCCGATCGTCGCCGATGATTATGCCGATCCGACGGCCGGCACGGGTGCGGTCAAGATCACGCCAGCGCATGACTTCAACGATTTCGAAGTCGGCAAGCGTTGCGGCCTGCGCGCCATCAACGTCATGAATATCGACGGCACGATCACCATCAAGGAGAATGAGGATTTCCTCGAAGGCCTCAGCCATCCGGCTGCGCTGCATGGCGCATGGGACCGTCTGGAAGGGCAGGACCGCTTTACCGCGCGCAAGATCATCGTCGAAATCTTCGAGGAAGCCGGTCTGCTCGACAAGATCGAGCCGCACAAGCACGTCGTGCCGCATGGCGATCGTGGCGGTGTGCCGATCGAGCCGCGCCTGACCGACCAATGGTGGGTGGACAACAAGACGCTTGCCCAGCCGGCGATTGCCTCGGTGCGCGAAGGCCGCACCAATTTCGTGCCGAAGAACTGGGAAAACACCTACTTCCAGTGGATGGAGAACATCCAGCCCTGGTGCATCTCGCGGCAATTGTGGTGGGGACACCAGATTCCGGCATGGTATGGCCCGGACGGGCAGGTCTTCGTTGAGAAAACCGAGGAAGAGGCGCTTCAGGCGGCCATCCAGCATTATATTGCCCATGAAGGTCCGTGGAAGGCCTGGGTGGAAGAGAAGCTCGAAAACTTCAAGCCGGGCGAAATCCTGACGCGCGACGAAGACGTGCTCGACACCTGGTTCTCGTCGGCGCTCTGGCCGTTCTCGACCCTTGGCTGGCCCGAGCAGACGCCGGAACTGGCGCGTTATTATCCGACCAACGTGCTGGTCACCGGTTTTGACATCATCCCCTTCTGGGTTGTCCGCATGATGCAGATGGGCCTGCATTTCATGAAGGACGATGCCGGCAACCCGGTCGAGCCCTTCAGCACGGTCTACATCCATGCGCTGGTTCGCGACAAGAACGGCCAGAAGATGTCGAAGTCCAAGGGCAACGTCATCGATCCGCTGGAACTGATCGATGAATATGGTGCGGATGCGCTGCGTTTCACGCTGGCCATCATGGCGGCGCAGGGCCGCGACGTGAAGCTCGATCCGGCGCGTATCGCCGGTTATCGCAACTTCGGCACCAAGCTATGGAATGCCACGCGTTTTGCCGAGATGAACGGCGTGAAGCGCGATCCGCATTTCCTGTCCGAGACCGCCTCGCTGACCATCAACCGCTGGATCCTGACCGAGCTTGCCAATACGGCGCGCGACGTGACGGCGGCGCTTGAGAACTTCCGTTTCAACGACGCCTCCGGAATTCTCTACCGTTTCGTCTGGAACCAGTTCTGCGACTGGTATCTGGAACTGTTGAAGCCTGTCTTCAGCGGCGAGGACGAAAAGGCGAAGCGGGAATCCCAGGCCTGCGCGGCCTATGTTCTGGAGGAGATCTACAAGCTCCTTCATCCCTTCATGCCCTTCATGACCGAAGAACTTTGGGCACATACGGCCGGCGAGGGCGAGGAGCGCGACGACCTGCTCTGCCTCACCGACTGGCCGGAGCCGGAATTCCGCGACGATGCGGCAGCCGCCGAAATCAACTGGCTGATCGATCTCGTCTCCGGCATTCGCTCCGCGCGCGCGGAGATGAACGTGCCGCCGGGCGCTACCGCCTCGCTGGTGGTCGTCGGTGCCAATACCTCCACGGAAGCGCGACTGGACCGCCATGCCGCGGCCATCCGGCGCCTGGCGCGGGCGGATGAAATCCGCGCTGCCGATGTCGCGCCGAAGGGTTCGGCCCAGATCATCGTCGGTGAGGCCACGGTCTGCCTGCCGCTCGGCAACCTCGTCGATCTCGCGGCTGAACAGGCCCGGCTCGAAAAGGCGATCGGCAAGGTGGATGCGGAAATGGAACGCATCGACAAGAAGCTGTCGAACGAGAAGTTCGTGGCCAATGCCGATCCGGAAGTCGTGGCCGCCGAGCGCGAGCGCAAGGCGGAGCTGGAAGTGCAGCTTGCAAGCTTGAGAACAGCACTTACACGGGTCAGCGAAGCCGGATAATAGCTGCCTCCGTCATTTACGAATACAAAACGCCTCCTCGAAACGGGGGCGTTTTTTGTTTTGGCGGAACAATTGCCCCGGTTGATTGCTGCGCCGCAACGACGAATCACGCGGGTTCGAAAGAGCGATTATTTCAGGCCATGCCCGCCCCAAAACCTTTGGAACAGCCAAAAAATCCAACAAAAACGGCCTGATAAGTGCGTTTCTTCGGGAAACTCGCAAGTGTGGTTATTTGGCGACAATTCCTGTCTCAAGTGGGAATTTGTTTCATTTTATGTCTGATTGCTTCAATTGGATTAGAAAAATAACCTAAAATGACTATTTAAGGGCATACGCATAAAATTCTTACGTAAAAAATGGAGAAGTGTCGCGGAACTGTGCCAGTGTGCGGCAGATTGTCATTTGCCGCGAAGCGCTTCACTCTTTTGACGATCACATTGCCTTGATTGGGGAGAGAGATGGCAAAAACTGCAATTTTTCGCGGCGCGGTATGTTTCGCAGTCAGCATCGCGGCGGTAACGCCCTCACTGGCCGGCGGCCTTGAGCGTGGCGGTTACAATATCGACCTGCTGTTCGATCCGTCCGATTATGTTCTCGACAGTTCCGCAACCTTCGTCGCGCCGCAGCGCAAGGTGGAGAATGCGCGCGACAACCCGGCAAAGAGCGGTCCCTTACCTGCTTCTTGGTCAAGCACCGCAGACGACTCTGAAAACTTCTGGTCGACCCGCGTCGGTGCCAAGGCGGCAATCGGCGATTTCGGCGACTGCATGTTCGATTATTCGCAGCCCTGGGGCGCACATCTCAATCCCGGCATCTGGCAGGGATCGAGCTACAATATCGAGACCAAGGTCAAGTCGCACAATTACGCTACCACCTGCCGGGTGAAGTTCGATCTTGGCAAAGGCGACTTCTCGATCATCGGCGGCGGTTTCTACCAGGAGATCAGCGGTTATAAATACCGTCAGGTTCTCGGGCCGGCCGTTCTGGGCCTCAATCCGGCCTGGTCCAGCTTCAGCGGCGTTGGCAAACTTGAGATGGAAGGTGATGGCTGGGGCTGGCGCGCCGGCATGGCCTATGAGATTCCAGAGATCGCCTTCCGTGCGAGCCTTGTTTATAACAGCGCCGTCGATCACGACTTGACCGGCTTCGCCGATGTCAGGGCGATTCCGCAGACGCCGCCGTCCATTTCTCCGACGCTTGCGAAATACGGCGGCAAGCTCGTGCCGATCTATGGCTCTGTTTCCATGCCAGACAGTATCGAACTCAAGGTGCAATCCGGCATTGCGCCGGACTGGCTTGCTTTCGGTTCGGTGAAATGGACCGACTGGAGCCAGATTCAGGTCATTCCTTTCTGCGCTGTCGGCACGTCACCTTGCGTTCCCGCTGGACAAGACACGTTGAACACGCTCGACCTGTTTTACCGCGATGGCTGGACGATTTCCGGTGGCGTTGGCCACAAGTTCAATGAGCAGTGGAGCGGCGCTGTGAGCCTGACCTGGGATCGCGGTACATCGACTGTCATCGGCACCCAGACCGACACCTGGACGCTGGGCACGCAGATTGTCTACTCCCCGAACAAGAATATCGAGTTCAAGATTGCCGGTGCTCTCGGCCTCCTGACCTCCGGCAGCTCTTCCATTAATGGCGGACCGTGCGGTGCCGGGTTCACTTGCGGCAACGAGGTGGGCTACGACTTCGGCAACGACCTCGTGGCAGCAATCTCCACGGGCGTGAAGGTCAAATTCTGACAGCATCCTTCCGCAGATGCTAAAATAAAGGTCCGGTTTACCAGCCGGGCCTTTTTCGTGCGCGACTATGATTCCTGCTCGATAAAATTTTCTAGGCCGAAAGTTTTGTGACGATTTGGCAACACTTTTCTGCAAGCGTGTGGTCGCGTTGGAATGTGAGCATATCTGTCCATTTCCCGCCACAAACAGGGTGCTTGGCTTATGTTTAGGGACGCGGGAATGGAAGAACATGCAGGCGTTTGATGTGGTGATGCGCAAGGCCGGAAAGTGAAAACGGGTTTGGATTCAGGGTTTAAGCAAGTAATACGGGAATTACATCCGGCATTCTTGTTCAGGTCTGACCGGTGGACGGCGAAATGCCGTTATATTGCCGGAAATTATGCCTATATCTGTCTCACTGGAAAATTAGGGCAGTTGCTGCAAAAGACCACCGGTGGTGCGCTGGAAAGTGCTGCCGGAAAGACGCAGTGTGTTCGAAAAATCGCGACCCGGCGGAGTTCGGCTTTGCAGTATTCCGCAAGTATTGGCTATATGCCGGGAAGAGTGAGAGAAGTTCGCTGAAATGCTGAAATGTGAAGCCAACGTTTTAAAGCCGCTCCTCATGGGCATGTTGCTTGCGTCGCTCGCAATGCCTGCTGCGGCTTTTGACATCAATGCGGGCGTGACCAAGGAATCCGGCCCCTTCGACCTGTTCAAGTTCGGCTTCAAGGCCTACAAGAACGGCAACAAGGGCGAAGCCGTCGAGGCCTATCGCTATGCGGCTGAAAAAGGCCATACCGGCTCTCGCTGGGCGCTTGCCAATATGTATGCCTATGGCGACGGCGTTGCCAAGAACGACTTCGAAGCTTTCAAGATCTACAGCGAAATCGCCAGCCAGGGCGTTGAGCCCGGTTCGGAAGATACCGGCTTTTTTGTCAATGCGCTGCTTTCCCTTGCCGATTATTACCGTCACGGCATTCCCGGCAGCCCGGTGAAGATGGACCTGTCGCAGGCCCGCCAGCTTTATTTCCAGGTTGCCTCCACCTTTGGCGTCGCGGAGGCGCAGTTCCGTCTGGCGGAGATGATTCTCGCCGGCGAGGGCGGTCGCGCCGACGTGCAGCAGGCCAAGAAGTGGCTCAATCAGGCCCGCAAACACGGCCATGCAGGCGCGATGTCGATCTTCGGCAACCTGATCTTCCAGGAAGGCCAGACGACGCGGGGGCTGGCCTTCATGACGGCTGCGCTCGACAAATGCGCGGCGGCGGACTGTACCTGGATACAGAACCTGCAGGAGCAGGCTTTTTCGCTCGCCGGTGAGAAGGATCGCCGCGCGGCAATCGCACTCGCACAGAACATGCAGTTTAGCGATCCGGATTGAGAGTTGGCCGGATTGAGAGATGGCCCGGATTGAGAATGGCGATCAGGGTGGTTTCTTCCGCCTGAAGGGGCCGGTCAGCCGACCGGATTGAAAGCGAAATAACCGCAGACCGGCACATGGTCGGACGGTTTTTCCCAGGCCCGCACATGTTTTTCGATGCTGACGGATTCCAGCCTGTCCGCGGCTTCGGCTGACAGCATCAGATGATCGATGCGGATGCCGTTGTTTTTTGGCCATGCGCCAGCCTGATAATCCCAGAAGGAATAAAGTCCTGCTTCATCCGTCGTCGCGCGCGCGGCATCGGTGAAGCCGAGATTCTCCAGCTTGCGGAAGGCCGCCCGGGTCTGCGGCAGGAACAGGGCGTCGCCTTCCCACACGCGTGGGTCGTGACAATCGAAGGGTTCGGGAATGACGTTGTAGTCACCGGCCAGGATCAGCGGCTCTTCCATTGCAAGGCGATCTTCTGCAAAGCGCTGCAGGCGCTCCATCCAGGCAAGCTTGTAGGGATATTTCACCGGATCGTCTGGCGGATTGCCGTTCGGCAGATAAAGTGAGCAGACGCGGATCGCGCCGCCTTCCACGGAAAACACGCCTTCGATGAAACGGGCCTGTTCATCGGCATCATCGCCTGGCAGGCCACGGTTGACTTCGTCCGGCTTGACCTTCGAGAGCAGCGCGACGCCGTTGAAGCCCTTCTGGCCGTGGGTTTCGATGTGATAACCGAGCGCCTCGATCTCAAGGCGGGGAAAACCCTCGTCAACCGACTTGATTTCCTGAAGGCAGACGATGTCAGGCGATGAATCCTTCAGCCACTGGCAGAGGTTTTCGATACGCGCCTTGACGCCATTGATGTTCCAGGTGGCAATCTTCATCGGAGTTTCCCTTTTGCGGGGGTACTTTTACCCGATGCAAAACCGATTGCCACCGTTTTTGGAAGGTGGTGGCGAGGATGTGGTGGATAGAATCGTCAGATCGAGAAGCTGGTGCCGCAGCCGCAGCTTGCCACAGCATTGGGGTTCTTGATCTGGAAGGACTGGCCGAGCAGATTGTCGACGAAGTCGATTTCGGAGCCGGCCATATAGATGACCGACATGCTGTCGATCAGCACCTTGGCGTCGCCGCGGGCAATCACGATGTCGTCATCGGTTTTGTCTTCGGCCAGATCGAATTTGTAGGAGAAGCCCGAGCAGCCGCCGCCTTCCACCGAGACGCGCAGCGCCTGTTTGCCGGCGTCGGCGGCGACGATCTGGGCGATTCGCTTTGCCGCGGCTTCCGAAAGGGTAATGTCGCTGTTTTCCATGTCGTTCCTCCTGCCGGGGTCAAGAACCGGAGAGCAATAATCTCGTTGTCACCATTATAAACCGGTCAAATTAACGGTCTATAGCCTGTGTGAGGGCGGTCAACGCGGCGATGATGCTTTGCGCCGACCTCTGCGATAGGTATGAAGGGTAAATGAAAAGGTCAATGGCCGAGGTGAAAAGGAAGTCACAGTCTAGGTCATGGCGGCGAAGACAACAGGTGGATGCATGATCATAGACCAGCGCGCATTGGGTTTCGGAAGCGGTGAGAGGGCGGTTTTCGCCTCGGATCCATGGACCACGCGCGGGCGTCTTTTTCCCGAAGAGGGAAGCCTGACGCGTTCCGAATTCCAGCGCGACCGCGACCGCATCGTTCACACGACGGCCTTTCGCCGCCTGAAGCACAAAACCCAGGTCTTCATCAGCCCTGACGGAGACCACTATCGCACGCGGCTTACCCACACCGTCGAGGTGGCGCAGATCGCCCGCGCTCTCGCCCGTGCGCTGAAGCTGGATGAGGATCTGGCCGAGGGCGTGGCGCTGGTGCATGATTTCGGCCACACGCCCTTCGGCCATACCGGCGAAGACGCGCTGGATGCGGTGTTGCTGCCCTATGGCGGCTTCGATCATAACGCCCAGTCGCTGCGCATCGTCACCAAGCTGGAGCGCCGTTATGCCGAATATGACGGTATCAACCTCACCTGGGAGACGCTGGAAGGTCTCGTCAAACACAACGGTCCGCTGGTGAATGCGAGGGGCGAGGGGATCAAGGGGCCGGTTCCGCTGCCCATCCTCGAATATTGCGAGCAGCAGGATCTGGAAATCGGCAGCTATGCGAGCCTCGAGGCGCAGGTGGCGGCGATTGCCGATGACATCGCTTATAATACCCACGATATCGATGACGGATTGCGTGCCGGCTATCTCACTTTCGAGATGCTGGAGGAGGTGCCATTCCTCAGCGGACTGATGGCGCAGGTGCGGGCGAAATATCCCGTGCTCGACAAGGAGCGTTTTGCCAATGAGATCATGCGCCGCCAGATCACCCATATGGTCGAGGATGTGATCGGCGTTGCCCAGCAGAATCTTGCCCGCCTGAAACCACGAAGCGCGGCCGATATCCGCGCCGCCGATTTCACCGTCGCGACCTTCTCGCCGGAAATGGCCGAGACCGACCGGCAGATCAAGAAGCTGCTGTTCGGCCATATCTACCGCCATCCGGAAATCATGCGCATCCGCGCCGGCGCGACACAGATCGTCACCGATCTTTTCCACCGTTATATGGAAACGCCGGCGGAAATGCAGAGCCATTACTGGGTGGACAGCATTTCCGGCATGAGCGTGGCCGCAAAAGCCCGGCATGTGGGCGACTATCTGGCCGGCATGACCGATAGTTATGCACTGCGCGCCCACCAGCGGCTGTTTGACCACACCCCCGATTTGCGATAGGGCAGCGGGCAATCGCGGAGCCGACCCGGTTATGATGGCCGGACATAAACAGAAGCCCTTCGCGCAGGTTGGAACGATGAACATTTTTGCTGATTTCGATACCAGGATCAAAAACGCGCTCGAGACCCTCGATCTCGTGAAAGAGAACCGCGAAAAGGTCGATTTCAGTCGAATTACCGTCGAATCCCCGCGCGATCTCAGCCACGGCGATGTTGCAACCAATGCCGCTATGGTGCTGGCCAAGCCGCTCGGCACCAATCCGCGCGCGCTCGCCGAACTCATCGTGCCCGCGCTTCAGGCGGATAGCGATGTCGACAGCGTCAATGTCGCGGGTCCTGGTTTCATCAATCTCAAGGTCTCGGTCGGTTACTGGCAGCGTCTTTTGGCAGACATGATCGGGCAGGGCATCGATTTCGGCCGCTCCACCATCGGTTCCGGCCAGAAGATCAACGTCGAATATGTTTCCGCCAATCCGACAGGCCCGATGCATGTCGGCCATTGCCGTGGTGCTGTCGTGGGTGACACGCTGGCGAACCTGCTGGCATTCGCAGGCTACGGCGTTACCAAGGAATATTACATCAACGATGCCGGCTCGCAGATCGATGTACTAGCCCGTTCCGTCTTCCTGCGCTACCGCGAGGCGCTCGGCGAAGATATCGGCACCATTCCGTCCGGTCTTTACCCCGGCGACTACCTCGTTCCCGTCGGCCAGGCGCTGGCGGATGAATATGGCATCAAGCTGCGCGCCATGCCCGAGGAAAAATGGATGCCTATCGTCAAGGACAAGGCGATCGACGCGATGATGGCGATGATCCGCGAGGATCTGGCGCTGCTCAACGTCCGGCACGACGTGTTCTTCTCGGAGCGCACGCTGCATGAGGGCAATGGCGGTCCGATCCTCTCTGCTATCAATGACCTGACGTTCAAGGGCCATGTCTACAAGGGCACCTTGCCGCCACCGAAGGGCGAATTGCCTGACGACTGGGAAGACCGCGAACAGACGCTGTTCCGCTCCACCGAGGTGGGCGACGACATGGACCGCGCGCTGATGAAATCGGACGGTTCCTACACCTATTTCGCCGCGGACGTCGCTTATTTCAAGAACAAGTTCGACCGCGGTTTTTCCGAGATGATCTATGTGCTCGGCGCCGACCACGGCGGCTACGTGAAGCGGCTGGAAGCGGTCGCGCGCGCCGTCTCCGAAGGCAAGTCGAAACTGACGGTGCTGCTGTGCCAGCTCGTCAAGCTGTTCCGCGATGGTGAGCCGGTGAAGATGTCGAAGCGCTCCGGCGACTTCGTCACGCTGCGCGATGTTGTCGACGAAGTGGGTCGCGACCCGGTGCGATTCATGATGCTTTATCGGAAGAATTCCGAGCCGCTGGACTTCGATTTCGCGAAAGTGACCGAACAATCGAAGGATAATCCGGTCTTTTACGTGCAATATGCGCACGCCCGCTCACAGTCGATCTTCCGGCAGGCGCAGGAAGCGTTTCCGGGGCTTTCTCCTTCGGCTGAGGAGATGGCGGCCTCCGTCGCTTTGATTAGCGATATCAACGAGTTGCAGATGGTTGCAAAGCTCGCCGAATATCCGCGCCTGATCGAATCGGCGGCTCTTTCGCACGAGCCGCACCGGCTTGCTTTTTATCTCTATGACCTCGCCAGTTCCTTCCATGGACACTGGAACAAGGGCAAAGACCAGCCGGAATTACGTTTTATTAACGATAAAAACCGAGAATTGAGCATTGCCAGACTTGGGCTGGTGAATGCTGTCGCGAATGTTTTGAGGTCCGGCCTCACGCTTTTAGGAGCGGACGCACCTGCCGAAATGCGATAACATATCACCATTATTTGCTCACAATACGCTGGCAAGAGCTGCAATGCGTAGATGGTGGAACACGTAATGGTCGAAAAAAAAGTCGCGTATAACCGGGACGCCCGGTCCGAAGGGTTCGCTGACAACGATCCTCTGGCAGAACTGGCGCGTATCGTCGGCTTCGAAGATCGTCCTTCGCATGCGGGTTCCGAGGCTGCGCCGCGCGCCGCTTCGCCGGCGACCCGCCGCGAACCGGAATTCAACCTCGAGGACGAGCTTCTGCGGGAGTTCGAAGTCTACGATGCGCCGCATGCCGATCCGGTCGTTCTTGATCCGGCAAACGATGTTCGCACAGGCATCCATCCCAACGATTTCATGCAGCGTGTCGAGCAGGTTTTCGCCCGCCGCGAGCCCGAGCTTGCGCCGGCGGATGAACCCGCGCCTGTTGCCGCATCCGCACCGGAGGTGATGGAAGAGCCGCTTCCGGAAGTCGATCAGGCCTATATTCACAACTACGTCGAAACGACCGCGCAGGATATTCGTGCGGATTTCCGCGACGACGCCTCCGCGGTGGCGGAAGTTTTCGATGTGCATTCGCGCCAGTCGCGTCCCGCCGAGCCGATGGTTTACCAGCCCGTCGCCGAGCAGGCTGGGTGGGAAGAGCCGCAGGCAGCGGAACCCGCCGCGACCGAATGGCATGCGATGCCGGAGCTTCCCGCCGATGTTTCGAGCAACATTCACGCCGATGGTCATTCCTATGCGCCGGAGCCGCAGGCTTTCGATCTCGCCGACGAGGTTGAAATAGCTGTCGCCGAGGAGGCGCCCGCACCGGTTTCCGTGCGTCCGCCGTCGCATGGCGGCCGGTCCTCGCTGGAATTTTCCAGCCTGCGGCTGCCGCTCGCCAATTTCGGCGCGCGCCGGGATGTTTCGGCTGTCGATCCGAGGCGGGTTGAGCCACGCTCCGAGCAGCAGCCTGCCGCAGCCCGCATCGAGCCGCAGGTCGAAGTCGCTCCCGCGCCTGCCGTCGTTCAGGCGGTGGAGGCCGCTCCGTCCTTTGCGCCTTCGGTCGCCGAGACCTTCACGCCTGCCGCAGAGCGTATGGCGTTTGAGGTTGCCGAGAAGCCGGAAGCGAAACATCTGTCGCCGATGGACGAGCTGATTTACGACGTCGCGAAATATTCCATTCCCGGTCGCGGCGAAACACCGCTCGTGCAAGATGTTCCCGCTGCGCAGGCTGCGAAGGTGGAGCCGCCCGTGGTTGCCGCCGCGCCGGTCAAGGCCGCGCCGATTGCCGCTGCTGCGCCCGCGGCACCCGCAGAAGAGCTGGATTTCACGGATTTCGCCGGCTTCAACGATGATGATTTCGAGCTTGCACTCGACGATCTCGATCTGGATCTTGATTTGTCTGAAATCGCCGAGGCGGAAGTCGCGCCTACGCCCGCGCCGCAACCCGTTCGCCAGCCGCCAGCCGCTCCGGTTGCCGTTGCGGCCGCCGCGCCGCAGCCGGTGAGGGAACAGCCCGCGCCGCAGCCGCGCCCGGCTTCCGTGGCCGCATCGGTGACCGCCGTTCCGGTGCAGCCGCGCCCCGCTGTTGCAGCAGCACCGCAGCCAGTCGCACCGCAGACGCTGGAAAGCCTGCCTTTCGATCCTTCGCAGATCGGCGAGACGGAAGAACATCCGGAAACCATCGTCGAAATGGATGTGCCGGAACTGCCGGTCGGTGTTTTCGAACCCAAGCCGGCCGCGCGCCGTCACGAGGAAGATCTCGATATCGATACCGAGCTTGCGACGCTGTTTGCGCCTGCTGTCGCCGGTGGTCTCGACCGTCACAAACATGGCGACAGTCGCGGCGCCGCCCAGGCGCGTCCTGCGCCGGCTCCGGAAGAGGCCGATGAGTTCGAGAGGGCGCTGGAAGAGGATTTCCGTCGTTCCATGCAGGAGGCTGCGGCTTCCCGTGGCAACGCATCCCGCGACGCCGAGAATACCTATGTGGAGCATCCGGCGGATTATCGTGGTGAGGATGAACGCGGCGGTCGCCGCTGGATCATGCCGGTTGCCGCGGCAATCGGTCTGGTGCTGGTCGGCGGCGGCGTTTACGCGCTGGTTTCCGGCGGTTCGTCCAGCATGGGTTCGAATGGCGCGCCGGTCATCATCTCCGCCGATAGCGATCCGATGAAGGTCGTTCCGGAAAATCCGGGCGGTCGCGTTGTGCCGAACCAGGACAAGGCGGTTTATGACCGCGTGGCCGGCGGCGGCGCTGCCGATCCGAAACAGCCGTCGTTGATTTCCAGCAACGAGCAGCCGGTGGATGTGGTGCAGCGTACGCTGATCCCCGAACAATTGCCGCTGGAAGGCGAAAACGACGCGGATATGGAACCCGCCGGCACGCCGGTTGGCGAGACAGAAGATCCGCGCCTGCTTTCGCCGGAAGAAAAGGCTGCGCAGAATGAAGGTTCGGCTGCAACCGGCGTTTCGCCGCGTAAGGTCCGCACCATGATCGTCAAGCCTGACGGCACGCTGGTTGCCCAGGAAGTCGAAGCGCCGGCCGCCCAGCCGCCGAAGGCCGACAAGGTTGAGGAGCTTGCAGCACCGCAGACCGCAAAGCCGGGTGAGGGCGCGCCCGCCGTCATCGCCGCATCGCGGGTCCCGGTCACACCGGAGCAGGCTCAGCCGCAGGCGAACACGCCTGCCGCCACGACACCGGCAGCACAGTCGGCGGCGCCAGTTCCCTCGGCGCGTCCGTCCTCGCAGCCAGCCAATGTGGTGGCGACTGTGACCAACCAGGGCAATGTCCGCCCCACGAACGCTCCGGCACAGCAGCAGACGGCGGCCGCGACGCCGGCGGCGACCAGCACGCCTTCCGCCGGCGGCTACTACATCCAGATCGCCTCGTTGCCGAGCCAGGCGGAAGCCCAGAAGTCCTACCAGAACATGTCGGCCAAGTTCGGCTCGGTCATCGGTGGACGCGGCGTCGACATCAAGGCCGCCGAAATCGCTGGCAAGGGCACGTTCTACCGCGTCCGTATCCCGGCGGGTGACAAGAGCGAAGCCGTGGCGCTGTGCGAAAGGTTCCGCTCGGCCGGCGGCAGCTGCCTGGTGGCGCGGTGATAGTGGCCGGATTGGCTTAGACAGATCGGGGCTACCGCGTGAGGCAGCCCTTTTGGATGGCACTCGGCCTTTGCTCACGCTCCGCCGTCATCCTCGGGACAAGCCCGAGGATGACGGCGGAGAGGTTATGCGAGGATGGCGGCCGCAGGTCCACCTGACTGTTTTCGCACTCCGAGAGCACATCCCCTTTTACCCACCCTCCATCTCTTTTCCCTTTGAGCGTGACACCCATGACCGATTGCAAAGCTATGATCCTCGGATGCAGCGGGCTTTCGCTGACGGCCGACGAGATTGCCCTTTACCGCGATGAACAGCCCTGGGGCTTCATCCTGTTCGGGCGCAATATCGGCGAGCCGCAGCAGATCACCGATCTCGTCGCCGCCATGCGCGACGCCGTCGGGAGGTCAGATGCGCCGGTTCTGATCGATCAGGAGGGTGGGCGCGTGCAGCGTATCAAGCCACCGATCCTGCAGGCCTATCCGAACGCCCGCATTCTCGGTGAAATCTATGAGCGCGACCGGGGGGCGGGTCTGCGCGCCGCCTGGCTGATGTCGCGCCTGCATGCCTTCGACCTCATGAAATTCGGCATCAATGTCGATTGCCTGCCGGTGCTCGATGTGCCGGTGGAAGGCGCCAGCAATGTCATCGGTAACCGCGCCTATGGCTACACGCCGACCATGGTGGCCGAGATGGGGCAAGCAGCGGCCGACGGCCTGAAGGCGGGAGGCATGCTGCCTGTCATGAAACATATGCCGGGCCATGGCCGCGGCATGGTGGATTCGCACCATGAACTGCCGGTCGTCGATGTGCCGCTCGATGAGCTGGACGCCCATGATTTCGTGCCGTTCCGGGCGCTGAACCGCGAATTGATGGCGATGAGCGCGCATCTGGTGTTCAACGCCGTCGACCGTGAACGCCCGGCGACGACCTCGCCGAAGGTGATCGAGGAGATCATTCGCGGGCGGATCGGCTTCGACGGTTTGCTGATGTCCGACGACAGCTCCATGAATGCGCTGAAGGGCACGCTTGGTGAAAGAGCTGCGAATATTGTTGCGGGCGGCTGCGATATAGTCTTGCATTGCAACGGCGTGATGGGTGAAATGCTGCAGGTCGTGAAGGAGGTTCCCGTTCTTTCCGGCCGTTCGCTGGAGCGGGTGCGGGCCGTGGAAGCGGGTTTCCCTGTTGCGGACCCTTCCGACGAAGCGGAGCTGAGAGCCGAATTCAACGCCATGTGGGCCGTTTCCTGACAGTCGGGCGGCGGCCCGGTACTCGGGACGACAGGCCGGACGCCCGGCGGATGGAACAATGGCCGCAGACAAGTCTCGCAATTCGACACCGATGGACAAGCTCTGGCAGGATGTGACGCCGGAGCGGCTGACGGGCGAGGCCGGGCTGGTCATCGATGTCGCGGGTTTCGAAGGCCCGCTCGATCTGCTGTTGCATCTTGCCCGGACGCAGAAGGTCGATCTGTCGCGCATTTCGGTGCTGGCCCTTGCCGAACAATATCTGCAATTCGTGGAAAGCGCGCGCCGCGTCCGCATCGAGCTTGCGGCTGACTATCTCGTCATGGCGGCGTGGCTCGCCTTCCTGAAATCCAAGCTCCTCATTCCGCAGCAATCCAAGGATGACGGTCCCTCGGGCGAAGAAATGGCCGCCACGCTGGCCTTCCGGCTGAAGCGTCTGGAGGCGATGCGCGAGGCGGCCGAACGTCTCGTCAACCGCGCCCAGCTCGGCCGCGATGTGTTCGCCCGCGGCGCGCCCGAGCATATTCCGCACATCAACCGCTCCGCCTATGAGGCGAGCCTTTATGACCTGCTCAGCGCCTATGCCAATCTGCGGCAGCGGCAAGCGATTACCCAGGTCACGATTGAAAAACGGCAGGTCTGGTCGCTTGTCGAGGCGCGTGAGCTTTTGACCAACCTCCTCGGCGATGTCGGGGAATGGACCGTGCTCGACCAATATTTGCTGCAATATGTACCCGATCCCGCCATGCGGGTGACGGCGATCGCCAGCGCCTTTGCCGCTTCGCTGGAACTGGTGCGCGAGGGATCGCTGCAAATCCGGCAGGAGGGCGCTTTCCAGCCCATCTATATGCGCCGCGGCACGAGGGATGAGCCCGCGGCCAGTGCCGGGAGGAGCGACAATGACTGATGATGAAGAGACCGGCGAGGCGATGATCGTAACAGATGGGGTGGGATTCGAACCCACGGTATTTTCCGAACGGCAACTGAAGGAGGCCGAGCGGATCACCGAGGCTTTGGTCTTCGCCTCGTCCGAGCCGGTCTCCGTGGCTTTCATCGCCGAGCGCCTGCCGCGCGGCATGGATGTCGTTGCCATTCTGCAGCGTCTCAAGGTGCTTTATGCGGAGCGGGGCGTCAATCTCGTGCAGGTGGGCGGGCAATGGGCCTTCCGCACCGCCGGCGATCTTTCCTTCGTCATCCGCGCTGAGGAAAAGGAGCCGAAGAAGCTGTCGCGCGCGGCGCTGGAAGTTCTGGCGATTATCGCATATCATCAGCCGGTGACACGCGCCGAAATCGAGGAGATTCGCGGCGTGCAGACATCGCGCGGCACGCTCGATGTGTTGATGGAGGCGGGCTGGGTCAGGTTCCGTGGCCGCAGGCGCACCCCCGGCCGGCCGGTGACGATCGGCACCACGGTGGAGTTTCTCGATCATTTCGGTCTTGAGGAGTTGCGCGATCTGCCGGGGCTCGAGGAGCTGAAGGGGGCAGGGCTGCTTTCGGGCCGCATTCCCTCCAATTTCGGCGTACCTTTGCCGATGATGAGTGACGAGCTGCGCGAGGATGAAGATCCGATCACGCAGCTGGATCTCGAGGAACTGGGCCTGCTGGCCCCCGGCGGCGGCGATGGCGACGACTGATATCGACATCCTGCCGGCGCGGCCACGAAAACTTTATGCGCACTCGCTGTCGAAGGGGTGATTTGTCGTTTGAAAAAGCCTTTCAAACGTCTTACATCGTCTGAAAGCGAAATTCAGGAGTTTCAGTTATGGGTTCTTTTAGTGTGTGGCATTGGCTCATCGTGCTGGTGATTGTTCTCGTCCTCTTCGGACGCGGCAAGATTCCGGAATTGATGGGCGATGTCGCAAAGGGCATCAAGAGCTTCAAGAAGGGCATGGCTGACGAAGACCAGACGCCGCCGCCGGCCGATGCCAACACGAAGACCGTCGACCACAAGGCTGACGAGATCAAGTAAGCGGCCTTTCGCCGCTTGGTGTGAGACTGGCGCTAGAGCGCCTTGCGTCCTTTTTTGACGCACCAAGGACGCTCTGCCACTTGTATGTTGCGCTTCATTCCCGTCGAAAATCGATTCCGATTGTCGGGCCGGAGCGCTAGGGTCTCGGGAGCATATTGATGTTAGATATCGGCTGGAGCGAGCTGCTGGTGATTGCGGTCGTGTTGATCGTGATCGTCGGGCCTAAAGACTTGCCGCCCATGATCCGCGCTTTCGGCAAAACGATGGCTAGCCTTCGCAAGATGGCGGGGGATTTCCGCAGCCAGTTCGATGAGGCCCTCAAAGAAGCCGACATGGACGATGTGCGCCAAACCATCTCCGATGTCCGCAATCTAAACCCGACCAATTCGTTGCGCGATGCGATGAACCCACTTCGCCAGCTGGGCAACGAGATCAAATCCGATCTCCAGAAGGCGACGGCTGCGCCGGATGGCCTTTCGTCCACGCCGGCGCCGGCGACAGGGGAGCCGGTCGCGCCGCTGGTCAGCGTGCCTGAGCCTGAAATGAAGCTGCCGGATGCGCCGCCTCCCGTTGCCGCACCCGCTGCGCCGGTCGCCGCAGCTGTCGCCGCGGAGGAAAAGCCCAAGCGCGCGCGGGCGAAATCCATTGCGACTGTTGAGGCCGAAGCGGTTGCCGCCAAGCCGAAACGTGCAGCGCGGAGCAAGGTTGCCTCAGCGCCAGAAACCGCCGCCACCGTGAAAACCAGTGAGCCCGCCGCCTCGAAGCCCGCCGTGAAGACGGTCACCAAAAAGGCGGCCGTCAGCAAGTCCTCCGCAGACAAGGCGGTCGTGGCCGTGGCCAAGCCGGCTAAAACGGCAAAAACCAAGGCTGCAAAGCCCAAAAAGGATGAAGCATGAGCGGGGATATCGAGGATAAGCCGCAGCCGCTGATCGAGCACCTCATGGAACTGCGCACGCGGCTGATCTGGTCGCTCGGCGCGTTCTTCGTCGCCTTCATCGCCTGTTTCGCCGTTGCCAAACATCTGTTTAACCTGCTGGTCGTTCCCTATAAATGGGCGGTGATCTGGGCCGGGCTCGATGTTGCGAAGTCGTCGCTGATCTATACCGCGCCACAGGAATTCTTCTTCACGCAGATCAAGGTCGCCATGTTTGGCGCCATTGTGATTTCCTTCCCGGTGATCGCCTCGCAGCTTTATAAATTCGTGGCGCCCGGCCTTTACAAGAACGAGCGGGCGGCCTTCCTGCCGTTCCTCATCGCTTCGCCGATCCTTTTCCTCATCGGTGCGGCGCTTGTCTATTTCTTCTTCACGCCCATGGTCATGTGGTTCTTCCTCGCCATGCAGCAATTGCCCGAAGACGGCGAGGTGGCGATTTCGCTGATGCCGAAGGTGTCGGAGTATCTCAGCCTCATCATGACGCTGGTTCTCTCCTTCGGTCTGGTGTTCCAGCTGCCCGTCGTCACCACACTTCTGGCCCGCGTCGGGCTTTTGACCAGCGACTGGCTGCGGCAAAAGCGCAAGTTCGCGATTGTCCTCGCCTTTGTAGTCGCAGCCGTCCTGACGCCGCCGGACCCCATGTCCCAGATCGGTCTTGCGCTGCCTGCAATCATTCTCTACGAGATTTCCATCTACATGGCTCGACTCGTGGAGAGGAAACGTGCGGCAGAATCCGCAAGCACGGAGCTGGAGGAGACCTGATATTCTCGGGGTCTCGCCGCTCACGACATTTCCTCGCGCCGGGCTCATGCCCGGCGTTTTGCTGTAAAACACCGATGATGCAACAACGGTCTGGAACGACGATGCACGACATTAAATGGATACGCGAAAACCCCGAAGCTTTCGATGCGGCGCTTGCACGCCGTGGCGCAGAGCCCGCCGCCAGCGGCCTGATCGCGCTTGATGAAAAGCGTCGTTCCGTCATCCAGTCCCTGCAGGACATGCAGTCGCGCCGCAACGCCGCCTCCAAGGAAATCGGCGCTGCGATGGCGCAGAAGAACATGGAGCTGGCCGAAAAGCTGAAAGCCGAAGTCGCCGACATCAAGGAAAACATGCCGCGCGCCGAGGAGGAGGACCGCCAGGTCACCGCCGAGTTGAACGATGCGCTTTCGCGCCTGCCCAATATGCCCTTCGACGATGTGCCCGATGGCAAGGATGAGCATGACAATGTGGTGACCCGCGTCGTCGGTCAGAAGCCCGGCTGGAACCATGAGGCAAAGGAGCACTTCGAGATTGGCGAAGCGCTCGGCTATATGGATTTCGAGCGTGCCGCCAAGCTATCGGGCGCACGTTTTACCGTGCTGACCAGCCAGCTGGCGCGTCTGGAAAGGGCGCTCGGCCAGTTCATGATCGACCTGCACACCTCGGAACATGGCTATACCGAAGTTTCCTCGCCGCTGATGGTGCGCGACGAAGCCATGTTCGGCACCGGTCAATTGCCGAAATTCTCCGAGGACCTGTTCAAGACCACGGATGGCCGCTGGCTGATTCCGACGGCCGAGGTGACGCTGACCAACCTCGTGTCCGGCGAAATTCTCGATCAGGAGAAGCTGCCGCTACGTTTTACCGCGCTGACGCCATCCTTTCGTTCGGAAGCGGGTTCGGCCGGCCGCGACACGCGCGGCATGCTGCGCCAGCACCAGTTCTGGAAATGCGAACTCGTCTCCATCACCGATGCGGAAAGTGCGGTCGCCGAACATGAGCGCATGACGGCCTGCGCCGAAGAGGTGTTGAAGCGCCTCGGCCTGCATTTCCGCACCATGACGCTCTGCACCGGCGACATGGGCTTCAGCGCCCGCAAGACATACGATCTGGAAGTGTGGCTGCCGGGCCAGAACACCTATCGCGAAATTTCGTCCTGCTCGGTCTGCGGCGATTTCCAGGCGCGGCGCATGAATGCGCGCTATCGCGGCAAGGAAGACAAGGCGACGAAATTCGTGCACACGCTGAACGGTTCCGGAACGGCTGTCGGTCGCTGCCTGATCGCGGTTCTCGAAAATTACCTGAACGACGATGGCTCCGTCACAATTCCGGACGTGCTGCTTCCCTATATGGGTGGTCTGACTCGGATCGAGAAAGCGGCCTGAGGGAGCGCAGCGTCGTGCTATTGGAAGGAGAGTCTTCCAATCAGGCCGACGTCGTCCTCGGGACAGGCCTGAGGATCTGCAACCTATCGATTGATTTCGACGTGATTAGATTCTCTGGACAGGCCTGAGGATGACCATGGGAGAGCTGCACACCTCACTGCCGGTGGGGAGGATGCTCCGTCCTTGAAGATATGAAAAGCGGAGAGAGAACCATGCGGATTTTGCTGACCAATGACGACGGTATCCACGCCGAAGGTCTGGCGGTGCTGGAGCGTATCGCCCGCACGCTGTCCGACGATGTCTGGATCGTTGCGCCGGAGACAGACCAGAGCGGTCTCGCGCACTCGCTGACCTTGTCCGAACCGCTGCGGTTGCGAAAAGTTTCCGACAAGCATTTCGCGCTGCGCGGCACGCCGACCGATTGCGTCATCATGGGCATTCGCGAAGTTCTGCCTGAAAAGCCCGATCTCGTCCTCTCCGGCGTCAATGCCGGCGCCAACATGGCCGATGACGTGACATATTCCGGCACCATTGCCGGCGCCATCGAAGGCACGCTGCAGGGCGTGCGCTCCTTTGCGCTCAGCCAGGCCTTCAGCCATGCCGAAGGCCGTGTCGTGCCGTGGGAAGTGGCGGAGACCTATGCGCCCGATCTCATCCGCAAGCTCATCGATGTCGATCTGCCTGATGGCACCTTCCTCAACCTCAACTTCCCCAATTGCGCGCCCAAGGATGTGCAGGGCGTGTCTGTCACCGGGCAGGGCAAGCTCGATTTTGGCCTGACGGTGGAGGAACGGCAGGACGGTCGCGGTCTTCCCTACTACTGGCTGCGCTTCGGCGAGCGTCTCGGTACCTTCCGCGAAGGCACCGATATCCACGCTTTGAAACATGGCAAGATTTCCGTCACACCGCTCAAGCTTGACCTGACGGACTACACGGTGAAGGATCGGGTTGCGCAAGCACTTGGATTCGGAGCAGCCGATTGAAATCCGCAATGGTCGAAAAGGAAGGTTTTGCCGCTCTCGTTCTCCGCTTAAGGGGTGAGGGGATTTCCGATCTCGACCTTCTGACGGCGGTCGAGCAGACGCCGCGCTCGAAATTCGTGCCGCCGCAATTTGCGGCCGATGCCTATTCCAGCCGCACGATCCCGATCGACTGCGGCGCCTTCATGGAAGGCGCCGACATGGCGGTGAAAATCCTTGCCCGACTGCAGCTGAAACCCGGCCAGCGTGTGCTGGAAATCGGCACGGGCAGCGGTTTCATGACGGCGATCATCGCTCGCCGGGTCGAACGCGTCTTTTCTCTGGAGCGTTACAGGACGCTGGTGCAGCGGGCGCAGAACTGTCTCGACGATCTCTCCATCCGTAATGTCGTCATCCGTCAGGCGGATGGCAGCAACGGCCTGGTGGGCGAGGGTACCTTCGACCGAATCGTCTCCACGGCGGCCTTCACCACCATGCCCCGCTTCTTTGCCGAACAGATCGTTTCAGGCGGCATGATGATCGCCCCGATCATTCTCGAAGACGAGCGTTGCGTGATGACGCGGTTCTCCAAGACCGGCAGCCGCTTCGAGAAGGAAGAACTGTTCGAGGCGCCTTACCTGCCGCTCAGCACGCATATTGCGCGTCATTTGTGACGAAATGAAAATTTTGGAGACATTCCATCTTTGTCTCCTAATGTTCTGAATTTCTGCAACTAACTGATTTTTAATATCATTATTGTTCCAACGTGACGCATTCTGTTTTCGTCATGGTTATCGAAGTGTCAAAAAAGCGCCAAGCGGCTTAACGTTTTAACGGCGTGGTAACACTAACGCGCTTTAATCATAAACATCGACGCATGGTTTTCCCACTTCGGGAAATGGGCCTTGCAAGAAGTGAAATTTGTGCCGGATCGGTCTCGATGCGGCGGGTTGGCGTCAGTGTAGATCGAGTCATGCGTATGAGACATTCGTCTAAAATCGGAAAATCAGTCGCAAAAATGTTCGCAGCGGCATTGCTGGCAAGCGTCGCAACGGGCTGTAGCTCGGATGCAACGCGGTTCAGCGGCCTCTTTTCCAGTGGACCGGATCAGATGACCACGGCGTCAATTCCTGCCCGTCAGGGCGGCGGTGCTTACGGGCAGGCCCCGGTGCCGCAGGGCGACATGAATGGCGGTTACGCCTCCGCCGCGCCGCAGGGCGGTTATGCCAACCAGAACATGGCGGGCAATTCCTATCCGCAATCGGGCGGTTATGGTGGCGTTCAGCCTTCCATGGCCCGCTCGGCTTCGGCCTCTCCCGTGCAGCGATCCGAGTTGGCTGCGCCGACAGCTGTGGCAAGCCGCGATCCGTCGACCCGCAGCGAAGCCATGGCCCAGCCTTTCCCATCCGCCCAGCCCAAGGCCGCGCCGTCTCTTGCAGCGCCCGCCCGGCAGGCTGCCGCTCCCGCGGCCGACAATCTGACCACCGCAACGGTCCGCTCCGACAAGAACGGCTGGCACACGGATGGCGCCGCCTCCGTGACCCTGCGTCCCGGCGAAAACATCGCGACGCTCTCCAACCGTTACGGCGTTCCGGAAAAGGAACTGCTGCGCGTCAACGGCCTGAAGACCGCATCCTCGGCACAGGCCGGCCAGTCGATCATCATTCCGAAGTTCGGTCAGGTCCGCAATGCCGCCAAGGATGCCGCCGGCAATATTGCGCTCAACCGCAATGGCGACCAGCCGACGCCGCTGCGTAGTCCCGAGGGGAACGTGGCTGTGCTGCCGTCGCAGGCCGCCGCCCGTGACAAGGTTTCCTCCGAAACCGGCAAGCTGACGCCGCCCGGCGGCAAGCCGCTGCCGCCCACCGGCGGCTACAAGGTGCAGCCGGGCGACAGCCTGTCCAAGATCGCCCGCGCAAACGGCGTGTCGGTCGCCGCCCTCAAGGCGGCAAACGGTCTCAGCAACGAAAACATTCGCGTCGGCCAGACGCTCAACATGCCGGGCGCTTCGACGGACGCCATCAAGACGGCTTCCGTTCCGGCCAAAGAAGCGGCCAAGCCGGTTGAAACAGCGTCCGCCAAGCCTGAGCCCTACAAGGCCCCGGCTGCTGCCGCGGCTCCGACTGCGCCTGCCGCACCGGCCACCGCCAGTGTCAGCGACATCGAGAAAAAGGCCGACATGGCTTCCGTCGCACCGGAATCCACCGGCATCGGTAAATATCGCTGGCCGGTTCGCGGCGCGGTCATCAACAATTTCGGCGATAATGTCGAAGGCAGCCGCAACGATGGCATCAACATCTCCGTTCCGGAAGGCACGCCGATCAAGGCCGCCGAAAACGGTGTAGTCATCTATGCGGGCAACGGCCTGAAGCAGCTCGGCAACACGGTTCTCGTGCGCCATGACGACGGCAAGGTCACCGTTTACGGCAACGCCGCCAATCTTGACGTGCAGCGTGGCCAGAAGGTCCAGCGCGGCCAGACCATCGCCACATCGGGCATGACCGGCAGCGCCAAGCGTCCGCAGGTTCACTTCGAAGTTCGCAAGGATGCGACGCCGGTGAACCCTTCCACTTTCCTTGAATAGGTATTGCGTCTCAAGGAATGATGAAGCCGGGTGATGAGCCCGGCTTTTTCATTTTTTGGCTTGATGACGGAGGAGAGGAGGCGGCGGAAACGTCGCTACTGCCTCACCAGTCCCACCGTCTTCTCGATGAAATCGGCAATTGCGCCGGTATCGTCGAGATCGAAAACGGGCAACGTCGTGTCCGCCACGTCATGATCGGCAGCAATGGCGATTATATGCGGATCGAGCGGCGCAAGCGGTTCGGTCTTGGCCGCGTCCAGTCGGCGCGCCTCGATCTTCGGCACCGGCTCGTATTTATAACCCTCGATCAGCACGAGATCGCAGGGGGCGAGGCGGGAGAGGATGTCCTCGAAGGAGGGTTCCGGTTCGCCGCGCAATTCATGCATGATGGCGAAGCGGGTGCCGGAGACGATGGTGACTTCGTGCGCGCCGGCCTGCCGGTGACGCCAGCTATCCGCCCCGACCTTGTCGATATCAAAATCATGATGGGCGTGCTTGATGGTGGAGACGCGGTAGCCGCGCGCCGCCAGCTCGGCGACGATACGGACCGCAAGGCCGGTCTTGCCCGAGTTTTTCCAGCCGGCGATGCCGAAGACCTTTTGTGCCGTCATTGCTCCAGCTTCTCCAGATAGCTGCGCGCCAGCGCCAGTTCATCCGGCGTGTTGATGTTGAAGAACGGATCGAGGCTGCCCTTTGCCGTTTCCAGCGGCGGGAAGGCCACGCCGATGGTGACGTGCCGGGCGAGATAGGCGCGGATGCGCCGGTTTTCATCGTTCTTCAGCCAGTCCTCGAGATCATCGGCAAGCGCTACCGGCCACAGCGCAAAAACCGGGTGAAGCTGGCCGCTGGAGGCGGCGATGACGATTGCATCGTCTGACAGGGGTTCGCAAAGCCGCGCCACGAGATCGTTCGGGAAAAACGGGCTGTCGGCGGGCGCGGTCAGGAAGTGACTGACCGCGCCCTCACGATGCTGGAAATGGCGCATGCCGGCCAGAATGCCGGCAAGCGGTCCGGCATGGCCGCTCAGCGTATCTCGAAGCAGCGGCAGGCCGAAACTCTCCGCCCAGCCATCGGCGGCATTGATGGTGACGTCTGACACCTGCCGTGCGATGCGGTTGATGACATGGGAGATGAGGGGCGTATCGCCCAATTGCACCATCGCCTTGTTGCTGCCCATGCGCCGCGAAAGCCCGCCGGCGAGCACAAGACCTGGTATTTCGAAAGGGGCCGTCATTCCCGCTGTTCCTGCAGCCTTACGACATGGGTGGTGAGGAGGGCGACAAGGCCGGTCGCCAGCATCACCAGAAGAAGCGGCCAGGTTCCGTCCTCCCTGGACAGGACCGAGGAGGCGAGCACCGAGAGCGCTGCGCCGCCGCCGATGGTCATCGCGCCGCCGAGGCCGGAGGCGGAGCCGGCCAGATGCGGCTGGACGCTGACCATGCCGGCATTGGCGCTCGGCAGTGTCACGCCGTTACCGACGCCGATCAAGGCAAGCGGCACGAAAAACGCATAGGCGCTTTCCGCCCCGGCGGAGATCAGCAGCATGGTCGTTACGATGCCGGCAATGGCGATGACATTGCCCGACAGCATCATGCGGGTAATGCCGATTTCGCTGGCATAACGGCCGGAGATGAAGTTGCCGAGCATGTAACCGCTGGCCATGAAGAAGAATTGCAGGCCGAGCATGGCCGGGGCGAGCCCGTAAAGCACGCTGCCGACAAAGGGCGCGCCGCCGAGGAAGGAGAAGAACATGCCGGACGAGAAGGTCGAGGTCAGCGCATAACCCCAGAAGAGCGGAGAGCGCAGAAGTTCCGGCCAGGCGTGAAACTGCTGCGAAAAGCTCGCCGATTTATTATGGTTGGTTTCACCGAGATCGAACCAGGCGAGCACCAGAATGCCGACGCCGAGCAGGGAGAGGAGGGCGAAGCTCGACTGCCAGCCGGAAATGTCGTTGAGCAGCCCGCCAACCGTCGGCCCCACCATCGGCACCACGGACATGCCCATGGTCACGTAGCCGATCATCGAGGCTGCCTGTTCCATCGGCACCATGTCGCGCACGATGGCGCGCGCCAGCACGAAGCCGGAAACGACTGCCGCCTGCGCAACGCGCCCGATCATGAAGACGGTGATGTTGGGCGCGAGCATGCAGACGAGCGTTGCGACGATCATGATGGCGATGCTGGCCAGCATGACCGGGCGGCGCCCGAAAAGATCGGAAAGCGGGCCGATGATGAGCTGCAGGCAGGCGGTGGCGGCAAGATAACCCGAAACGGCAAATTGCATCACCGCGTAGTCGGTCTCGAAATAAACCGCCATGGCCGCAAGCGAGGGCAGGAACACATTCATGCACAGAGCCGCAACGCCGGCGATGACGACCAGCGTGATGATGTGCGGCGGTGTGGTCCTGTCCAGAAAACGGCCGCTGTTCATATCATTCTCCAGCCTCGCCCGTTACGGCAGCTTTCGTAACGGAAGCCGGCCGTACCGTGGTCGCGGCGGTGGGGGTGGCGGCCGCGCGCTTGGCCATCTGCGAGCGCTTGCGCAGGCTTTCGCGGTAGAAGGTGTAGAGGCCCGAACCGATGACGATCAGGGCGCCGACGATGGTATAATTGTCGATTTTTTCATTGAAGAAGAATACGCCGATCATGAAACCCCAGAGCAGGCTTGTGTAACGGAACGGCGCGACGAAGGAGATTTCGCCCGATCTCATGGCGAGAATGATCGCCTGATAGCCCACCAGCACCAGGATGGCGGAACCGGCGAGATGTGAGAGGATCATGAAATTCATCGGCTGCCAGCCGCCGAAGGGCACGATCAGCAGGCCGCCCACCGCCATATTGACGAAAGCGGTGATGACGGTGATGGCGAGCGAGGGCACATCGGCATACATTTTCCGCGTCAGCAGATCGCGAGCGGCGGTGACGGCGAGCGATGCGACGACCAGAAGCGCCCCCGGCGTGAAGCCTTCCGGGCCGGGCCTGATGATGACGAGCACGCCGATAAAGCCGACGATGATCGCCATCCAGCGTCGCCAGCCCACCGGCTCGCGCAGAAACAGCGCCGCACCCAGCGTCACCACCAGGGGCAGGGACTGCAATATGGCCGAGGCATTGGAAAATTCGATGAGGCCGAGCGCCGTCAGATAGAGCACGGCCGCAGTCACCTCGCAGAGACAGCGCAGGATGATGATGGGGCGCATGAGGGTTTTCAGCGGCCGGAGCGCACCGAAATGGCGGGCGGCGATGTAGATCAGCACCACCGTTATGATGCCGCGGACGAACATGATCTGGCCGGTGTTGATATAGGGGGTGACGGATTTCGTCAGGGCGTCATTGGCCGTGAAGCTTGCCATGGCGAGCGCCATGAAAAGGGCGCCGCGCGTATTGTCCGTCAATGCCATTCCAAAATATCCCAGACCATGCGCGGTTTTCCGGCCGCCCTTTCGGGGCGATTTGGGCCGCCTTTCGGGCGTGACCACGCATTCCTCCATGCAAAGAGACGTGGCACGCCACAGCCGGCATTTCAACCGTTTATATGGGTGGGTGGACGAGAAACAGTTTCAGCCTTCGCTCAGCCGCCGGTCACGCTCATATGGCGGGAGACGGCAGGCCGGTTGTGGGTGCGGTCGATGATGAAATCATGCCCTTTCGGCTTGCGCAGAAGGGCTTCATCGATGGCGCTGGAAAGATAGGCGTCACTGTCGGAGGCGCGCAGCGCGGTGCGCAGGTCGGCGGCGTCATCCTGGCCCAGGCACATATAAAGCGTTCCGGTGCATGTGAGGCGGACGCGATTGCAGCTTTCGCAGAAATTATGCGTCATCGGCGTGATGAAGCCGAGCCGGCCTCCGGTTTCCTTCACCGTCACGTAACGGGCGGGACCGCCGGTTTGGTAATCGCTGTCGATCAGTGTGAAGCTCTTTTCCAGATCGGCGCGCAACTGCGAAAGCGGCAGGTAGCGGTCTGTCCGGTCTTCCTCGATCTCGCCCATCGGCATGGTTTCGATGACCGTCAGGTCCATGCCGCGACCATGGGCAAAACGCATGAGATCGGGAATCTCGGCGTCGTTGAAGTCCTTCAGCGCCACCGCGTTCAGCTTGACCTTGATGCCCGCGGCCTGGGCGGCGTCGAGCCCCTCCATGACGCGGTCGAGATCGCCCCAGCGGGTGATATGGCGGAACTTATCGCGGTCGAGCGTATCGAGCGACACGTTGATGCGGCGCACCCCGCAATCGGCAAGCTCGTCGGCAAATTTGGCGAGCTGTGAGCCGTTTGTCGTCAGCGTCAGCTCTTCCAGCATACCGGTTTCAATGTGGCGGCCAAGGTTTCTCACCAGCGACATGATGTTCTTGCGCACCAGCGGTTCGCCGCCGGTCAGCCTCAGCTTGCGCACGCCGCGCGTTATGAAGACGGAACAGAGCCGGTCCAGTTCTTCAAGCGTCAGAAGATCCTTTTTGGGCAGGAAGGTCATGTGCTCGGACATGCAATAGGTACAGCGGAAATCGCAGCGGTCGGTGACCGAGACACGCAGATAGGTGATGGAGCGGCCGAAAGGGTCCACCATCGGTGTGCTGTTTTCCGTCAGGGTTTTCGCTTTTTCAAGCGAACCGGAGAAACCGTTCACGTCTCCATCCTCACTGCGCCTCGCGCCTGGCACACACGCCGAATGTGTGCTCTATCAGGTGATGTAGTGGCTTGCCTATCGTGAGGCAAGTTCGTAATTCTGACGCATATGACGAGCTTGCGGAAGTGAAAAATGAGTGATGCCTGGCCGACCGAGCTGCTTGTGTCAAAAGACCGGCGCGAACTGACCGTCTCTTTTGATGACGGCAGCGTTTACCGTCTCCGAGCCGAGATGCTGCGCGTCCTTTCTCCCTCGGCCGAAGTGCAGGGCCACGGGCCGGGGCAAAAGGTCACGGTGCCCGGAAAACGCGATGTCGCCATCCGCTCCATGGTCGCGACCGGCAATTATGCGGTGCGCATCATCTTTGACGATGGCCACGATAGCGGCATCTACACCTGGAAATATGTGAAGGAACTGGGCGAGACCGGCGATGCGCTGTTTGCGGATTATGAGCGGGAGCTCGCCGAAAAGGGCTTGAGCAGAGAGCCGCGATACCGGTAGACGGACGCAAGGCCTGCGGACCCACCCGCATTCCTGTGACAAGCACACCAATGAGGGGAGGAGGACAGCGGCATCCAAGGATCGCATGCCCTGAGCGACAAATAACCCGTTGAATCTGTGCATCGTCCTTCAGTAAAATCGTTTTCGCTTTTCACGCCGATGCGCTAGGAAGTGAGGGAGGGAACACCCTCGTCTTATCGATTTTCAGCGGGGTGGCGTGTGGCTGTAGAAGCGAACGGGAATGATCTGGCCCAGGTGGTCGTGCTTTTGGCGGCCGGCGTTGTCGCCGCGCCGATCTTCAAGCGCATCGGCCTCGGTTCGGTGCTCGGTTATCTGGCCGCCGGTCTGGTGATCGGGCCTTACGGTCTCGGTTTTTTCTCCGATTCGCAGGCCATTCTGCATATAGCGGAACTCGGCGTGGTGATGTTCCTGTTCATCATCGGCCTTGAGATGCAACCGTCGCGGCTGTGGTCGATGCGGCAGGATATTTTCGGGCTGGGTGCGCTTCAGGTGCTGGTCTGCATGGCCGGCCTGACATTGATCGGGGTCGGTCTCGGTTTTCCCGTCATCATGTCGTTCGTTGCCGGCACCGGTTTCGTGCTGACCTCGACAGCCATCGTCATGCAGATGCTGCAGGAGCGCAACAGCATGTCGAGCCTGAAAGGGCAGCGCATCATCGCCATTCTGCTGTTTGAGGATCTGGCCATCGTGCCGCTGCTGGCGCTTGTCGCTTTCCTCGGTTCGGGCGGCGAACACGTCACGGCATCGGAGCGCTGGGCTTCCGTCGGCATCGCGCTTGCTGCCGTCGGTGCGCTCATCCTTGCCGGGCGTTATCTGCTCAACCCGTTCTTCCGCCTGCTGGCGGCCTCCGGCGCGCGCGAGGTGATGACGGCCGCCGCGCTGCTGGTGGTGCTGGGTTCAGCGCTTCTGATGCAGGTCAGCGGCCTTTCCATGGCCATGGGGGCCTTTCTCGCCGGCGTGCTGCTGTCGGAATCCTCCTTCCGCCATCAGCTGGAAGCGGATATCGAGCCGTTTCGCGGCATTCTGCTCGGCCTGTTTTTCCTCGGTGTCGGCATGGCGATCGATCTTGCCGTCATTGCCTCCAGCTGGCAGCTCGTGGTCATCAGCGTTGTGGGCTATATGCTGCTCAAGGCCTTCCTGATCTATGGCGTGGCGCGGGCGCTCGGCACCACCCGGCGCGAAAGCCTGGAACGGGCGGTGCTGATGGCGCAGGGCGGCGAATTCGCCTTCGTGCTCTATTCGGCTGCCGTCAGCGCCGGCATTCTCGACCGGGAGGCGAACGCCATCCTGACGGCGACCATCATCATCTCCATGGTGCTGACGCCGCTGATGGTCATACTGCATGACCGGCTGGTGCCGGCGGCGGTTCCCAATACCGACGATCTCGATGTGCCTGAGAATGTCGAGGGCAGCATTCTGCTGATCGGCTTCGGCCGTTTCGGCCAGATCGTCAGCCAGCCGCTTCTGGCGCGCGGTTATACGCTGTCGCTGATCGACAAGGACGCCGACTTCGTGCGCGATGCGGCGGAATTCGGCTTCAAGGTCTATTATGGCGACGGTTCGCGGGCGGAAATCCTGCATGCCGCCGGTGCCAGCACGGCGCGCGCGGTACTTATTTGCGTCGATGACAAGGAAGCTGCTGTGCGGATCGCGGAGATCGTCAAACACGAATTTCCGCTGGTTCCGGTTCTCGCCCGTGCTTACGACCGCGGCCATGCCATCGATCTGCTGAAAGCCGGCGTCGACTACCAGATCCGCGAGACGCTGGAATCGGCGCTGAATTTCAGCGAGGAAGTGCTGGGCGCCATGGGCGAGGAGCGGGAAGACGCCGCACGTCTGGTGGAGGAATTCCGCGACCGCGACGAGGAGCGTTTCGCCATGGAAGTCGTCGGCGGCATCTATGCCGGCCGTTCGCTGATCCGCGGCAACGCCCAGCCGGCCGATCTCGTGGCCGCCCGCACCGCGCGCGAGCGGGCAGAGCGGGAAAAGGCGGAAGCCGCAGAGGAATAGGACGCCCCGGTCTTTCGGCGGCGACAGAGGCAATTGGCAGGGATAGGAACGGACATGACGATCATTCGCACGGTTGAGGAATTGAAGGCCATCTATGACGGCACGAGCGAGGCGTCGATCGCCAAGGTGACAGCCGCGCTGACAGCCGAATACCGGCTGATGATCGAGGCATCGCCCTTTCTGGCGCTGGCGACGGTGGGGCCTGAAGGCATGGACTGTTCACCGCGCGGCGACAAGGGCGGCGTGGTGCGGGTGGCCGATGACAGGACCGTGCTGTTGCCGGACTGGCGTGGCAACAACCGCATCGATTCGCTTCTGAACATCGTGCGCGACCCACGGGTGGCGCTGATGTTCCTGATCCCCGGTTCCAACACGACCATGCGCATCAATGGCCACGCGGTGGTTTCCGTCGATACGGGGTTGTTGCAGAGCTTCGAGATGGATGGCAAACATCCGCGCACCGTCATCGTGGTGACGATAAACGAGGTCTATTTCCAGTGTGCACGGGCGCTGATGCGCTCCGAACTGTGGAACCCCGCCAATTTCGTCGATGTGGCATCGCTGCCGACGCCCGGCACCATGCTCAAGGCGGCGAAGGCGGAGTTCGATCAGGAGACTTATGATCAGGAATGGGCGGCGCGGGCGGCAAAGACCATGTGGTGAGGCATCAATTGCCGCAGCAACAGGTTGGCATTTAAAGGGCATGCACTTGCGTCACCCCGCCCTCATTCCTGTGACGAGCACAGGAATGAGGGCGTCAACGGAACGGCTGCTGCCCTCTAATTTTCACGTCCGATAAATCAGCCAGTTCTTGCCCGCATAGTTCTTCTGCATGCCGTCCTCGTAATAGATGGAACGGTTCCGGCCGGTTTCCTTGGCATGATAGAGCGCGGTATCGGCATGGCCGTAAAGCTCGCTCGGGTTGCTGGCCTGCGCGGCGGAAGCGAAGCCGAGGGAGATTGTGACCGTGCCGTAGTCGGCGCCTGATCTGGAATTGCGGAAGGGCGTGCTTTCCAGCGACAGGCGGATGCGCTCGCACATCACCATCACCTCTTCCGGTGTGTTGCCATCCAGAATGATGGCGAATTCCTCGCCACCGCTTCGGGCGACGAAACCGTCCTTGCGCACATTGGCGCGGATGACGGAAGCGACGGTGGCGAGAATCTTGTCGCCGACCGGGTGGCCGAAAGTGTCGTTGATCCGCTTGAAGTGATCGATATCGAGCAGGACGAGCGTGGTATATTGCAGGCCGATGGAGCTGTCATAGATGGACGCCAGCCGGTCATCGAAGGCGCGTCGGTTGGACAGGCGCGTCAGCGAATCCGTATTGGCGATGCGCTTGTACTCATCCAACTCCAGGCGCACCTGGTGCATTTCCTCGGCATGGCGGTTGACATCGTTGAAGGTCTTTTCGCCGTCGATGATTTTCGAGCCAGTGGCCTCGGCCAGCAGCGAAATCGCATTCCTTAGAATATTGCTGCTGGCTGCATTCTTGTCATCGATGCGCTGGCGCGTTTCACCGAGTATCCGGTTGTAGTTTTCGATGGAGGATTGTTCGCGCCTCAGCGTGCCCAGAAGGCCCTCCAGTTCGCGCCTGAGCTTCTCATGCGCGTCGTCGATCGACCGGGCGGGATTTCCTTCTCCGTAACGGGAGGACAGCTCGTCCAGATCCTCCTGCGTCACCCGGTGTCCAAGCGCGGCCAGCTCCTTCGTCAGGGCAGGGTTCGAGCCGATATAGGCTTCGTAAAAGAGACTATAGTTACGCGGGATCGGCGAAACACCCATGCTCCGCATGGCATAGGCAATCTGCCCGGCAATGTCGGGCCCCGTGGTTTTGGGCGTGGATGCCGTGTTCATCAAGAAACTCCAGTGAGTCTGCTTATCGACTATGATTATTATTATGAAGTTCGTTTTGGAAAGCTTAATTTATGGGAAACTAATTTTTGTGCCATGAAACTTCATTTTTGCCACTTTGTATTTTATTTAATTGATAAATATAAGTAATTTTCATTTTCCCGAATTCCGGTACTTTTTCCTCTATTGTTTGCCTTGGTGGCAGAACCGCATTTATTCTGTCAATCCTAATAACGGGATTCGTGTGGTTTATTTTGGTACAACAAGATGGAGAAATAATCCCGGCGTGAAAAGGTATGGTGGTTTTTTAATTCGGCGCGACCCCGCCTATAGGCGGTTTTTTTTGTCATTCGTGTCGGGATACAGGAATGTTACAGTCTTATCTTGGGTTCCTGCGCCTGCGGGACGCGGCAGCGCCGTTTTGGGACGGCGCGGCAATCATTCGGCAAGGTTCAGGAAAAGGCCAGCTATGCGGCCGGCCGTAATTCGCGCGTATAGACCGTGCGTCAGGATTTCAACCGGATGACCGGGCATTCTGTCCCAGCCGCCGCCGCTGGCGCATTTGGCGGGCGCACGAGCAGCCCGTCGGAATGGGCCAATATCTTCATCATCGATGAGTCCTGCTTCGTATGGGCTTCCGCCACCAGCAGGCCGTTTTCGTCGGTGCTGAAACGGGCGCGCAGATAATCCTGCCGATGATCATTCGCTTTCAGCGGTGTGGCGGTGCGGGCGGTCGCCGCTCGTTGCCGGGGTGCGCGGCGGGCGATGCTGCGGATCAGCGGTTCCAGGAACAGCAGGCCGCAGACAAGGCTGGCAACCGGGTTTCCAGGCAGGCCCAGAACCTGCATGGAGCCGATGGCGCCGACCATTAGCGGTTTTCCCGGACGCATGGCGATGCGCCAGAAATCGAGCTGCATGCCTTCCGCCTTCAAGGCTGCCTGCACGAGGTCATGGTCGCCGACGGAAGCGCCGCCGAGCGTCACCAGCACATCGACATTCGCTGCGACGGCCTTGCCGATGGCGGCGCGGATCAGCCTGTCATTATCGGCGACGATGCCGAGATCGATAACCTCGGCCCCGGCCTGCCGGGCAAGGGCTGCGACGCCGAAGGTGTTGGAGGCGATGATCTGCGCGGGCTGTGGCGCGCTTCCCGGCGGCAGCAACTCGTCGCCGGTGGCGAGGATGGCGATGCGGGGCCTGCGATAGACAGTGAGAGCGGCATGGTTCATCGCGGCCGCCAGCGTCAGTTCGGTGAAGCCGAGTTCCCGACCGGTCTTCAGGGCCGCTTCGCCTTCGGTAAAATCCTGTCCGCGCGGGCGGATATGTCGCCCGGCGGTGACGTCGAAGGCGGTGCGGATTTTTCCGCCCTCCAGCACTTCGGCATCTTCCTGAATGAGAATGGTATCCGCACCCTGAGGCACGGGCGCGCCGGTGAAGATGCGAACGGCCTGGCCTTCACCTACCGTGCCGGTAAAGGCATGGCCGGCGGCGGCCTGACCAATGACGGTCAGCACCGAGCCGATATCGGCCGCATCGGCGCTGCGCAGCGCGTAGCCGTCCATGGCAGAGGCGTCGAAGGGCGGCTGGGTGAGGCGCGCCGTCAGATCGGTCGAAAGAACCCGGCCATCACATTCGGCAAGCGGTAGGGTCTCGCTTTCCGCTACAGGAACCGCCGCTTCCAGAAGGCGCCTTATGGCTTCATCCACGGGCAGCAGCGGTTTCATTCAATTCTCCTGTCGCCGGAAATCGCCGGATTTACCGCCGCTCTTTTCGAGCAGGCGGATATTGACGATCTCCATCGCCTTGTCGGCGGCTTTCGCCATGTCATAGATTGTCAGGCAGGCGATGGAGACGGCGGTCAGCGCTTCCATCTCCACGCCGGTCTTGCCGGACAGTTTCACCAGCGCTTCGACCCGCAGGCCGGGCAGGGCGGCGTCTTCGGCAATGTCCACCGCCACCTTGGTCAGCATCAGCGGATGGCAGAGCGGGATGAGGTTTGCCGTCTGCTTGGCGGCCATGATGCCGGCGAGGCGCGCGGTGCCGATGACATCGCCCTTCTTGGCGTTGCCTTCGCGGATGAGCGCCAGCGTTTCCGGCTTCATCTTCACGAAACCTTCGGCCACTGCGACACGGACGGTTTCGGACTTGTCTCCGACATCGACCATATGCGCTTCGCCGCTCGCATCGATATGGGTGAGCTTCTGGCCATCGCTCATTGGCGTCTTATTCCGCTGCCAGAATGCCGGATTGGCCGGTCAGCAGCGCCTTGGTGGCCGCTGTCACATCGTCCTTGCGCATCAGGCTTTCGCCGACGAGGAAGGTGCTGATGCCGCTTTTTTCGAGACGCTTACAATCCTCGAAGGTGAAGATGCCGCTTTCGCCGACCAGCAGCTTGTCAGCCGGTACGAGGCCCGCCAGTTTTTCGCTGGTTTCGAGGCCGACTTCGAAGGTGCGCAGGTTGCGGTTGTTGATGCCGAGAAGCGGCGAGGCGAGCTTCAGCGCGCGCTCGGTTTCCTCTTCATCGTGCACTTCGATCAGCACATCCATGCCGAGCGCGAAAGCCTCGTCTTCGAGGCGCTTCGCATCGTCGTCCGACAGCGATGCCATGATGAGGAGAATGCAGTCCGCACCCCAGGCACGGGCCTCATGCACCTGATAGGTGTCGAACATGAAATCCTTGCGCAGCGCCGGCAGGGCGCAGGCATTGCGGGCGGCGGTCAGGAATTCCGGTGCGCCCTGAAAGCTTGGCCTATCCGTCAGCACCGAAAGACAGGCAGCGCCACCGGCTTCATAGGCGGCGGCCAGCGCCGGCGGATCGAAATCCGGACGGATGAGGCCTTTCGAGGGGCTGGCCTTCTTGATTTCGGCGATAAGCCCGAACTTGCCTTCGGTCTGTTTCGCCCGCAGCGCCTTATAGAAACCGCGCGGTGCGCTCTGATCCGCAGCCATGGCCTTCAGATCGGCCAGCGAAACCTTGGCCTTGGCGGCGGCGATTTCCTCGAGCTTGTAAGCCTCGATCTTTTTCAGGATGTCGCTCATGATCTCGCTCTCATTCCTGCCCTGAATTGGCTTCGTTGGATACGGCGACCAATCGGTCGAGCGCGGCAGCGGCCTTGCCGCTATCGAGCGCATCGCTTGCAATCGTCATCGCGTCGGTAAGCGTTTCCGCCTTGCCGGCAATGACCAGCGCTGCGGCCGCGTTGCACAGCGACACGTCACGATAGGCGTTGCGCTTGCCGGACAGAACCTCGCGCAGCGCAGCCGCATTGGCAATGCCATCGCCGCCCTTCAGGTCTTCCATGGAAGCGGGCTCGACACCGAAATCCCTCGGCGTCAGATCGAAAGTGCGGATCTTGCCGTCTTCCAGCGCCGCGACGTGGGTAACGCCCGTCGTCGTCACCTCGTCCATGCCGTCGCCATGCACGACCCAGATGCTCTCCGACCCCAGATCGCGCAGCACTTCGGCGAGCGGCACCAGCCAGCGCGGCGAGAAGACGCCAAGTAGCTGACGTTTTGCACCGGCGGGGTTGGAGAGGGGGCCGAGCAGGTTGAAAATGGTGCGGGTGCCGAGTTCGACGCGGCTCGGGCCGACATGGCGCATGGCCGAGTGGTGAAGCTGCGCGAACATGAAACCGAGGCCAGCCTCCGCGATGCAGCGGGCGATGAGATCGGGACCGATATCGAGCTTCACGCCGAGTGCCGAGAGGGCATCTGCCGTGCCTGACTTGGAGCTCAGCGCCCGGTTGCCGTGTTTGGCGACCGGCAGACCAGTGCCGGCGGTGATGATCGAGGCCGGGGTCGAGATGTTGTAGGTGCCGATGCCATCACCGCCGGTTCCGACGATATCGATGGCATTGGCGGGGGCCGAAACCGGCAGCATGCGGGCACGCATGGAAGAAACGGCGCCGACGATTTCGTCTACCGTTTCGCCACGCACGCGCAGCGCCATCAGGAAACCGCCGATCTGCGACGGGGTGGCTTCGCCCGACATCAGAATGTCGAAAGCAGTGCGCGCATCCTCGCGGTTCAGGCTTTCTCCGTTCGCGACCTTGGCGATCAGCGGCTTCAGTTCGGCCATCTTGTCGCCCCCCGGTTAGAAACCGACCATCGCCTGATCGGCGAGGGCCTGATTGATCGTCACACCATAGTCATTCTGCAGGCGGTTGACCATCTGGTCCAGCATGTCGTCGCCGGCGGCGCGGGCAATGGCGGCGAACTGCTGGTCGTCATTGGCGAGCGCATCGGCAGGCGCATTGGTGTCGACCGAGGTGACCTTGAAGAGGATACGGCTGGAACCGTCGGCATCAGCCGCCTCGCCCACCTTGCCCTCTGCGCCGGAGAAGACCGCCGCGATCGTCTGCTGGCCGAAAATAGCGTCTTCGCTGTTGCGGCGCAGGCCGGACTTCTGTTCGACCGCGAGGCTCAACTCACCCGCTACTGCTTCCAGCGTCTCGCCCTTTTCGACGCGCGTTTTCAGTTCTTCGGCTTTGGCGGCAAGCGCGTTACGCTGCTGCTCCGCCGTCCAGTCGGCCACGACATCGTCGCGGACTTCGGCAAGCGTGCGGTCGCGGGCGGGGATGATCTGGTCGACATCGAACCAGATGTAGCCTTCACGGCCGAGATTTATCGGCAGCGCTTCCGTCCCGGGTTCGGTCTTGAAGACCTCCTGCGCCAGCTGCGGGGAGGGCAGGCCCTCAACCTTATCACCCTTTTCATCGAGGCCGGACGCGTCGATGGCGGCGACGGTGACGGGTTTCAGGTTCAGCTGCTGGGCAGCGTCGGCGAGCGAAGAACCGCCGGCGCGCAGGTCTTCATACCGGTCGTGAACATTGGTGATTTCTTCGGCGGCGGCGGCCGTGGCGAGATCCTTGCGGATATCTTCCTTCGCCTCTTCCAGTGTGCGGGTCGTTTCCGGCTTGATGCCGGTGACGCGCAGGATGACCGGGCCAAAAGAGCCGTCGACCACCGGAGATACGCCGCCATCCTTCTGGATGGCGAAAGCGGCGTCGGCAATCGACTGGTCGGGAATGGTGTCCTTGGTGAATTCGCCGAGCGTGACGTCGGACGCGGTCTTGCCCTGATCCTTCACCACCTGGTCATAGGTGGTGTTGCCAAGCCTGATCTGCTCGGCGGCAGCGGCTGCCATTTCCTTTTCCGGGAAGGTCAGCTGCTCGACGGTGCGACGGCCGGCGGTGCGGAAGCTGTCCTTGTGGCTGTTATAATAATCGGCAATCTGCGCGTCCGTTACCGACGCCGGTTCTGCAATATCGGATGGTTCCAGCTTCACATAGGTGAACTTGCGGAATTCCGGTGCGCGATATTTCGCCTTGTTGGTTTCGAACCAGGGGGCAAGCACGTCGTCGCCCGGTGCCTTGACCGGTGGAATGACGGCGTTCGAAAGAATGACGTAATCGACGGCGCGCTGCTCGTTGCGATATTGTTTCAACGCATCCACCAGCACCTGCGGTGCGGTAAAACCGTCCGACACGGCTTCGACGATCTGGCTTCGGACGGCGACCTTGCTGCGTTCCTTGATATAGTCATCCTCGCGGAACCCCGAATTGCGCAGGCGTTCGCTGAAGAGATTGCGATCGAACTGGCCGTTGACCGACTTGAAGGCCGGGTCTTCGGCGATCAGGTTGGCGAGGCGGTCTTCCGAAAGGCCGAGATTCATTTTTGATGCCAGTTCGTCAAGTGCTGCGCCCGCCGCAAGCTGGCTAAAGACCTGACGATCAATGCCGAAGGCCTTGGCCTGCTCGGTCGTCAGCCTTGTTCCGAATTGACGGCTGAGATCGGAAATCTGGCGCTGATAGGCAAGGCGGAATTCCTGCGGGCTCACCGTCTGGTCACCCACCGTCATGACGGCATGGGAATTGGAGGTGACAAGCGATGCGGAAACGCCCCAGACGCCGAACGAAACAACAAGCAGGAGAAGCAGCAGCTTGGCTGCCATGGTTCGAGAAGCATTTCTCAGGGAATCGAGCATCGTTATGCAAACCTCACAGGAACGTCATTGCGGTCGCCAGCCTTCCGGCCCGCAACGTATCGGCGTTCCTTAAATCAATCCAAAGGGAAATTGAAGGGAATTTGCCTTGGAAAAACGGGGTTTTGAAAACGCTTATGTGATTGGAGGCCGGTTTTTCGGCCGTCATCTTCTCCGTATCGCCCCGTGAGGCGGCAAAATAAAACCGCCCGGAGGGTCCAGGCGGTTACGAAGAATCATTTTAAAAAGCGCTGAGGCCGGTCTGCCGCGCTCAGAAGGCGCGGTTTCGGCGGATCGTCGCCTTGAATTCCTCATCCTCGCGTCGCATCTCGGCGACCACGGAGATCATCGACGTCACGAACATTACGCTGATCAGGGCCAGAAGCATCGTCAGAAATGTAAACATGATATCGTCTCCGGGAGATTTGAGAAAATTCTCTCCGTTACTCAGTAATAATTCATATACTGATAACGGGCGGTCAGCTGCGGGTAGTCCGGTCCCTGGGCTTCAGGCTTCTGCTCATAAAGGCTAAACGTCGTTGCTACCATTGCGATAACCAGTACTGTCCAGGCGGTGCTGATGACGCTGATTTTCGCCGAAGTAGACTGTTTTTCTCTTACAAACATCTGTCCGTTCCTTTGGTTCTGTCTTAACGCACCATGTTTCAACATGTTCCGCGTTAACCGTAAAAATCGATTAGCATCGCCCCGGTGAAACTTCCTTGAATGGCTCGTTCATCTGGCGTTCAGGAATCTGGCGAAGGGCGTCATTCGAGAAAAACATACTCGGCTGCGAATGATGCGATGACCGAAAGGACGATCATGAAGGCCAGCATTTTCAATTCTCCGGGTGATTAACGGGTGAGGGGCGTTTCGGTTTCCCGATGCTGTGCATTTAAACAAAATAGCTGTGAAACAGCACTGAACGGCCCATTCATCCGGGGTTCACGCCACAGCCGTGCGTGTGAGGGATGGTTATAAAGTCTTGCGCGGCGTGCCTCTCCATGACAAAAGGCGGCACATATGTCGAAGCGTCGAGACGCGCCCACCACCTGAGAGCGATATGACGATTGCCTTTTATCCAGGATCCTTCGATCCGATGACCAACGGACATCTGGATGTGCTTCTCCAGGCGCTGAACGTGGCGTCGAAAGTCATCGTGGCCGTCGGCATTCATCCCGGAAAGGCGCCGCTGTTCAGCTTCGAGGAACGGGCAGGGCTGATAAAGCAGGCGCTTGCCGAACATCTGCCGGGTGAAGCGGCGCGCATGGAAGTCGTCTCCTTCGATAATCTGGTCGTCGATGCCGCCCGAAAGCACGGCGCACGCCTTCTGCTGCGCGGCCTGCGCGACGGCACCGATCTCGATTATGAAATGCAGATGGCCGGCATGAACCGCCAGATGGCGCCGGATATCCAGACCGTATTCCTGCCCGCCGGCACATCGTCGCGACCCATTACAGCCACATTGGTCCGGCAAATCGCCGCCATGGGCGGCAATGTCGAGGCTTTCGTGCCGAAAGCCGTGCTTGAAGCCCTCAACGCCAAGCTGAAGCGCTGACTTCAGCCTTACATTCTGGAGCCAATCCGATGAAACTCGTTCGATTTGCCTTTGCCGGCGCCATGTTTGCAGGCGCACTTGCCGCCAGCACCCTTGCTTCTGCAGCCGAACTCTTGACCGTGCAGCTGAAGGACGGTCCTGTCGTCATCGAGCTGATGCCGGAAGTTGCGCCCAAGCACGTTGCGCAGATCGAGGCGCTGGCCAAGAAGGGCGCTTATGACAATGTCGCCTTCCACCGCGTCATCGACGGCTTCATGGCGCAGACCGGCGACGTGCAATACGGCAACATGGAAAAGGGCTTCAGCGCCCAGCGCGCGGGTACGGGCGGTTCCGACCTGCCGGATATTCCGGCCGAATTCTCCAAGGTTCCGTTCACGCGCGGCGTGGTCGGCATGGCCCGCTCGCAGGATCCGAACTCCGCCAATTCGCAGTTCTTCATCATGTTTGCCGACGGCCCGTTCCTGAACGGTCAATATACCGTGGTCGGCAAGGTCGTGTCCGGCATGGAAGCCGTGGACAAGATCAAGCGCGGGCAGGGCGGCAACGGCGAAGTTTCCAACCCCGACCGGATGATCAAGGTCACCGTCGGCAAGAAGTAAGGTAGGGCAATAGAGCCCGAATAGAGGAGAATAACATGGCCGAGATCAAGGATCCGGAAAACACCATCATCATGGAAACCACGACCGGCAAGGTCGTGATCCAGCTGCTGCCTGAAGTTGCGCCGGGCCACGTCGCCCGCATCAAGGAACTGGTATCGGAAGGCGCCTATGACGGCGTCGTTTTCCACCGCGTCATCGAAGACTTCATGGCCCAGACGGGTGACGTGAAGTTCGGCAAGAAGGGTTCCGAAAGCTTCAACCCGGCCCGCGCCGGCATGGGCGGTTCCGACAAGGAAGACCTGAAGGCAGAATTCTCCGCCATTCCGCATGTGCGCGGCACCTGCTCCATGGCCCGTTCGCAGAGCCCGAACTCCGCCAACTCGCAGTTCTTCATCTGCTTTACCGATTCCCCGTGGCTCAACAAGCAGTACACCGTCTGGGGCCAGGTCATCGAAGGCATGGAAGCCATCGACAAGGTCAAGCGCGGCGAGCCGGTGAAGGATCCCGATTCGATCGTTTCGATGAAGCTCGCTTCTGCGGCTTGAGGATAAATTTCGCCCGCCTTGCCAAGGGCAGGGCGGGCGGATCTATGCTGACGGCGTGCCTCGCACTCCGCGTCATCCTCGGGCTTGACCCGAGGATCCATTCCCGCAAGTGTCATGGATCTTCGGGTCAAGCCCGAAGATGACGTCGAGGGGAGGGAGCCTCTTTACCAACAACGACCCGCCGGCAGTCTGCTGCGAGGCGGGTTTTGATATTTTCGAGAGCCCTTGCAATGCGCGTAGACCTGTTCGATTTCGATCTGCCCGAGGAGAATATCGCCCTTCGCCCGGCAAACCCGCGCGACAGTGCGCGCCTGCTGGTGGTCGATCCGAATGAAAATCGCATGGAAGACCATCGCGTCTTCGACCTTCCGTCCTTCCTGCGACCCGGCGATGCGCTTGTCTTCAACGACACCCGCGTCATTCCTGCCCAGCTGGAAGGCGTGCGCCTGCGCGAAGGCGCGCCGGAGACGGCGGTTTCGGCCACGCTGCACATGCGCGCCGATCAATCCCGCTGGAAGGCCTTTGCCCGTCCCGGCAAGCGCATCAGGCAGGGAGATCGCATCCGCTTCGGTTACGAACGCGACAATGCGTGCGGCCTTGACCATCTGGAAGCCACCGTCGAGGAAAAGGGCGAGGACGGCGAAATCACGCTGCTGTTCGACGTCTCCGGCCCGGTGCTGGACGAGGCGATAGCCTCCGTCGGCCATATTCCGCTGCCGCCTTACATCGCCGCCAAGCGACCGGAAGATGCGCAGGACCAGACGGACTACCAGACCATCTACGCCCGCGAGAAAGGCGCCGTTGCCGCCCCCACCGCCGGCCTGCATTTCACGCCCGAGCTGTTTGCGGCGCTCGACAAGGCCGGTATCGAGCGGCATTTCGTGACGCTTCACGTGGGGGCAGGCACCTTCCTGCCGGTCAAGGCCGACGATACCGATGACCACAAGATGCATTTCGAGATCGGCCACGTCTCGCAGGAAACCGCTGACCGGCTGAATGCGGTGAAGGCGCGCGGCGGACGTATCGTCTGCGTCGGCACGACGTCGCTGAGGCTGATCGAAAGCGCGGCGACGGAAGATGGCGCCATCCACCCATGGTCCGACGCCACCGGCATCTTCATCACGCCCGGATACCGCTTCCGCGCGGTCGATATGCTCATGACCAATTTCCACCTGCCGAAATCGACGCTGTTCATGCTCGTTTCGGCTTTCTGCGGTCTCGAAACGATGCGTGACGCATATAAGCACGCCATCGAAACCGGATACCGCTTCTATTCCTATGGCGATTCCAGCCTGTTGTTCCGGAAAAACTGATGCACGACAAATTCACTTTCACCCTGAAAGCCACGAGCGGCGGCGCGCGCCTCGGCGAAGTCGCCATGCCGCGCGGCGTCATCCGCACGCCCGCCTTCATGCCGGTCGGCACCGTCGGCACCGTCAAGGCCATGTATCTCGATCAGGTGCGCGAGCTGGGGGCCGATATCATTCTCGGCAATACCTATCACCTGATGCTGCGGCCGGGCCCGGAGCGTGTTGCGCGCCTCGGTGGCCTGCATGAGCTGATCCGCTGGCCGCATCCGATCCTCACCGATAGCGGCGGTTTTCAGGTGATGTCGCTTTCCGGCCTTCGCAAGCTTGATGAGCAGGGGGTGACCTTCAAGAGCCATGTTGACGGTTCGCTGCACCACATGTCGCCGGAACGCTCCATCGAAATTCAGGGCATGCTCGATTCCGACATTCAGATGCAGCTTGACGAATGCATCGCGCTGCCCGCCGAACGCAAGGAAATCGAGCGCGCCATGGAAATGTCGCTGCGTTGGGCGGAACGCTGCCGCGTCGCCTTTGGCGAGCAGCCCGGCAAGGCCATGTTCGGCATCGTGCAGGGGGGCGATCAGCCGGACCTGCGCATTCGTTCCGCCGAAGGGCTGAAAGAGCTCGATCTCAAGGGTTACGCCGTCGGTGGCCTTGCCGTCGGCGAGCCGCAGGATGTGATGCTCGGCATGCTCGATATCACCCTGCCGGTGCTGCCCACCGAAAAGCCGCGTTACCTGATGGGTGTCGGCACGCCTGACGATATTCTCAAGTCCGTCGCGCGCGGCATCGACATGTTCGACTGCGTGATGCCGACCCGCTCCGGCCGTCATGGACTGGCCTTTACCCGCCGTGGCCGCGTCAATATCCGCAATGCCCGCCACGCCGAAGATATGCGCCCGCTGGACGAACAGTCCAACTGCCCGGCCTCGCGCGATTATTCCCGCGCCTATCTGCACCATCTCACCCGCGCCAACGAGGCGCTGGGCGGCATGCTGCTCTCCTGGCACAATCTTGCCTATTATCAGGAGCTGATGCAGGGTATCCGCAAGTCTATCGAGGAAGGCCGTTTCGCCGATTTTTATGCGGAAACCATCGAAATGTGGGCGCGGGGCGATATAGACCCGGTTTAGGTTGCAGAGCCTCCCCGACACTCGACGTCATCCTCGGGCTTGATCCGGGGACCGAGGATGACGGAGGAGAGGTTTCCATCCACCGCTTTGAACGCCCCAAACCTTCATTCTACGGATTTTTCCTTGGCACACGCGCCTTACGTTCTTTTCCGGGATGATACGTCCGGCACGGTGACAGCCTTCACCGAGCCGGAAGAGATCATCGTCGCGGATGAACCGGCGGCGTTTTTTGCCGCGCTGGAGCGCATGGAGGCGTTGCGGCGCGCAGGGAAATACCTTGCCGGCTATATGTCCTACGAGGCTGGTTTCCTGTTCGAGCCGAAGCTTGCGTCTTTTGCCGCCGAGCCCCGCAACGTGCCGTTTCTGAACTTCGGCGTCTTCTCCGGCTCGCAGCCGGATGAAGGCCGCTTTGCGCGACCCGACGCGGTGCCAGATGCGGACGCCTTTCTGACCGAACCGGTAGCGGCCTGGACGCTTCCCGAATATCGGCAGCGTTTCGAGAAGCTGCATGAGCATCTGCGCCGCGGTGATTGTTACCAGGGCAATCTGACCATGCCCGTTCACGCCCGCTGGAGCGGCGATCCGCTGACGGCCTTCTGGTCGTTGATCGAACGGCAGCCGGTGAAATATGGCGCGCTGGTCGATCTCGGCGGCCCGGTCATCCTGTCGCGGTCTCCGGAACTGTTCTTCTCGGTCGATGCGGAAGGTTTCATCGAAACCCATCCGATGAAGGGAACGACGCCGCGCGGGGCCGATGCGGAAGAAGACCGGGCGATCATCGCCGCAATGCTTGGCGACGAAAAGACGCTCGCCGAAAACCGCATGATCGTCGATCTGCTGCGCAACGATATTTCCCGCATTACCGAAGTCGGCAGCCTTGATGTGCCGCGGCTGTTCGATATCGAGACCTATCCGACCGTGCACCAGATGGTCAGCCATGTCAGGGCGAAACTTCTGCCCGACGTGACGGTGGAAGATATCTTCGCCGCCCTGTTTCCCTGCGGCTCCGTTACCGGCGCACCGAAAATGTGGGCGATGAAAATCCTGCGCGAGCTGGAGGCGACCCCGCGCGACGCCTATTGCGGCGCAATTGGCTTCATGTCTCCAGATGGTGAGATGCGATTCTCCGTGGCGATCCGCACGCTCAGCCTGTTTGACGACGGCCGTGCGGTCTTCAATGTCGGCGGCGGCATCGTGTTCGATTCCGTAGGTGAGGCAGAGTATGACGAGTGTCTGCTGAAATCGAAATTCGCGGTGGGTGACAGGTTGCTGCGGGGGTGATTATCGCCCGATCACCTCAAACGTCCCATCCTCAACCAGCACTTCCTTCGCCGCCGGGTGGCTGAGAAAGCCCACGGGGCTGGCGCTGGCGCCATAAGCGCCCGAGTGCAGGATGGCGATGAGGTCGCCGGCTTTCAGCTTCGGCAGGGCCGCATTGCGGGCAAGCGTATCGAGCGGCGTGCAGAGCGGGCCGACGATGGTTGCCGTTTCCTCATGCTCCGCCTGCATCATGGCAGGTGCGACAATGGGATAGTTGCGCTTGACGATCTGGCCGAGATTGCCGGAGGCGGCGAGGTGGTGGTGCATGCCGCCATCCACCACCACGAAGGTGGTACCGCGCGAGGTCTTTACGGAATTGACTTCCGCCACATAGAGGCCGCCGGGACCGGCGAGGAAGCGGCCGGGTTCGATGATGATATGGGCTTCGGCGATCAGCGGGTGCTCGTTAAGAAGCGCTTTGAGATCGGGAATGGCAGCGGCCACCTTCGCGAGATCAAGCGGTGTCTCCCCGGCGAAATAGGGGATGCCGAGACCGCCGCCGAGATCGATGGTTTCGAGCGGCTTGCCGAGCATCTCGGCCATGCGCGCGGCAACGGAAATGCCGTGTCGCCACTGGGAGACAAGCATGTCGGCATCGAGAATCTGCGTGCCGCCGTAAATATGGACGCCGACGAGATCGATATATCGGGCGTCCTTGAAGAGCGGCAGGACGTTCTCGAGTTCTTCTTCGTCAAAACCGAAGGCGGTGGCCTTGCCGCCCATACGCATCGCGCCGGCCTGTGCATCCGGCACCGGATTGATGCGGATCGAGGCTTTGACCGGCTTGCCAATCGCCTCGATGCGGCCGATTTCCTCGGCGCTTTCGATGTGGATTTCGCCGATACCGCTCTCGATCACTTCGCGCAGTTCGGCCATGCCTTTGCCGGGGCCGGCGAAGATGATGTTTTCCGCTGCGACACCAGCCTTAATGGCGGCGCGATATTCGCCGACGGAAGCGATTTCCGCACCCGCACCTTCCTGCCGGAAAAGCGAGACGATGGCGGGCAGGGGATTGGCCTTCACCGAATAATAGATATCGGCAAAACCGCCCAGCGCGGTTTCGAGATCGCGATAGGCGCGGCGCATGCCGGCGGCGTCATAAAGGAAGCACGGCGTTCCGGTCCCGGCGACAATATCGCGCACGGAAAGTCCGCCGATCATCAGATCGTTCTCGCTTATGTCGAATGACGCGGCTGCAAAGGTCGGGCCGTGGGTCTGGGGTTTATCCGTTGGCGCCATTGTCCGTCCGTTCGCGCACCAGCGCGCGGTAATCCACCTTGCCATTGGCCGTGACCGGCAGTCGTTCCACCAGTTCGATGGCGCGCGGGATCATGAAGGGGGCGAGCATTTCGGCGGCCTTCTTCAGCGCTGCCGAAACGTCGATATTCTGGTTGGCGGCAGTCGCCACGGCATGGACCTTTTCGCCCGCGAAGGGGTCCGGCAGGCCGATGACGGCGACCTCACGGAAAAGCCCCGTCGACATCAGGCTTTCCTCCACCTCGGTCGGGCTGATGCGATAGCCCGACGATTTGATCATCGCATCGTTGCGGGCGACGAAGCTGAAGAAACCGTCCTCGTCCTCCACCGCCAGATCGCCGGAATAACATACGGTCTCGCCGCCCAGCGCCGCCGGAATGAAGGGGTGAGGGCGCAGCACCTTTGCCGTATCCTCCGGCCGGTTCCAGTAACCCAGCGAGACGGTTGGGCCGCGATGCACGAGAATGCCGGGTTCACCCGGCTTCGCCCTCTGTCCCTTATCGGTGACGATGAAGATTTCACATTCGGGAATGGCCTTGCCGATGGAAGTTGGGCGGCGGTCGATTTCATCGGGCGGCAGGAAGGTGGAGCGGAAGGCTTCCGTGAGGCCATACATCAGGTAGATTTTCGTATCCGGCAACTTCTCGCGCAAGGCCTTGACGGTTTCCTGCGGCACGCGTCCGCCGGAATTGGTGATGTAGCGCAGATGCGGCAGAGGCGTCTTTGTCAGCGACGGGGCGGCTTTCGTCAGGATCGCCCAGATCGTCGGCACGCCGGCGAGACCCGTGATGGCATGGTCGCGCAGATCGCGGATAATCTCGTCGCCCAGCCGGAAGGTGGAGATGATCGTGGCCGCACCCTGTTCCACCGCCGTCAGCAACTGGTTCAGGCCATAATCGAAGCTGAAGGGCAGGAGGGAGAGAATGCGGTCCTTGCCGGTGATTGCCAGATAGGTGCGCACGATGCGCGCGCCGGCCAGAAGATTGCGGTGAGACAGCATCACGCCCTTGGGCGAGCCGGTGGAGCCGGATGTATAAAGAATGGCGGCCAGGTCTTCGCCGATTGCCGCTGAGGGGCGGGCGAGTGTTTCGGCGCGTGCCTCAATCTCTTCCGCCAGCAGGACCGTGACCTCGGGAAGGTCTTCCAGTGCCGCTTTCAGCTCTTCCATCATCGCGGCGTCGCTGATGACGATTTTTGCGCCGCAATCCTTGACGATATGGCGAATCTGCTGCGCTTTCAGCAATGCGTTCACCGGCACGAAGACGCCTGACGCCATGCTCACACCGAAGATCGACCAGCATTCCGCGATGCCGCGCGGCAGATAGATAACGACGCGGTCACCGCGTTGCGCGCCGGCTTCCTGCAATGCCGCTGCGCAACGGGCCGCCGTTGTGGCAAAGTCGCGATAATTCAGCGATCGGTCCTTGTGGACGAGGGCCTGGTCGTCGCTTGCCGCGCGGGCGGTAAGCAGGTGGTGCAGCAGGAAATGGGGTGTCATCTCCTCCGTTCCCTGAGGACGAAGGCGACGAGATCGGCCGGCGTGCCGAGATTTTCGGGCTGGAAATGCTCGTCATCGAGAATGATGCCGAAACTCTCGCCGAGGAAGACCATCAACTCGAGAAAGCCGAGCGAATCGATCGCGCCGCCTTCGAGAAGCAGCGTATCGGCGGAAAAGGGGGCATAGGCGGGAAAACGGTCAGCCAGGTAGGAATAAATCGTGTCGGCAACGTCGATTTCATTTTCTTTCGCCGCGAGCATGCTTGTTCTCCAATTTCCCGTTTGAAACCATGGACCCGCCCCGGAACGACGCTTTGCCTGTAAAGGCCAGGATTCCATCAGGTCACGAAGGTTTCACTAGAATACCTAAGGTGGCAATAACACCAACTCTGAGTATGTTTCGTTAATAAACTGTGGGTTCCATGCTCCTTTTACTTGTATTGGTGCAATTTTATGTGCGGCAAAGCCGGCCGCCTTTCGGTCCTCCTCGCAAGCCGCCATGGTGAGCGCGAGCCGGCCTTTACCCACCAGGTGGCGGGCAATGGCGGGCAGGTGGCTTTGCGCGATGTGCCGGTCCTCGCAATAGATCAGGCGGGCGGAGGGGAGTTTTTTGGTTATGGTTTTCAGGAAAACCAGAGGATAGGGACGGCCTTCCGCTTCCAGAATGGCCACGATGCAGCCCAGACGGGCGTGGTCTTCCAGCATGTCGCGTGTTTCTGAAGAGAGAGTTTTCGCCGTTGTCTGTGTGAACGGATGAAGCCGTCCGCCTGTCGGGCGAAAAGTCGTGAGCGGCAGCGGATAAAACAATGTGCAATTTGTCACCGTGTGAAACCCCAGCCGCTCGTTCAGCTCGCGGGCTTCGGGCGAGGGGGTGAGATCGGTGAAGAGTTCGTTTTCGTCCGACGACGCCATCTGTAACATGCGCGGCGCGAACCAGCGGCAGGACGGCTCGACATACCAGCTTGAGAGATTGACGATAACTCTGTTGGTGTCGGGCAGACGGCTTCTGATTGTCAGCAGCACGCCTGCGGCATCGCCGCCCTTCATCAGCAATTGGCCGATGGGGCCGAGATGACGCCGCTCGTGATGTTCACCGATAAGCGACAGGCCTCGAGCCCAGAAGGCCTCGCTTTTTTCCGGAAAACCTTTCGCCAGAAGGCCAACGGCGGCGGCGCGGTTTCCGTTGTCGATCGGTACGATTTTCACGGGTCGCTCTCCGCTGTCTGGCCTTGCTCTGGCCGGGGAGAGGTTTTCAACTCCACCGCGCAGTATCGGCTTACGACGATAGATTTACCGTGCCGTTAATCGCCATGGCTGCAGCAGGCTCTTGGCAATCACATTTGCACGAATGGCGGGCGCACCGTCAAGCGCGCCCGCCTTCGCCTGGAATCAATAAACCACGACGCCGCGGATCGATTCACCCTTGTGCATCAGCTCAAAGCCCTTGTTGATGTCTTCGAGCGGCATGGTGTGGGTGATCATCGGGTCGATCTGGATCTTGCCTTCCATGTACCAGTCGACGATCTTCGGCACATCCGTGCGGCCGCGCGCGCCGCCAAAGGCGGTGCCCATCCAGTTGCGGCCGGTGACGAGCTGGAACGGACGCGTGGATATTTCCTGGCCCGCACCCGCAACGCCGATGATGACGGATTTGCCCCAGCCGCGATGTGAGGCTTCCAGCGCCTGGCGCATGACCTTGGTATTGCCCGTGCAGTCGAACGTATAGTCCGCGCCGCCGATCAGGTCGCCATTACGCTTCGTCATGTTGACCAGATAGGGCACGATGTCGTCGCCGACTTCCTTCGGGTTGACGAAGTGGGTCATGCCGAACTTCTCGCCCCAGGCCTTACGATCGTTGTTGATATCGACACCGATGATCATATCCGCGCCGGCAAGGCGCAGGCCCTGAAGCACGTTGAGGCCGATGCCGCCGAGACCGAAGACGATTGCGGTGGAGCCGATCTCGACCTTAGCGGTGTTGATGACGGCGCCGATGCCGGTCGTCACGCCGCAGCCGATGTAGCAGACCTTATCGAAGGGCGCGTCGGGATTGATCTTGGCCAGCGCGATCTCGGGCAGAACCGTATAGTTCGAGAAAGTCGAGCAGCCCATATAGTGATGGATCTTGTCCTTGCCGATGGAGAAGCGCGAGGTGCCGTCAGGCATCACGCCCTGGCCCTGCGTGGCGCGGATGGAGGTGCAGAGATTGGTCTTGCGCGATGTGCAGGAATAGCACTCGCGGCATTCCGGCGTGTAGAGCGGAATGACGTGATCGCCCTTCTTGACCGAAGTAACGCCGGGGCCGACATCAACGACGATACCGGCGCCTTCATGGCCGAGGATCGCCGGAAACAGGCCTTCCGGATCGGCGCCGGAGAGGGTGAAATCGTCGGTGTGGCAGATGCCGGTGGCCTTCACCTCGATCAGCACTTCGCCGGCGCGGGGACCTTCAAGCTGAACGGTCATGACCTCGAGCGGTTTTCCTGCCTGAATGGCAACGGCGGCGCGAACGTCCATATTCGATCTCCTCAGTCTTTTAATGTCGAAATAAAAAGGTTTTGCCCGAGCGCGACTGGCCGGGCAAGGCAAAATCCGGTGACCCGGAATGGAAAAGGGGCGTGTGCGGACACATGCCCCTTTATTCTGGCCGATAGATGCGGGGCAGGCCTATGGCGTTGCGTCGCTCTCTTGTTCCGTTGCGACGTGTTCCACACCAAGCCAAGCGGCACAATGCTTCAGCGCCCGCGCTGCGATGAGCTGGCGCTTCATGATGGTCTTGTCCTTGCCGCGAAAACGTTTCACGCCATCAGGCTTGACGATGGAGCCCGGCTCCAGTTCCGGGAACAGGCCGAAATTGATGTTCATCGGCTGGTAGGAACGCTTGCCCGGCTCATCATCGGAAGAGAGGTGGCCGCCGGTGATGTGGTTGAGCAGCGAGCCAAGCGCCGTGGTGGCCGGCGGCAGGCTCGGGGTTTCGCCCTTTTGTTCGGCCGCTGCGAAGCGACCGGCGAGAAGCCCGACGGAGGCGCTTTCCACATACCCTTCGCAGCCGGTGATCTGGCCGGCGAAACGCAGGTCCGGCCGCGATTTCAGCCTTAGCGAGCGGTCCAGCAGGATGGGGGAATCGATATAGGTGTTGCGGTGCAGGCCGCCGAGGCGGGCGAATTCCGCATTTTCGAGACCGGGAATCATGCGGAACACATCCGCCTGCACGCCATATTTCAGCTTCGTCTGGAAACCGACCATATTATAGAGCGTGCCGAGCGCATTGTCCTGCCGCAGCTGGACGACGGCATAGGCCTTGACGGTCGGGTTATGGGCATTGGTCAGGCCCATCGGCTTCATCGGGCCGTGGCGCAGCGTCTGGCGGCCGCGCTCCGCCATGATCTCGATCGGCAGGCAGCCGTCGAAATAGGGGGTGCCCTCCCATTCCTTGAAACCGACCGTATCACCGGCAATGAGCGCATCGATAAAGGCGTTATATTGCTCTTCGTCCATCGGGCAGTTGATGTAATCCTTGCCCGTGCCGCCGGGGCCGACCTTGTCGTAACGTGACTGGTACCAGCAGATATCCATGTTGATGCTGTCGCGGTGCACGATGGGCGCGATGGCATCAAAGAATGCCAGCGCATCTTCGCCCGTCTCGGCCTGAACTGCTGCCGCCAGATCCGGCGAGGTGAGCGGGCCGGTGGCGATGATGGTGCTGCCCCATTCCTTTGGCGGCAGGCCTGTTACTTCTTCGCGGACAATTGTCACCAGCGGGTGATTTTCAAGCATATCCGTCACGGCCTGCGAAAACCCGTCGCGGTCGACGGCGAGCGCGCCGCCGGCCGGCACCTGATGTTTATCGGCGCAGGCCATGATGAGAGAGCCGGCAAGCCGCATTTCCGCATGGATGACACCGACCGCATTGGCCGTCGCGTCGTCGGAGCGGAAGGAGTTGGAACAGACCAGTTCCGCCAGCGTATCGCCCTTATGCGCATCTGTGCCGCGCACGCCGCGCATTTCGTGCAGGATGACAGGCACGCCGCTCTCAGCAATCTGCCATGCGGCTTCCGAGCCGGCCAGTCCGCCGCCCACGACGTGAATGGGAGAATGGGTCTTGTCTTGCATGCTGGCGTCCATGAACCGCGCGCGGGGCAAAGCTCCCGTCCGGCGGCTGTCATTCGAGTGATGGTTCCGCGCGGGTCCCTTGGGGACGCGGCATTGTTGCGGGATGCACTAGCATGCATGGCCTGGGCAGCCAAATGTTTTTGCGGGGAAGGGATATGAAGATGGTCAGGCTACCAATTTCGCTGCAGGGCTAAAAAGCAGGCAAGTGTTTTTTGGGGAGTGAGCGCGCGCCACTTGTTTCTTCTCCCCGTCGGGGAGAAGTCCGCGGCAGCGGGATGAGGGGGCGAGGGTAGAGGGATACGGCAACGTTGCCCCCTCATCCGACCCTTCGGGCCACCTTCTCCCCGGCGGGGAGAAGAAGTGTGCCGCGATGCCCGGCCTTCCTCGTGATTCTCAATGCTGGGCGATGTTGAAGGCCGAACTCAAGCCGAACACCCAGAATCAAAAACGGCGCCCGAGGCGCCGTTTTCTTAAAACCTGTCGCTCAATCGTCGCGCCCTGGAGGTCGGGCAGCGGGACGATCGTTTACGCCTTAGCGGAACGAACGGGAAGCAACGTTACGGATGTCGTAACGGGTCAGGCCGATGTCGCTCAGGGCCTGGTTGGACAGGCTGCCGAGTTCGTTGATCGTGCGGCGGTAGGAGATCCAGTTCTTTGCGATGCGGATAGGGTTCATGGTCGTTTCCTCAATCTATCTCTGTTGATTTCGTCGGCCGGCTCAGCGTTTCTCTGTGCTCTCGGCTGTTGAGGTTTATATATAGACATTGAGCCATGTTGTGCAGTGCAGATTTTAGGCTACTGCCATGCATTTGTGCACTATGTCGGCTAAATTTGCGGCTTTGAATATCATCTGAGCAAAATATGAGCGGAAATGCCTGTGTTTCAGGCGGTTTTGACGGGTTTGGCAGCCTTTGGCGGCGCAAAAGGGGCTTGCCGGTGTAAAAAGACGCATCGGGAAGGGCGCGCGCTATCCGGCCGTTGCGTAAATGGGGTCGGCCATCGATGCATTTTTCATCCGCCGACCCTGCGGGCGGCTGTGGCAATGCCGGTTCGCCCCGGAGAGCCGCCCAAAACGAAAAAAGGCCGGAGGCGGGAGCCTCAGGCCTTTTGAGTAGGTCGTCTCGCATCCGCCGCAAGGAGCGGCGGGCGTATAATCAGAAGCCGACGGCGGTCTTGGCGACGCGGCGGATGTCCTGACGGCCGATGCCGAGGTCGCTCAGTTCGCGGTCGGTCATGCGGCCGAGTTCGGTTACGGTCTGACGATACTTGCGCCAGTTGGTGAGCGAGCGTGCAATGTTCATTTTCATCTTCCTCTTCGTGCTGTTCAGTCTCAACGGCCAGTCTTGGGAGGCTTTGGTCCGGGGCTGAACTCGATCTCTGTATGGCCATGAATATAATCGGTTTAATCAAAACAAAAACAGACAAAGCAAGATGTCACCTATGCGCTCATTGCAATGCAAGCCGGTAAATCAGGCCGATTGCGACGATTCGTGCATAATTTGTGACCATTTTATGAGCTTTGGGTGATCGTCTGGTGGGTGGTCGTGCGAGAGCGTGCGGTATGACCGGATAATGCCGGGGCAAGGGGGCAGAAACCCTCCATCGCTGATTTGGAGCAAGGGCCTGCAATCCGGCTGCGGCGGGCGCTATATATAATGTCAATGCAGCTGCATAAATATTGTCTGCTTTTTTCCGCCTGCCGGCATGCGATGCGCCGGGCGGCCCGGGTCGGGAAGGCGGGGGAGGATGGGGTGCGGCTTGCCGTTTTCCGCCCAAAGATTGCCTCTGCCCGGCTGTCGCGCGCTGTCGCCCGTCAGGGTGGCGAATAAGCGGCGCCCGCCGACGGTGCTGCGGGTGAGAAAAGTCCGGAGGAAACGAAAGGCGGCGATAAGGCGCGCTTGACCCTTTCAGAACATTGTGACATACCGCCGCCCAACGTGCGGGTATGGCGGAATTGGTAGACGCATTGGTTTTAGGTACCAACGCTTCGGCGTGGGAGTTCGAGTCTCTCTACCCGCACCACAAGCAAGGCATGGCTGCGCCACGCTTGCGCCAGAGTGCATCTTTATAAGATGCGAGGGCTTTTGGGGTGTCCCTCAAGCTGTCTCAGGCGCGGGCGCGAAGGTGTCCGGCAGGCGCTTGTGCAACGAAATAACAGAAGCCACGGCCGGGACATTGTTCCAGTGCAGTGCTCGAAAGTAAACCAACGGCTGTCTGAGCACCGCCGCCATGATGTGAAGGTTTGAGAAAATGCAGGTTATCGAAACGCTCGCTGAAGGGCTGAAGCGCGAACTCAAGGTCGTTATTCCGGCCGCCGACATGAAGGCCCGTCTGGACGAGCGCCTGGTTGACGCCAAGGACAAGGTTCGCATCAACGGTTTCCGTCCCGGCAAGGTGCCGGTTGGCCACCTGAAGAAGATGTACGGCAAGTCCATCATGGCCGATCTCGTCAACGAGCTGGTTCGTGAAAAGCCGACCGAAATCCTCTCCAGCCGTGGCGAAAAGTCCGCAACGCAGCCGGCCATCTCGATGACCGAAGACGAGCAGGAAGCCGAAAAGATCCTGTCGGCCGAATCCGATTTCGAATTCACCGTTGCCTACGAAATCATTCCGGCCATCGAACTGAAGGCCAATGACGGCATCAAGGTTACCCGCGAAGTTGTTGAAGTCTCCGAAGACGAAATCAACGAGCAGATCCTCAAGATCGCTGAAAGCGCCCGCACTTTTGAAGCCAAGAAGGGCAAGGCCGCTGAAGGCGACCGCGTCACGATGAACTATCTCGGCAAGGTTGACGGCGAAGCCTTCGATGGCGGCGCTGCTGAAGACGCTGAACTGGTTCTCGGTTCGGGCCGCTTCATCCCCGGCTTCGAAGACCAGCTCGTTGGCGTCAAGGCCGGCGACGAAAAGACCATCACCGTGACGTTCCCGGCCGATTACCCGGCTGCGAACCTTGCCGGCAAGGAAGCCAACTTCGACATCACCGTCAAGGAAGTCGCTGCCGCTGCCGCCGTTGAAATCAACGACGAACTGGCGACCAAGCTCGGTCTCGAATCGGCTGAAAAGCTGAAGGAAATCGTCAAGGGTCAGATCGAGAGCCAGTATGGCAACGTCACCCGCCAGAAGGTCAAGCGTCAGATTCTCGACCAGCTCGACGAAATGTACAAGTTCGACACGCCGGCTGGCCTCGTCGATGCCGAGTTCGACAACATCTGGCGCCAGATCAACACCGATCTCGCCCAGTCGGGCAAGACCTTTGCTGACGAAGACACGACCGAAGAAGAAGCCCGCGAAGAATATCGCAAGCTCGCTGAACGCCGCGTCCGTCTCGGCCTCGTTCTCTCCGAAATCGGCGAAAAGGCCGGCGTCGAAGTGACCGAAGAAGAAATGCAGCGCGCGCTGTTCCAGCAGCTGCAGCAGTTCCCGGGTCAGCAGAAGGAAATCCTCGATTTCTTCCGCAACACGCCAGGCGCTTCCGCTTCGCTGCGCGCTCCGATCTTCGAAGAAAAGGTCATCGACAAGCTGCTCACCGAAATCTCGGTAACGGACAAGACCGTTTCCAAGGAAGAGCTGCTGGCTGACGACGGCGAAGAAGCCACGGAAACCAAGAAGAAGGCGCCTGCCAAGAAAAAGGCTGCTGCCAAGGCTGACGACGCCGCTGAAGGCGAAGAAGCCGCTCCGAAGAAGAAGGCTCCTGCCAAGAAGAAGGCCGCTGAAGGCGACGCTGAATAATCTTGGTTGGCGAAAGCTGATTGAATGGAAGGGCCGCGGCGAAAGCTGCGGCCTTTTTGTTTGGGCGCCCCGCTTGTTCAGCTACGCAATCGCCCGTTTCTCAATCCTTCGACATCGTTGCGTCATTCCTGGTTACTATAGTCGAAACCCATAATGCTGGGCCAGGCTTCAAGGACCATAGTCGAAGAATGTCGAACGGCAGTGCCATGGGTGTGAGAAATTACTTGGTCGAGGGTGTCTCCGGGGTCGGCAAGACTTCGGTTGCGACAGAACTTCAGCGGCGTGGCCATCATGTGATCCACGGCGACCGGGAGCTTGCCTACAAGGGCGACCCTGAAACCGGCGAACCGCTCGATCCCGCGTTGTTGCGGGGCGATGCGACCGATATGCCTTTCCGGCATCGGCATCATATCTGGGATGTCGAAAAGGTTCGGCGGATCGCCGCCGACCGCAGCCACGCACTCACATTCTTTTGCGGTGGCTCGAGAAATTTTCAGCGTTTCATGGATGTGTTCGATGAGGTCTTCGTTCTCGATCTCGATAGCGAGACCTTGCGAAAACGGCTGATCGAGAGACCCGCGGACGAGTTCGGCGGAAACCCGCAGGAGCGCGAATTTGTCCTGCAACTCCATGCAACGAAGGAAGACATCCCCGTTGACGCAACGGTCCTCGATTCATCCAGACCTTTGACCGTGGTGGTGGATGATATTCTCGCCCGGTGCACGCCTACGGTCGAAAAAGAGTAGCGGCCGAGCTACCCGCGTCCTCGTTCCGATCACAATGCAGTGCAGCATGATTTTTTGCTGCATCTGCTCTTGTTCATCTCCCGTTCATCTGGCACTTTGCGCCGCATGATTTGCCCAGGTCGTATTCAGCGGCCGTTCGGGCATGAAGCGCCGCTCGATGCGGCCTCGTCACTGCCAACCGTTGGCCTTACGCTTTTACCGTGCCTGCCGGGTTCTCCCGGCGCGCCCTTAATTTGCCAGGGGACAAGATATGTCGCCAAGAATGGGTTTTACCCTCCTGTTGTCTCTTTTCACCGCCACTGGCACCGCGGCCTATGCTGATGAGGCCGGGCTGATCTGGAAGCCGGTCAAGAATTCAGACCGTTCCTATACGGCGCGCATCGGCGCGAAGCTGCCGGTCGATACGCCGATCCGGGCGGGCCTCGAAATGGGCATGAGCGCGTCTAAGGGTGGGCAGCTGGTCGATACGCCGGTGCGGCTATGGGGCAATGTCACGCTGCTCGCCGAACAGTTGCCCGGCGTTTCCCTGGCCCGTGATGTCGGCGTCATTTTCAATGCGCTGACGGGTTCGAGCAGTATCTCCATGACCTCGCGGCAGAAACGTGTCGTCACGCCGGAGCTGGATATCGAGGCGAACCGCAATTTCACCGTCCGTTATGACGGCACGGCGCAGCAATGGAACGGGCTGGATGTGTCGCAGTCGCTGCGCCTGTCCCGTTCGGAAACCGGCACGGCTTTTGTGCTGACGGGGGCGAGCCGAAACAGTTTCAATGAGTTCAGCAGCGGCGTGGCGGTGGAGCAGAAGATTGGCGATCACCTGACTGTGCGCGGCACGCTTGATCAGGGCTATGCGGATCATTTCCGGCCCGGCGTGAGTGCGCGGTATAGTATCCGGTGGTGAGGGTATGCGTGACCTGTCGTCTAAGCAATGCGTACGACCGGCATTCTAGCTCGATACGCGGCGTCATCCTTGGGCTTGTCCCAAGGATCTAATCACGTCTCATAAACCGAGACGTTGCAGATGCTCGGGACAGGCCCGGGCATGACGGCAGGAGATGTTTTCGAACATTGCAGATTATCTCCTTACCCGCGACAAAGCCTCAATCCTTCTTGATCTCACCCATCCGGTTCCAAGCATCCAGCCCGGCAATCTTGTAGGCTTCCGCAAGTGTGGGATAGTTGAAGGTATTCTCGACGAAATATTCCACCGTGCCCTTCAGGTTCAGCACCGCCTGGCCGATATGCACCAGTTCGGTCGCACCTTCGCCGACGATGTGGACGCCGAGCAGGCGGCGGGTTTTCAGCGAGAAGATCATCTTCAAGAGCCCGCTGTCGAGGCCCATGATGTGGCCGCGCGAGGTTTCGCGGAAATGGGCGATGCCGCATTCATAGGGAATGTTGCGTTCGATGACTTCTTCTTCCGTCAGGCCGCAGGTGGAGATCTCAGGCACGGCATAGATGCCATAGGGGAAGAATTGCGGCGGTTCGCCGGCAGGGGCGCCAACGGCGTGGCGGGCGGCGATGCGGCCCTGTTCCATGGAGGTGGAGGCAAGGCTCGGGAAACCGATGATATCGCCGGCGGCATAGATGTTCGGCACAGACGTCTGGAAGGTCTCGGGATCGACTTTCAGGCGGCCACGGCTATCGGCCTCCAGCCCGCAGGCGGAAAGGTTGAGCGTATCGGTGGCGCCGACGCGACCGGCGGCGAAGAGGACGGTCTCGGCCTTCAGCACGCGACCGTTGCCGAGCGAGACGAGGCATTTGCCGCTCTCGTCGCGTTCCACCTTTTCCGCCTTCTGGCCGAAGATCAGTTTCATGTTGCGGTCGCGCAGCTGATAGGTGAAATCCTCGACGATTTCCTTGTCGATGAATTCCAGCATGGTCTCGCGCGGTTCCACCACAGTTACCTGCGTGTCGAGCGCGCTGAAGATGGTGGCATATTCGATGCCGATGACGCCGGCGCCAACGACGATCATGGAGCGCGGCAGTTCCTTGATTTCCAGAATCTCGTCCGAATCGAGCACCGCTTCGCCATCGAAGGGAATATGCGGCGGCCTGTAGGGGCGGGTGCCGATGGTCAGCAGGATGGAGGTGGCGGTGACAGTCATGATCTCGCCGTCGCTCTTCACCACCTTCATGGTGTTGGCGTCGATGAAGCTTGCCGTGCCGCGAATGTGCTGCACGCGGTTGCGGGCGAACTGGTGTTCCAGCACTTCCACCTCGTGATCCAGCGTGATGAGGAGGCGACGGCGCAGATCTTCCGCATCGATCTCCTGCTTGACGCGATAGGCACGGCCGTAAAATCCGCGCTCGCGCCAGCCGGTGAGGTTGAGCGCGGTTTCGCGCAGGGTTTTGGAAGGAATGGTGCCGGTGTGCACCGAAACGCCGCCAACGCGGCTGCCCTTCTCAATGACCAGAACCCTCTTTTCGAGCTTGGCGGCCTGAATGGCGGCCCGTCTACCCGCCGGACCGCTGCCGACAACAATCAGATCGAACTGGTGCATGAAAAACCCCGGAACAGAATATTGCGATGACCGGATGTCGCATCCGGCGTGGCGTCGCCGCGAAATGGTCGTGATGCCATTTTGACGATGGGGAGTGATTCCCCGGTCAGCCTTGCCCGCAAGAGTGCAATGCAACAAACGCCTGCGTCAATCTGTAGCGTAAGAATCTGACGGATTCGTAACTGGGTGTGAAGTTTCGGGAGGTTGTGCGATTCATGGTGGACGGAGGAGCGTGGGGCTTACCCCCCTCTGCCCTGCCGGGCATCTCCCCCTCAAGGGGGGAGATCGATCTGCGGGCAGGTTTCGCCCATCTCGATATTTGCGAATGAAGTGATGTTCGCACCTCCTGCCGATCTCCCCCCTTGAGGGGGAGATGCCCGGCAGGGCAGAGGGGGGTAAGCCCCACGCACTTCGGTCGACTTTTCCAGAAAATACTCTAAACCTCCCAACAGCTTCATCCCGCCCGGCGCTGCCGGTCGGGGATGGGGCAGCGTGCGTCGGGCGATTGCCCGGCTGCGCTTCGGTTGAGGTTGGTGTGGGTCGGATGCGTTGCGCAGCCGGGTCTTTCACCATGCCGTATTTCGCAAAGGGCCGTGCACCGCGCTTTGCGAAATGGTCCTGTCGTCACGAACGCGCCACCGTCCCTTTCAGAACCGTCCCTCGGTTTTCGCCACGTCTGGCGTCCACCCGGCAGGACTGCGTTCACTTTAACAGCGGGTCGCGGGGCGGGGAAAAGCGGGGATGAATTTTTTCGGCGTCAGTCTTCCTTGCGAGCGACATGGCGGTGAAGCGCTGCAAGGTCCTGCCGGAGTGCGGCCAGTTCGGCCAGCACCTTCACGTCGATCTTTTCATGCAGGGACAGAACCTCAAGCTCGGCCTTCAGGTTCACCTCGTAGTCCTTGGCGGCCTCGAAACGGTCGCGGGCGGCCTGGCGGTTCTGCGACATCATGATGATCGGTGCCTGAATGGCTGCCAGCATGGAGAGAAGCAGATTGAGGAAGATGAAGGGGTAGGGATCGAAAGCGCGGGTGGTCAGCACGATGGTGTTGATGATGGCCCAGAAGATCAGGAAAAAACAGAAGCTGAGAATGAAACCCCAGGAGCCGCCGACCTTGGCGATATTGTCCGCCAGCCTGTCACCGACACTGGCCCCGGCGGAAAATTCCGCATTGGTGTCGCTCGAAACCAGCTTCTTCTGGTGCGACAGTTCCAGGATGCGCCGTTCCACCTCGCCGATTTCACGGGAGGAGCGCTTGAAATGCGAAATGATATAGTCGGAGATATCTGACACGGTGTGTCTCCGGTTCTGATGAGGCCTGAACGTTTTGCGAGATAAACCCGCATGGCGGTGGAATTCAAACGATTTCCACCGCCATGCGGTTCAGGCGTCCCTCGCCGAAAACCATCAGACCGATGGCGCCCCCTCGTGCAGCCAGTTGAAACCGGGGAAGAAGCGTTCGCGGCCATATTGCTGGCCGAACATCATGTCGAATTGCAGCATCCTGTAATCGCGCAACACCTCGGGAACGGCGTTCGCGGCAATCGACCAGTCGGGCTGGGCCTTGCCGTCGGCCGTCACCAGCATGTGCCGGTCGACGACGGAAAAGGCCTGCTGAACCTCGCCGAGCATGCCGGTATAGAAGGGATCGGAGAAGCCCGCCGTCTTCAGCACATGATAGGGCAAAAGCGCCGGGCTGATGGTGCCGATATTCTTGCGCACGCCCTTCTTTGAGGACCAGACGACGAGCGGTGTCTCGTGTTCCTTTTTCATCACCTCCAGCGGCGCGCGGCGGCTTGCCACCATGCCCGGCATGTAACCGCTTTCGACAAAGGTCTGGCCGAGCGGCGGCAGGTGATCGCCGAAGAGGACGATAATGGTTTCCCGGTCGCGCTTCTTCGCCCAGCGCATCAGTTTCAGCAGCGCTTCATCAGCTTCCGCCACCCCTTGAGAATAGGTGGCGAGCGCCTGCGAGGCCGAGGCGGAGAGGTCGCCTTCGACGCCAATCGTGTTTTTTGCGTAACGGGTCGCCTCATAGGGACCATGTCCCTGAAGGGTGACGGCGAAGAGGAAGAGCGGGTTCTGCGCCTTTTCGGCCGTCGCCATGATCTCGTCCATCAGCGCATCGTCGGAGGCAAAGTTGCCGCGTTTTTCCATGGCCGGCAGCGTCTCTTCGGAGCGGAATTCCTCGAAGCCGAAATTCGCATAGACCTGCTTGCGGTTCCAGAACCATTCCTGGAAGGGATGCATGGCGATGGCGGAATAACCTTCGCCACGGAAGAAGCTGGCGAGCGAGGGCACCGGGCGGCGGATATATTGCTGATAGGGAATGCTGCCATAGGGCAGGAAGGCGTTGGAGAAGCCGGTCAGCGCCTCGAATTCCACATTCGCCGTCATGCCGCCGAACTCCGGGGAAAAGACATTGCCGGACCGTTTGGCGCGGATCGTCGGCATGGGATCGTCGGAGAGCTTCACATTTTCCAGCCGCTTCGGATCCCACAGCGATTCGCTCATCAGCATGATGACATCGGGGTAATCGCCCTTGTTGGCGGCGAAGGCGGCGGGCTTGGATGTCAGGTCGGCGATGGCATTTTCGCCGTACCCCTGCGGCGCTGCGACATTGGCCATCGGAATATTGAAGGCGAAGGCCATCAGGAAGCCGTTATGGCGGTAATTTTCCTGCTGATCCCACATCATGGGAATGATGTTGAGGCGATCGCGCACCCAGGAATAATGCGAATAGTCCATAAGCGAGGCAAGACCGGCGAGAAGCGGCAGCGCCAGCGCGAGACCAGCGGCGCGTTCGCGCCAGCTCAGGCCCGGTGAGTGGCGGCGCGCCAGCAGCCAGAGGCCCGTAAGTGCCGCAATCATGGCAAAGATGCCGAGGGCGACGAGGGCTGCCGTCATCGGCTGAGCCCTCAGCATGGTCGGCAGAAGCTCGAGGATCTGGCGGCCGAATAAGAGGTCGGATGGATAAAGAGGATCGGAGAGATAGGTCTGCTTCTGCGCCGAAATCAGCCCCGTCAGCGCGCAGAGCGGCGCAAGCGCGATCAGCGACAGGTAACGCCTGCCAAGAAGTGCATCCAGTGCCACGAGGAGGGCGAGCACGGCGGCAATGGTGGTCATTCCGGGGCGGGCGGAGGAGGTGAGGAAAGCGCCGACATCGGTGAGCGAGCCCCGCGCGATCCACTCCAGCGCCACGACCAGCACGACGGACGCGACCGTCAGATTAGCAAGCGTATAGGCCGTGCCCGAAAGCTTGGAAAGGCTCCTTGTCCATGCAGGCGAAAAGACGAAACCAGCCTTTTCGGAAGCCGTCGTTTTTGGCGCCGAATGTTTCAAACCCATACTCCGGTATTGCAGGCGGCACGACCGATCCGGGGAGGTGAATCGGGTGTCGCAAAAGTGTCATGTAACTGTCACATAAGCGCGATGAACGCGACATGAACTTTGAAGAGTCTGGCCGGTGCGGCGATAACCTTAGCGTGAAGGCGCGCGGCCGAAGCGTAACGGGCGCCGCCATGCAATTGCCGCGTTGCGGAGCGGCCACGGGCGCGGTATTGAAAAGCCATGAGCGACAGACACGATATAGAGAACCATCTCCGGATTGCCGTCGGGCAGTTCAATCCCACCGTTGGCGACGTGGCGGGCAATCTCGCCAAGGCGCGCGAGGCAAGGGCCGATGCGGCGACGCAGGGCGCCGATCTTCTGCTCCTGACGGAGCTGTTCATTTCCGGCTATCCGCCGGAAGACTTGGTGCTGAAGCCGGCTTTCCTGAAAGCATGCCTGAAAGCGGTGGAAGAGCTGGCGGCGGAGACCGCCGATGGCGGGCCGGGCGTGGTCATCGGCTTTCCGCGACAGGGTGAGACGGGCCGGCACAATTCCGTGGCGCTGCTGGATGGCGGCAAAATCGTTGCGCTGCGCGACAAGATCGACCTGCCGAATTACGGCGAGTTCGACGAGAAGCGGGTTTTCTCTGAAGGGTCGATTTCCGGGCCTTATAATTTCCGTGGCGTGCGGATCGGCATTCCGATCTGCGAGGAAATCTGGAACGATATGGGTGTCTGTGAAACACTCGCCGAAAGCGGGGCGGAAATCCTGCTGGTGCCGAACGGTTCGCCCTATTATCGCGGCAAACTGGATGTGCGCCATCAGGTGGCGCTGCGGCAGGTTATCGAAAGCGGTCTGCCTCTCGTCTTCGCCAACCAGTTGGGCGGGCAGGACGAGCTGGTGTTCGACGGTGCGAGTTTCGCCTTTAATGCCGACAAGACGCTTGCCTTCCAGATGAGCCAGTTCGAGGCCACGCTTGCGGTCACCGACTGGAAGCGTACTGCTGACGGCTGGCGCTGCGAGAGCGGTCCATTCTCGAAAATCCCTGAAGGCGAGGAGGCGGATTACCGCGCCTGCATGCTGGGTTTCCGTGACTACGTCAACAAGAACGGCTTCAAGAGCGTGGTTCTCGGCCTTTCCGGCGGCATCGATTCGGCGATCTGCGCCGCCCTTGCCGTCGATGCGCTGGGCGAGGAGCGGGTGCGCTGCATCATGCTGCCTTACCGTTATACCTCGGAAGAATCGCTGAAGGACGCCGCCGATTGTGCGAAAGCGCTCGGCTGCCGTTATGATATCGTGCCGATCGTCGAGCCGGTCGAGGGTTTCCTGTCGGCGCTTTCCGAACTCTTTGAGGGTACGGAAGAGGGCATTACCGAAGAAAACCTGCAGAGCCGCACACGCGGCACCATTTTGATGGCCGTTTCGAACAAGTTCGGCTCGATGGTGGTGACGACGGGCAACAAGTCTGAGATGTCGGTGGGTTACGCCACGCTTTACGGCGACATGAATGGCGGTTTCAACCCCATCAAGGACCTCTACAAGATGCAGGTCTACGCCATTTCCAGCTGGCGCAATGCCCATGTGCCGCCGGGCGCTCTCGGCCCTTCCGGCGAGGTGATCCCCGCCAATATCCTTTCCAAGGCACCCTCGGCCGAATTGCGCCCCAACCAGACCGACCAGGATTCGCTGCCGCCCTATCCGGTGCTGGATGACATTCTGGAATGCCTTGTGGAGAAGGAAATGTCGGTCGAGGAAATCCTGGCGCGCGGGCATGATATTGCGACCGTGCACCGGGTGGAGCATCTGCTTTACCTCGCCGAATACAAGCGCCGGCAATCGGCCCCGGGTGTGAAGATTACCAAGAAGAATTTTGGGCGTGACCGGCGTTATCCGATTACCAACCGGTTTCGGGATCGGTAGTCGAAGGGGCGATGCGGGTAGGTTCGGCGGTGCCGCTTGTGAAGGTGGCCCGAAGGGTCGGATGAGGGGGGAACGTTGCCGTGCCTCACCGCCCTTGCCCCCTCATCCCGCTGCCGCGGACTTCTCCCCGGCAGGGAGAAGAAACAAGTGGCATGCGCTCGGTCCAGAATAAGCCTACGTATTTGAACAGACGGCGCGAGGAAAACCCCGCGCCGCCCGATCACTTCATATAACCTGCCCCACATCGATGCGGTTGCCGTCAGGATCTTCAAAGACAAAGGCCCGGAGCCCATAATCCTTGTCCTGCAGGCCCTTGATAATGCGCAAGCCCTGGCTCTTGCAGAGCGTATGCAGCGCGTCCACATCGCTCACCATCATATGCGCAACATTGAAGGGTGCCGCTTTGTGGGTGGGCTGCAATGTCAGGTGCAGCTCGGCATTGCCCTGTTTGAGGATCATGAAGCCGACAGGGTTGCCGTTTTCGAAGGTCTTTTCGAAACCGAGCACGCCGACATAAAAATCATGGGCCTTTTCGATGTTTTTGACAGGGAGCATTGCGGCGATCCGGCCGAAGCGGATGCCGTGATCGGCGATGGAATTCATCGCGGAACCTCGGATCTGGGAGAAACGGGGAGGGCCACGGACGGTGCCGGGGCGCTGGCGTTTTTTCCGGTTTGAATTTGCAGGACGGTGCCTGCCGCCCTAGGATCATAATCAAGGCCATGGTGGATGCAAACGGAATGTCTGCGTCACCAAGCGTTTTGAATGAGAACACGGACACGCCCGGGAGGCAGAATGCGCAGCTCCATCGAAATCTTCAACATCCGCACCCGGCAGATGCGGGTGGTGTGGCAGACGCCTGATCTCTTCGAAGCGCCGAACTGGTCGCCGGATGGACACTATCTGCTGCTGAACAGCGAAGGGCTGCTTTATCGCCTGTCTCTTGCCGGTGATGCGCCGCCGGAAAAGGTCGATACCGGCTTTGCCACGCTCTGCAACAACGACCACGGCATTTCCCCTGACGGCTCGCTTTACGCCATTTCCGACAAGGTAGAATTCGGCAAGAGCGCCATCTATCTGCTGCCTTCGGCGGGCGGCGCGCCGCGGCTGATGACGAAGAACCTGCCTTCCTACTGGCACGGCTGGTCGCCGGATGGGAAAGGTTTTGCCTATTGCGGCATTCGCGATCAGGTTTTCGATATCTATTCCATGGACATAGACAGCGGTGTCGAAACACGTCTCACCCATGGTGAGGGCCGCAATGACGGGCCGGATTATTCGCCCGACGGCGAATGGATTTATTTCAATTCCAGCCGTACCGGGCTCATGCAGATCTGGCGGGTGCGTGTGGACGGCTCCGCCGTCGAGCGCATCACCGACAGCGCTTATGGCGACTGGTTCCCGCACCCGTCTCCTTGCGGTGACAAGGTGGTGTTCGTTTCTTATGACGCCGACGTCTTCGATCATCCGCGCGATCTCGATGTGCGGGTGCGGCTGATGGATATGGATGGCGGCAATGCCGAAACGCTGTTTGAGCTGTTCGGCGGGCAGGGCACGATGAACTCGCCCAACTGGTCGCCTGATGGCGATGAGTTTGCGTATGTCAGGTATTTCCCGGTGGCATGATGACGGCGCGGGTCTAACCGTCAACTTTTTTTCTCCCGCATTTCGCCCTCCAGTTAAAGATTGGGACGAAACGCGCTCAGTATGGCTATGGCGTAAATGTCATTGCCCGAGATTATCTGAGCGCCTGCGACGAGCACCAGGGCGATACACAGAAATGGCGCGAACGGAAGACGCCGATGATGTAAATCTGGAGCCTGTCTCCATAATGTGAACGCGTAATAAAGCAGGGCGGTGCACGATGCCAGTAAAAGCATGGGCGGAAGACTAAAGCTGCCCGTCCAACCGCCCGCCGCTGCCATAAATTTTACATCACCTAACCCAAGACCTTCAATTTTACGGATTTGGAAAAAAATATGTCGCAAGCTCCACGAGAGTGCGCCCCCCGCCAGAAGACCCGAGATTGAATCTGTTATTCCGGGGACGGGCAGGAGGCAGGAAAATAGCCACCCGCTTATGGCGAGCAATAGATTCAGCCGGTCCGGTATGATCATTTTTTGCCAGTCTATGATTGCGATCGGCAAAGTGAGAAGTAGAAGGACCGCAAGGGACGACAGGGTTGCCAGTGTTGACACGGACGAAGTCTCCTGCATTGGGTTAAAAGCCGGCGTTGCGAAGCGGCGCCGTCATCAAAATGACCCGTTCTTTGCCCGCATATTCCTGTGTGACAAGAATTTCGATCTCGGCAGGTAGCCTGCTTCGTCCTCGCCATTCGGATGTCCATTTCAGCATCGGCGGCGTGGTGTAATGATCAATATCGAGATATCTTATTTTTAGCTGCTTGACATGAGGCAAGACCTCCACCTCGTTTTCCGCCAGAGTTTTTGCCGGGTTCGACCGGAATATGGACGTCGCCAGCTTCAGCGAGCACCGGTCTTCAGCCTTTTTATTTTTGCAATCGAGCGAAAGCTTGGACCGGATAAGCCCTCCTTCCATCGCATATCCCTCGCTTAGCGTCACAAAATCAATTCCTTGCTCTCGTCCGTTAAAGTGGAGCGCGGCTAAGCCCGAGTCAGATGAGATGGAAGTAGCGGCCCAGGTTTTTGATATTAAAGACCGCAATTGGACGACATTTGCTTCATTTTCGGTAGATCCGTCAGTGACGTGGGAAACCGTACTTGCCCATAGGATCAATTTTAGTCCGCCAATCGCAAATACCGCTATCATCGCGGCAATGCTCAGAGCCACGAGCACTTCCAGCAGGGTAAAACCGCCCTGTGAAGCGGCGATGGAAGAATATTTACTCACGCGTTCGCACTTGAGAGTGCCTGAAAAATGGGTACGCCCGCGGTAAGGAGGGATCCAAGAGTACGCGCAAACCGCTCCGTATTGTGCATGAGGACAAGAGGTCCCAGCAGCGGCGCGCCGAGAACTGCGCCGTCTATTCCAAGTCGGATGTCATTATTCTTCCACGCGAAAAACACAAGAAGGCCGATGCAGCCCGACACGCCGGCGATCATTGCAAGAAGTACCGCGCAGTGTCGCTGCGCCCAGGTGAATGCGGCGATGAAAGCGGGTGGCTCTTTACCATTCTGGCTCAAGATTGGTGCAACGGCAGGGACTAAAACAGCCATGATGACGGCGATGGAGGCCAGGGCCATGACGATGAGAACGCTGGGATATGCCAGTGCCGATCGCACATCGTTGCGAATGGCGATGCGTCGGTCAAGAAGATTTGCGATGTCGTTCAGCGCGTGGGTGATATTGCCGCTGCGTTCTCCGGCACGGAGAATACTTAGATAATCGGATCCGAATGCAGAAGGGTATTGGCGAAGTGCTTCAGACAATGCCGTCCCGCCAATGACTGCTGCCCCGCTATGGCGAATGATTGCCTTCATCTGTCGTGAGGCGGTTTCGCTTTCGATCAGCTTAAGGGTCGTATCGATTGGTAAACCCGCCTCGCTTAGAATGGCGAGTTCCCGTGTGAAGGCGGCCACAGCCTCTCGGGATGGAGTTCTGGACAAGGAAATTTCCCGCCGCCACCATGGGGTATTGTCTTCGAAGCTGACGAGCTTCGTCGATAGGGGCGCCAGCCCTCTGGACCACAGGATTTCCTCGGCTTCCTCGGGTGTTCTGGCTGATATTTCGCCCTCAACAATGTTTCCGCTGCTGGTGAAAGCGCGATAACGATAATGCGGCGCCGTCGCTGTCATGTCGCGCCCCTTGTCGTGCTGAATACATCGTCAAGGGTGGTCAATCCGGACCACACCCTGATGAGTCCGCTTTCATAAAGGGTGTTCATTCCGGATTGTCTGGCGATCCGCTCCAGCTCGATTTCTGGCGCGCGGGCCAGAACGGCCGCTCGTGCTTCCTTCCCCATTGTCATCAGTTCGGTGATCGCCAGCCGTCCGCGATAACCGGAGTCTCCACAAGATGAGCATCCCCGCGCAACTAGAATAGACCCCTTCGCCAAGATTGAATATTCCGTTTCCCCAGCCGTCAAACCGCAGGAGTTTGAGGCGGCCGCGAACCGGTTGAAGGACGCTGTCAATCAAGTAAAGTCGCTTAGCAGCGGGCTGCGCGTAAGTGCGGTCCAAAGCAAAGAGATTCAAGTTGCTGGAATGGCTGACGATCTATCCTCTCTAGGAGGAGGTGCTCCGCGCTTGGTCCAAACCCCAAAAGGTGCTACGCAGTTCATATTTCCAAATGGTATGATTTTGAGATTTGATTTATATCCTGGACAGTATCTGAAGGGCCAGCAGCCACACATTAACCTGGAAGGCTCCTGGGGCAATAAACACATAAATCTTCGCTGAAATATTTTTGGTATGGAGTGTCTACAAGTGAACTATGACTTCAATATTCTGGAAGATGTTGCTAATAATCTCATGAAATCGGGTAATATAGATGACGCGATAAAAATATACATATTTATGTCTGATGGAGATCAATCGTTAGATGGAGGTTACTTAGGGAAAAAGTTAGGCCAGTGTTATGAGTTGTTGGGAAGGCTCCACGAGGCAAAATACTGGTATGGACGCGCGATAGAGGAGAATCCTGAAGTAAGGATAGATTGTATAGAAGCACGAGCAAGGCTAGAAAACGTCGGAATTGATGAAATACTGGCGGGACAACGAAATACTGATAATTGAATCTTGGTGCTGATAGTGGAGCGTTTAATTTCGACAAGAGGTTCCAGAAATCTAATAGATGCCACTCGATATACGCGCTCCTCGCTTATCTTGATCGTAAGAAAGTTCATTATACGCTTGCTCGTAATCGTTCCGATGTGATCGATGTCAACGTGACAATTGTGGGCATAAGAACAGAAATATCCGTCTTCGAAGATGGGCATATTGAATATTCCGAATTCATTGGAGATGAGAGTGTGGTGTCAGATATCGAGTCTCTAAACTCACTCATAGAGGGGCGCGTAGCGCGAAAATTGCTGTAGATCGTCGGGCGAAGACATCCGCGCCCGCTGGAGCTGGATTGTCTCGCGGCCACGCCAAGTCGGGATTAGATAATGGCACGCGTAGTGACGAAAATCGGTGACGTCTTCGAGGTTACAATCGACGGAGTTGGCGAGAAGTACTTTCAGCTGATCGCCTTTGATCTGACCCAACTCAACAGCGATGTCATTCGCGCCTTCAAGGAGGTCTATCCGGATGATGTCGTGCCGAAAGTCACAGAAATACTCAGTGGCGACATTGATTTCTACGCCCATTGCGTAACGAAACTCGGCGTTAAGATGGGGGGGCAGAAAATCGGCGGGCGCGAGTTTTTCTGAAGCGTGTAGCCTGCCAGGAGATCGAATGCACTCGCGCTGTTATAGGTCAATACGGCGGCTTTGCTGCGGCGCCGCTCTGAAGCACCCCGAAAAAGGGCTATCAACCGCAAGCAGATACTTTTAATCACCGATATAGAATTGCCGGTCGAAGGCGAACATGTCCTCGAACAGGCAATATTCCGGTGCGCCGAGATTGATGACTGGGACCGTTTTTTGAATTGCCTCGCGCCACTTCAGGTGGGTCGCGGAATAATCGGCCTCTTCGTCCATCGAGGGATGTGTGATCCAGTAGGCCAAGGATATATGGAATTTATAGGTGTCGGGCGATGGTATCAGAATGCCCGTCGCCGCGGACAGTCTCGCCCGCAAATAGCGAACCTTCTGCTCCTCCTCGTCGTCGATCGACTTGAGGGGAATGGTGAGGGCACCGCCATTCGGGATCGGGGCGTCCATATCGACCCTCATTCGGATTGGAAGGTCGAAGCCGAGCCTAAAGCCGTTCAACTGGTTTGCGAGATATTGTCCGCACTCGGCCATACTTGCCGCAGGAGACAGATCCGCCGGCCATTTGCCCGGTTTGTTGCGGCTGTTTTCGGTCGCGCCTTCGAAAACCGTCATATGATAGCTCGAAGGCGGGAGGAGAGTTGTGTTGCGCAGAAAGCCCAATCCAGGTGCAGACCGATAGATGTCGAGCAAAGCTTTGAATGCGCCATTCTCCTGGCCCTGCTGCGGCAGATGGCAGATGATAGTATTCCCGGGAAAAGGGCGCACCCGTCCGTCCGCGAAGAATTTTCCCCCGCCGCCATTTGCCTTGACAGAGGCCTGAGCGGCCAGCGTGAAGACGGTGTGGCTGGCGACAGCCATGGTCACAGTCTTTGCGAAGGAGGACAAAAGGCAACGGCGGGCAACACCAGGCATGGGAGTTCTCCGATGGTGGTTGAGTATCTAGAGAAAAAGCATGAAGCGGTTTTCCCTGCGGAAATGCGCAGAACTGAGGACGGAGCCTTGCCGCGATTTGGAGGAAAGCCGAAATGCTTGAGTGGTGAGGAGACTTGACGTCGAAAACAGCGCCAAACCGGATGGAGTGACGCGCAAGGCTGTCGCAATACGTCGCATTGCAAACGATGACCGGGTGCAGCAGCGTATTTGCGCCGTAATTTTGTTAGGGTAATCATGCCGTCGTCAGTTGAAGCGAGGCGATGGAAACCGTGATGCGTTTTCTGGAAGCGGTATCGAACAGGTGGAGCGCTGTTTCCGGGAGCGTGACATGCAGGGTTTCACCATCCACCGGGCGGTAATCCAGCGGGGCCGAAATTTGTAACCGTTGGCCATCGGGCAATTTGGTCACCAGAACGTAATTGCCGCCGAGATCTTCGGCATATTCGACGGCAACGGCAATGCCGCAATCAGCGATGCGGACGGCTTCGGGCCGGATGCCAAGCATGACAGGGCCGCGGCCGTCGACGCGGGCGATGGGGCCGACGCGGTCAAGCAGCAATTCGCCGTTCTCTATCGTCGCATTAAGGAGGTTCATAGGGGGCGCGCCGATGAAGCCCGCTACGAAGGCGGTTTCCGGACGCCGATAGATAGCATTCGGCGTATCATACTGTTCGATCTTGCCTTCGTTGAGGATCATAATGCGATCCGCCAGGGTCATCGCCTCGATCTGGTCGTGAGTGACGAATATGCTGGTTGCGCCGATGCGCTTGTGGAGCTGGGCCAACTCCATGCGGGTGCCGTGGCGCAATTGTGCGTCCAGATTGGATAGGGGTTCATCGAAGAGCAGCACAGCAGGCTCACGCACGATAGCTCTTGCTATCGCGACACGCTGGCGTTGTCCGCCGGAAAGCTGGCCCGGGCGGCGTTCGAGAAAGTCGCCAAGCGCTACGACCCGCGCGGCCTCGGCAACGCGCAAAGCACGTTCCGGCTTCGAGACGCCAGCAACCTTGAGTGCATAGCCGATATTTTCGGCGACTGTCATGTGCGGATAAAGCGCGTAGTTCTGGAACACCATCGCAATGCCGCGATCTTTGGGTGCCAGATCCTGCACCGCGCGTCCATCCATCAGGATGCGGCCTGAAGTCGCGCGCTCCAACCCTGCAAGAAGGTTGAGCAGGGTCGATTTTCCGCAGCCGGAAGGGCCAAGGATCACTGTGAATTCCCTGGCGCCAAACATCGCGTCGATGTGCGGGATAACCAGATTGTCCCCGTAGGATTTCCGCAGTGCCTGCAACTGGATATCGGTGGCGTTCAGTTTCAATTCGGAAGCCATGTTACTTCTCCGTAAGGGTAAAGCCGCGCACGATGAAACGCTGCAGGAACGCGATCATCAAAAGGGGCAGGATGGATACGACGAGCGCGCCGGCCATGAGGAGCGGATAGTCCGGCACCTCGCCGCCGGCATCGGGCGTCAGCTTGGCGAGACCGACGACGGCAGTCTGCATGTCGGGCGTCGAGGAGGCGAGCAGCGGCCACAGATACATGGTCCATCCGCCGAGAAACATCAGGATGAACAGGGCGATCAGGGTGGTGCGCGACAGGGGCAGGGCGATATCGATCATGAAACGAAACCAGCCGGCACCATCCATCTGCGCCGCCTTGACGAGATCGCCGGGCAGCGTGCGGAAGAACTGGCGCATCATGAACACGCCGGTGCCGGTCGCCAGCGAAGGCAAGATCATGCCCGCATAGGTGTCGAGCAGATTGAGCTTCAATTCCACAGGCCGGCCGAAGACGGCGGTAATCGCCCCGTTCAGGCCGGTGATATCGATGAGGGCGTTGACCGGCATCGCGATGTTCGAAACGATCTGATAGGTCGTGACGATCCGCAGGTCGAGCGGCAGCATGAGCGTGGACAGGACGGCCGCGAAAATGACCGGGGCGTAGCGCACCTTGAAAAACACCAGCCCGAACGCCGCCAGAAAGGCCAGCAGGCATTTCAGGCTCGCCACCGCCAGCGCCACGATGAAGTTGTTGGCCAATTGGCCGGGGATGCGGGTCGTTGCGAACAGCTTTTGGATGTTTTCCAAAAGATGGGTGCCGGGCACCGGGGAAATACCGTTGCGCAGGAAGCTTTCATAGCTCTGGCTGGCGGTGATGAGGGTAAAGACGAGCGGAGCGAGAATGAATATCAGTCCCGCCGCCAGCACGATATTGGCGGCGCGGTCGATACCGCGCGTCGCCTCAATGATATCACCGTTCATAACGCACCTTCTTTTCGAGATAGAGGAACTGGAACGCCGCCAGCGACAGGACGAAAACCATTAAAATGGCCGATTGCGTCGCAGCGCCGGACAGGTCGTAGCCCTTGAACCCGTCCTGATAGATTTTGTAGACCAGCAGGCGGGTGGCTCCTCCTGGGCCGCCTTCGGTCATGGTGTCGATCAGGCCGAAGGCCGAAACGACGGATTCGGTGAATTCCAGCACGAAGGTCAAAAAAAGCTGGGGTGCCAGCATCGGCAATTGCACATCAATGATGCGCCGCCAGGGACCGGCGCCGTCGATTGCTGCGGCCTGGTGCATGGAGCGCGGAACGGCCTGCAATCCTGCCAGCAGGATGAGGAAGTTGAAAGGAATACCGCCCCACACATGGGCGATCAGCAGCGCGATGAAGGCGTCCGTGCCGGAAATGCCGGGCTGCCAGAGACCGGGGATCAAGGCGTTGAGCGGCCACATCAGCCCGACGATGGGATTGAAGAGAAAAGCGAAGACGACGCCGATCGACGCGCCGGCCACGCCCTTCGGCCAGATCAGCACGTTGCGGGCCGCAGTCGATAGCCGCACATTGCGGTCGGCGGCCAGCGCCAGAACGAGCGGCACGATAATCGCTAGGCTGGAACCGAAGACCATGAACACCAGCGTCCGCCAGCTTGCATCCCAGAAAATCGGGTCGCTCAGAACGCGGGCATAATTCTGCCAGCCGACGAATTCAGAACCGCCGCCGAAGGGGCGCTCCAGCGTGAAGGACCACCAGAAGGAGAGATAAATCGGGATGTAGAAAAACAGCACGACGATCAGCAGCATTGGCAGTGACAACCAAAAAGGCATCCATCGGCTGGCGAATGAAGGGGGCATGCTTCGCCTCGCGCAAGTTTTTGGGAAACAGAAAGGGCCGCCGCCGTTGGGGCAGCCCCCCGCAATGCCGGACCGATCAGGGCAGCTTAACGCCCTTATAGGTCTGCTCGAAGCGGCGCAGCAGCTGATCACCGCGGGTCTTGGCGTTGTCGAGCGCGACCTGAACGGTCTGCTGGCCCGCGAAAACCTTCTGCATTTCTTCCTTGAAGACATCGCGGAATTGAACGTAGAAGCCCAGACGGATACCACGGCTGTTTTCGCTTGAAGGCTGGTCCATCGAGTTGACGCCCAGTTCGGCGGAGCCAAAAGCTGAATCCGTCAGCAGGCCCTTTTCTTTCATTACCTGCACCACATCCTTTGTGACGGGAACATAGCCGGTGATGCGGGTCAGTTCTATCTGCTGCTCCGGCTTGCGCACAAAGTTAAGGAACGCCTTGGCCGCCTCGACCTCCTGCGGATCGCGGCCATTCATGACGTAGAGCGACGCTCCGCCGACAAGCGTATTATAGCGTTTATGACCCGCATACATCGGTGTCATCTCGACGACAAGCTTATCACCAAGTGCCTTGAAAGCAGAGCCGTATCCCCCCGTGGAATTTTCCACCATGGCGCATTCGCCGGCATTGAAGGCATCAGCAAACTTACCCGCCTTTGTATCGACGTCGAGCTTCAACAGACCTTGCTTGCGCCAGTCTGCGAGATTGGAAAGATGGGTTGCCGTGAGACCTTTGTTGAACACGTATTCAGCATCAAGGCCGCCATATCCATTTCCTTTGCTGGCGATGGGAATTCCATGGCGGGCGGAGAACTGTTCAAGAACACGCCAGGGATGGCCGTCAGTGGCATAAGGGCACTCAACGCCGGCGGCCTTCAATTTGCGGGCGGCCTCCAGCAATGCCTCATATGTTTCCGGCAGCGTTCGAATGCCTGCCTTGGCCATCAATTCCTTGTTGCCATACAGGACTAGCGTCGAGGCATTGTAAGGTTGTGCGTACAGTTCCCCTTTCGAGGTTTCGTAATAGGAGCGCGCACCCTTGATATAGCCGTTCCAGTCGACATTTGGCAGAAGTTTTGCGATTGGCTCAACTGTGCCAGAGAGCATCAGGTCTAGCGTGCCGGCATCGAAGAATTGGATCAGGACGGGATGCTGCTTGGCGCGCACGGCGGCAATTGCCTTCTGCATTCCAGCTTCGTAGGAGCCTTGGCCGATACATTTGATGGTATGGTCGGATTGGCTGCTATTGAAGGCTTCGCACGCCTTCTGGATTGCCGTTTCGCCGGTTCCGGTATTACCGTACCAAAATTCAATATTGGCGGCAGCAGCTGGAGACGCCAGCGTTCCAAAAACAAATGCTGCAGCGAGAAGGGCTTTCATTGCAATGTCCTCTCTGTTTAAAGTGATAGCGCGTTCATGATACGATCGCAGAATGAATTACTCTTTGTGTGTACAGTTTGTGTGTTAAGCTTTTGTGACGCCTCGCATGTCCTATGATCCAATCAATCACATCTCCGCCCGTTTTCTGCGGGAGGGCCGTCTGCGGGAGGTTGCTTCGCGAAACGAGCGTGACCTTCTGCGGCTGATCTGGAAAAATCCGGGAATTGCCCGTTCGGCGCTGACGACTCCGCTGGAGCTGACTCAGCAGTCATTACATCGATTGGTCGAAAAGCTTCGCGATCGGGGCATGATCGTTTTTTCCGAATCCGACAGCCTTGCATCCGGTCCGCGCAGCCCACGCCTTTCGCCCAATCGCGACTGGTGCCTGACGGTTGGCGTCGCCGTCAATGTCGGTTCGATCGGGCTGTGCCTCATGGGTTTTGGGGAGATACTGGATCTGCAGGAGTTGCCAGAGCAGGGAACAGCGCTTGCCGAAGATATGGAACTGATTTCGGTTGGTCTGCGTGAAATGCTGGCCAGGCATGGTTTGGCCACCGATGCAGTGATGGGGGTAGGGCTTGGAGTTGCTGGCTATCGTATGTCGTCCGACAGCACCTTCAATACACCGCAGCCGCTGTTGCGGTGGTCCATGATTGATGTTGCCACGGCCCTCGGAACACGGCTCAATCTACCTGTCTGGGCTGAGAATAGTTCTAAAACCGCCGCGCTTGCCGAAGCGGTTTTCGGCGCAGGCCGTACTGTGCAGGACTTCGCCTATATCGCCCACAATTATGGCTATGGCGGCGCGCTGGTTGTTGGCGGATCCCCGTTTCATGGAAGTTGCGGCAATGCGGGCGAACTTTCGGGATTATACACTGTTGAGGAAAGCCGTTCGCGCCCGGCGCTGCATCTCCTTCTTGAGCATTTGCGGGGGCTAGGGCGGCCAGATTTGACCTTGACGGAATTGATCCGCAACGTATCCGCGGACTGGCCGGGCGTTCTCGACTGGATCGAGAGGGTTACGCCCGCGCATAATCGCGCCATCAATGCCCTGTCCTCGGTTTTCGATCCGGAGTTGATCGTGCTGGGAGGCGAACTGCCTCAGATTCTTGGCCGCATGCTGATCGAACGAACGGTTTTCAACGCCACACCAAGGCATGGCGTGGCACGACGGACGCCCAAGCTGACGGTTGCGGGTGTCACGGAAGCGCCAGGCGCGATCGGCGCCGCCCTCCTGCCTTTGCTTGCAACGGTCTTGTAATTGATGCTTAGGGTGCGGAATCTGGCTAACTTTCCCGGGTAGAATGCCATCGTAGCCCGATATCGAGTTGCGCTGGAAAACTATGGAGAGCAACCCGCTTACTCGTTGAACATCTTTGATCGACGGGCCTCGGCCGTCGTCCTGTTTTCAAGTTGCTTGCTTTCGCAACTTCTTTGGGCCATGAGCTACCCCGTCAGGTGCCCGCCCTTGCGGCGGGAGAATCGGGAATCCGGTGAAAGACCGGAACGTGCCCAACGCTGTGAGGCGGATGCTCTTTTTCTCATGCCACTGAAGTTATTCGGGAAGGCGAAAGGGGCGGATGAAGCCTAGTCAGAAGACCGGCCTGACACGATAGACCGAACCGCGCGGACGGCGGCAGGTTGCTGAAAAAGCGCGTCGTCGCGGCGGAACCGGTATGGTTTCTGCATCGGCGCGCCCGCATTGTTGGGGATAAACGATGCCGACCGAACCGCCTGTCACCACGTCGCCCGACGTCAATCCATTCGATCACGCGCTTTCGCCCGCCCGCCCGTTTTCCCGGGAGGAGCGCGAGGCGATCTACCGCGCCATCGAGACGCGCCGTGATGTGCGCGACCAGTTCCTGCCGGACCCGCTGCCGGATGATCTCGTTGAGCGCCTTTTGAAGGCGGCGCATTCCGCACCTTCGGTCGGTTTCATGCAGCCATGGAATTTCACCCTCGTCACCGATGGCGCCGTGCGCCAGGCGGCCTTTGTGGCCTTCAGCCGCGCCAATGATGAGGCGGCGGCGATGTTTACGGGCGAAAAGCAGGCGCTTTATCGCAGCCTGAAGCTTGAGGGCATCCGCAAGGCCCCGCTCAGCATCTGCGTCACCTGCGATCCGACACGCGGCGGCAAGGTGGTGCTGGGCCGCACCCACAATCCGCGCACGGACGTTTATTCCACTGTCTGCGCCATCCAGAACCTCTGGCTTGCCGCCCGTGCCGAAGGCATCGGTGTCGGCTGGGTCAGCATTTTCCATGACAGCGATATTCGCGCCATTCTTGATATACCCGAGCATATCGAAATCGTCGCATGGCTGTGTCTCGGCCGGGTCGACACGCTCTATACCGAGCCGGAACTGGCGGTGAAGGGTTGGCGGCAGCGCGTGCCGCTGGAGGAGCTGGTGTTTCGCAATCGCTGGGGTGGGCGGTAAGGGATGAGATGCGCATAGCGTCGCCTATCGTTTCTTCTACCCGGATGGGGAGAAGGTGGCCCGAAGGGTCGGATGAGGGGGCCAGCTCTCCGAATATCGCCGACGTCGCCCCCTCATCCCGCTGCCGCGGACTTCTCCCCGGCGGGGAGAAGAAACAAGGGTCGCGCGCTCGCCCCATTACGCGCGCGCAAGAGATTTCACTGCTGCGGCTGAATGCCCTTCAGCGCCGGGTTCTTCAGATCGATCCGGCCTGTCTGGTCCGGCAGGAATTTGGGGCCGATGACGCGCACCCTGGTGTCGTTCGGATCGTAGTCGCGTTCGGGAACGGGCTGCTCAGGCGGTTTTGCGGCCTGTTGCCGTTCGGTGGAGTTCTGCGACTTGTCACTTTGGGATGATGGGATGGTGGTGATGCCGGAATAGGGCTTTTCGGCTTGCGGCCGGGCGGCCTCTTCCTGTTTTTGCATCTCCTCGTGATAGGCGGCCATATTGCAGGCGCAGCCGGGTGCTTTCACTGACGAATTGCGGTAGGCGAAGGCCGTGGGCAAATCCTTGTAGGGTTTGCCGGTTTCAGCGGAAACCATGTCTGATGTTTCCTGATCCGTCATGGAGTGGAAATAGAGTTCGGTCTCCGTCCCCGGACACATTTTCTCGCACTGCTCCGCTTGGGTGCGGAAATCGAGCGGTGAGGCGTTGGAGGCGATGGGGAAAAACGAGCCGTCGCAGGTGCGCACGCAGAGGGTGCGAAGTCCGCCCTCGGCGGCGGCGTTGGGATAGGGCGAAAGCCCCGCTTGTCCCGGCTCGTCGCCATTGTGTCGGAAGGCGTCGGGATAACGCGTCACATCCCGAGGCGGCGGCAATTGCGTTTCCGTTTGCGGTACGGTGTTGCAGCCATTGGCATCGAGGGCGGCGAGGATGCGCTGACGCCTGATGTCGCCGTCGTTGTCACGCGCGGCCGCCATGGCGTCGTCGCGGTCGCGGATGATCGCGTCACGCTCGGCTTCAGCTTCCGCCAGCGCATCGCCAATCTCGGCGCAGAGACCGGCATTGGGATTGCCATAGACAATGACGCTGCCGGATGAGCAGCCATAGCCGCGCAGGTCGTTCCTGATCTTGCGGATGACGATGTTCTGGCGGGCAAGCGCATTGGCGTAACGCCGCACCTCGGCCGTATTGCCGATGACGCGCGGCGGCTCGCGCAACTGCCCATAAAGCGTATCGCAGACCTGATCCGCAGAAGCGGCGGCAGGAGCCATGAGAACAAGGGGAAGCAGGAGGCCGATGATGCGGCTGCGCCGGGTCAATTGTGCGATCCGTTTGGTGTCCCCGGCCGGTGGCAGGGGTGTTATGCTTCAGGAAATCCGTGTTTCAGGAAGATAACATAAGCTGTTGCCGCATTGCGGCAACAGCTTGTTCAAAAATGCGTTAATGCCGACAAGCGTCGCTTTTCCAGCTATTCGGCGGAAACGAATTCGACCTTGATCCGGTCAGGGTCTTCAACGAAGAGCGCGTAATAATTTTCATCGCCATTCGCATAGGGGTATCGGTCGTCATAGAGAATCGACACATGATTTTGGGCGCAATGCATCTTGAGCTCGTCTACTACGCCGCGAGATGCGACCTGAAACGCGAGATGATTGAGCCCAACGCCGCAACGATGATAACCGCGTTCCCGATGCTTTTCCTCCACCTTTACGAAGGTCAGGTAGGCATCCTTGTCATTGGCAATGGTGAAGCCGCTTTCCCAACGGGAGGCTACATCGTAGCCAATCTTTTGCATAATGCTTGACCAGAACTGAAAAGATTTTTCGATATCCGAAACATATATCTCAATGTGATCAAGCATATCTTCGCTCGCAAATAATAAAGTAAAATATTAAGTCTAAATACCTGTATTATTTTATATACTCTCAACTAAAAAGCCGCACGTCAATGCGCGCGGCTTTCTGGATCATTTAGCGGGGTGTTAGAGCGAAGGGTGCGAGGCCTGCACCACGGCGAAGGCCGCCATGTTGACGACGCCGCGCGAGGTGACGCTGGGCGACAGGATATGGGCGGGCAGGGCCGTGCCAAGCAGGATCGGGCCGACATGCAGGCCTTCCGTCAGCGTACGGGTGACACCGAGCGTGATGTTGGCGGCATCGAGGTTCGGGAAGACCAGAAGGTTCGCTTCACCCGTCAGCACGCTGTTGGGCATGGCGCGTTTGCGCAGTGCTTCCGACAGCGCCGAGCCGCCCTGCATTTCGCCGTCCACTTCCAGTTCCGGTGCGGCTTCCTGCACGATCTTCAGGGCGCGGCGCATCTTGCGGGCGCTTTCGGAATCACGCGAGCCGAAATTGGAGTGGCTGGCGAGTGCTATTTTCGGCGTGATGCCGAAGCGGCGGATTTCCTTGGCCGCGAGAATGGCCATTTCCGCCACTTCCTCGGAGGTCGGGTCATAGTTCACGAAAGTATCGGTGAGGAAGAGCGCACCCTGCTGGGTGATGAGCAAGCTCAAGCCCGCGAAGGAACGCACGCCTTCCTGCTTGCCGATGATCTGGTTCACGTCGCGCAGATGGCGGTCGTAACGGCCTTCGAGGCCGCAGATCAGCGCATCGGCTTCGCCGCGCTTGACGGAAAGCGCACCAATGACGGTCGTGTTGGTGCGCACGATGGTGCGCGCCGCTTCCGGGTTGATGCCGACGCGGCCGACGAGGGCGAAATAATCATCCACGTATTCACGGTAGCGCGGATCGTCTTCCGGGTTGACCACGGCGAAATCCGTATGCGGGCGGATGCGCAGGCCGAAGCGCTTCAGGCGCGTTTCGATGATCTGCGGACGGCCGATGAGGATCGGGACGCCGGTGCCTTCTTCCAGGAGCACCTGGGCGGCGCGCAGCACGCGCTCGTCTTCGCCTTCGGCAAAGATGATGCGCTTCTTTTCGGCGGCTTTCGCGGCATTGAAGACCGGCTTCATGATGAAGCCGGAGCGCCAGACGAAACGGTTCAGCTGGTCGAGATAGGCTTCGAAATCGGTGATCGGCCGGGCGGCGACACCGCTTGCGGCGGCGGCACGGGCGACCGCAGGGGCGATGCGCAGGATGAGGCGCGGATCGAACGGCGAGGGGATGAGGTAGGTTGGGCCGAAGATCGGCGTTTCGCCGCTATAGGCCTTGGCGGCCACTTCGGAGACTTCCTCACGCGCGAGTTCCGCGATGGCCTGCACTGCGGCCATCTTCATTTCTTCATTGATCGTGGTTGCGCCGCAATCCAGCGCGCCGCGGAAGATATAGGGGAAGCAGAGAACGTTATTGACCTGGTTCGGGAAATCCGAACGGCCGGTGCAGATCATCGCATCCGGACGGGCAGCACGCGCCGCTTCCGGCATGATTTCCGGATTGGGGTTGGCAAGCGCCAGGATCAGCGGGTTTGCCGCCATGCGCTCGAGCAGTTCCGGCTTCAGCACGCCGGCGGCGGAAAGGCCGAGGAAGACATCCGCGCCGTCGATGGTTTCGGCCAGCACGCGCTTGTCGGTCTTCTGGGCGTAAACTTCCTTCCACTCGTCCATCAACGTATTGCGGCCGTCATAAACGAGGCCTTCAATGTCGTGGACCCAGATGTTTTCCTTCTTCGCGCCCATGGCGACGAGCAGGTTGAGGCAGGCAAGTGCTGCCGCACCGGCGCCCGAGGCAACGATCTTGACGCTGGACAGAGATTTTCCGGCCAGTTCCAGAGCGTTGGTGACGGCGGCGGCGACGATGATCGCAGTGCCGTGCTGATCGTCGTGGAAGACCGGAATGTTCATCTTCTCGCGCAGCTGGCGCTCCACTTCGAAACATTCCGGCGCCTTGATGTCCTCAAGGTTGATGCCGCCGAAGGTGGGCTCCAGCGCTGCGATGGTGGAGACCATGTCGTTGATGCCGGGTGCGTCGATCTCGATATCGAACACGTCGATGCCGGCGAATTTCTTGAAGAGAACGGCCTTGCCTTCCATCACAGGCTTGGAAGCGAGCGGGCCGATATTGCCAAGACCGAGCACCGCCGTGCCGTTGGAAATGACGGCAACGAGATTGGCGCGGGCCGTATAGTCCGCCGCCATTTCGGGGTTCTCGTGGATGGCGAGGCACGGGGCGGCCACACCCGGCGAATAGGCGAGCGCCAGATCGCGCTGGTTGCCGAGCGGCTTGGTGGCCTGGATTTCCAGCTTGCCGGGGCGCGGGTAGCGGTGGAAAAAGAGCGCCTGTTCCTCAATGTCGGCCTTTGCCGTGTTGGCGGGCGTGTTGTTCTTATCGTGAGAGGTCATTCTTCCACCGTCATGTCTGGTTCAATTCCGGCCCCCTGAATACAACAAACTTCCCCGTGGTACAGCCGTTATTTACCGCCTCCTTATGCAAATGCGGGCATGGCTTATTCGCGTTTTCGTGAAGCTATCCGTCATATTCCATACAAAAAACCGCCGCTGTCATGTTGCTGAAACACGAGTCTGGTTCTGAGAGGTAAGAAAGCCGCAGGGACGCAACCGAACAGGGGGATGAAATCCGTGGCCGGTCAAATCGAAACCAGACAGTTCAGAACGCTTTTCATTTCGGATGTTCATCTCGGCTCCAAGGCGGCCAAGACGGATTATCTGCTCGACTTCCTGAAATACCACGAAGCCGAAACGATCATTCTCGTCGGCGACATCGTCGACGGCTGGCGCCTGCGCCGCAGCTGGTACTGGCCGCAGGGCTGCAACGACGTGGTGCAGAAGCTTCTGCGCAAGGCCCGCAAGGGCACCCGCATCGTCTATATTCCCGGCAACCACGACGAATTCCTGCGGGAGTTCCCGGGCATGCATTTCGGCGGCATCGAAGTGGCCGAGCGCATGATCCACGAGGCGGGCGACGGCAAGAAATACCTCGTCATCCATGGCGACGAGTTCGACGTGGTGGTGCGCAACGCCCGCCTGCTCGCTTATCTCGGCGACTGGGCCTATGACGCGGCAATTGCGCTCAACATCGCGATTGCCGCCGTGCGCCGCCGCATCGGCCTGCCTTACTGGTCGTTTTCGGCCTGGGCCAAGCTGCAGGTGAAACACGCCGTCAACTTCATCGGAGAATTCCAGCGCGTGGTCGCCGAAGAGGCGCGGCGCAACAATGTCGATGGTGTGATCTGTGGCCACATCCACCATGCTGTCATGGAAGACATGGACGGCATCCGCTACATCAACACCGGCGACTGGGTGGAAAGCTGCACGGCGATTGCCGAAAATGCCGATGGCAGCTTCGAGCTGATCACCTGGATGCAGACCAGTGACGCCACCGCCGGTCAGGCATCGGACGAGATGGAGCCGGTGGATATTCCCGGGCTGATTGGCAAGCATGCGGCCTGATTGGGCCTGCGAGCTAAAGGGATACCTAGCCTTCGGTGTTTCCTTGCGATCAATGCGCGCTCGTGTGGGACGAGTGGATGCCGCTTGTTTCTTCTCCCCGCCGGGGAGAAGGTCGCGGCAGCGGGATGAGGGGCAAGCTCTCCGAAATTCGGCTACGTTTCCCCTCATCCGACCCTTCGGGCCACCTTCTCCCCGGCGGGGAGAAGAAATACGCGGTGGCGTCGCACCTCATCTGGTTTTAATTTTAGGGGCTCACCCCCACAGTTCCGGCCGCGCCGGATAAACCAGCGAACCCTCATAAACCAACCCGGGATCACGATCGTGCGCCAACAATAGCGGCCCATCGAGATCGGCGAAGGCCGCACCCTGCGCCGCCAGCACGGCCGGCGCCATGCCGAGCGAGGTGCCGAGCATGCAGCCCACCATGATGGTGAAGCCGAGCCGTTCCGCTTCCGCTTTCATGACAAGCGCTTCAGTCAGGCCGCCGGTCTTGTCGAGCTTGATGTTGATTGCATCGTAACGGTCGCGAAGGCCGGCGAGGTCCCTGGTGGAATGCACGCTTTCATCGGCGCAGATCAGCACCGGATGGTCGATGCGGGCGAGGATGTCATCCTTGCCGGCGGGTAGCGGCTGCTCGATAAGCGATATCTTCAGCTCTGCCGCAAGCCGCAGATAATATTCGATATTATAGTCATTCCAGCCCTCATTGGCGTCGATGATGATGCGCGCTTCGGGTGCGGCGGCGCGCACGGCCCTTAGACGCGCCTCGTCATCTGCCGTGCCGGTCTTGATCTTCAGCAGCGGGCGGCCTGCGTTTTCCGCCGTTTTCGCGGCCATGGTCTCGGGGTCGGCAAGCGAGATGGTATAGGCGGTGACGAGCGGCTTTGCCGCCTGTCCAAGGATGCGCGCGGCAACAGTTTTGCCGCTGATCTTGGCCTCGAGGTCCCATAGCGCGCAATCGACCGCATTGCGGGCGGCGCCGGGTTGCATCGCCTGCTGTAGTTCCTGTCGTGTCACGCCGCCGGCGATCTGTTCCGCCATCGCCTCGATATCGGCGATGACGCCCTCGATGCTTTCGCCATAACGCGGATAGGGCACACATTCACCTCTGCCGGTAAAGGAACCATCGCGGATGGTACACGTTACGACATCCGCATGCGTGCGGGTGCCGCGTGAAATGGTGAAGCTGCCAGCCACGGGGAAACGTTCTGTTGTGGCTTGAAGGTAACGGGGCATGTTTTTTCACTTCCTAACAGGCGTCAAAAGACACATGACGCCAAATTTATCGCGAATTGTCGGCCGTCACTGTGGCTTGCCGAAGGTCAAACCGTTATGAAACCATTAAGAATCTCGTGACGACTGCACTCGCTCGGAGCATTATGCAAGAACAGGACACACGGCAACAGGCGAACCCGGCCGCAATCACCGAAGACGATAACGTCTCCGGCGGCGGTTCGCGTTTTGCCCTGAGCGGTTCCTGGCGCAACAGCAATCTCTCCGGTGTTTTCTCCAGTCTTGAAAAGATCGAAAAGAGCAAATCCACCGGCCCGGTGGAAATCGATCTTTCTTCCGTCGAGGCCATCGATACGACCGGCGCATGGATCATTCAGCGCCTGCGCAGGGACCTGGAGGCAAATGGCGCCACCGTCACCGTGACGGGCAATGACCGTATCGAAGAGGTCATTTCCCAATTGCCCGAAAAAGTGGAAATGGAGGGCGCGGCCGCTGCGAAAGCGGGGCTTGCCGAACGTATTTTTGCGCCTGTCGGCAAGGCCGTCGTGCAGAACGGCGCGGATTTTCTGGCGGGCATGTATATTCTCGGCTCCGCCGTGCGCGGCGCGCAGATGAAGCTCGGGCGCGGGCGCGGCGTTTCGCCGGCGGCCATCGTCAACCAGATCGACCATATGGGCGTGCGCGCCGTGCCGATCATCATGCTGATGTCGTTCCTGATCGGCGCGATCATCGCCCAGCAGGGCGCGTTCCAGCTTCGTTATTTCGGCGCGGAAGTCTTCGTTGTCGATCTCGTCGGCATTCTGCAATTGCGCGAAATCGGTGTGCTTCTGACCGCGATCATGATCGCTGGCCGTTCCGGCAGCGCGATCACGGCGGAAATCGGCTCGATGAAGATGCGCGAGGAAATCGACGCGCTGAAGGTGATCGGCCTCAACCCCGTGGGCGTTTTGGTGTTTCCGCGGCTGGTGGCGCTCACCATCGCGCTGCCGCTTTTGACCATTCTTGCCAATTTCGCCGCCCTGTTTGGCGCCGCCATCGTGGCCTTTGCTTATTCGGGCATTACGTTTGAGGTGTTCCTGTCTCGCCTGCATGGCGCGGTCGAGGAGTCGACCATTGCGGCCGGCATGATCAAGGCGCCGTTCATGGCGCTCATCATCGGCATCGTCGCGGCGGTGGAGGGCATGAAGGTGGGCGGTTCGGCGGAATCGCTTGGCAAGCACGTCACCTCGTCGGTGGTCAAATCGATCTTCGTCGTCATTCTGGTGGATGGTCTTTTCGCCATCTTCTACGCAGCCATCGATTTTTAAGGAGGGCGCGTTGGAAACACTGGACCAGAAACCGCAAGAGACAAAAACCGAAAAGGACGGCCGCGAGGCGGTGCTTTCCGTCGAGGGTGTGACTGTCGGGTTCAATGGCCGCAACGTGCTCGAAGATCTCAATCTCGATGTCTATCGCGGCGAAATCCTCGGCTTCATCGGGCCATCCGGCGCGGGCAAATCCGTCCTGATGCGCGCTATCCTGCGGCTTCTGCCCCGCCAGGCAGGTGCCATCCGCATTCTCGGCACCGACTACGACAAGGCGAGCGAAGACGACCGCATGATGCTCGATCAGCGCCTTGGCGTGCTGTTCCAGCAGGGCGCACTGTTTTCCGGCCTGACGGTGAAGGAGAACATCCAGCTGCCGATGCGGGAATATCTGGACCTGCCGAAAAAGCTGATGGACGAGCTGGCCTATCTCAAGATCGAGATGGTGGGGTTGAAGCCCGATGCCGGCGACAAATACCCATCCGAACTATCAGGCGGCATGATCAAGCGCGCAGCCCTTGCCCGGGCGCTGTCGCTCGATCCCGATCTCGTCTTCCTCGATGAGCCGACATCCGGCCTCGATCCCATCGGGGCGGCGGAATTTGATATGCTGATTGCGCGCTTGCGCGATTCGCTTGGCCTGACCGTCTATATGGTGACGCACGACCTCGACAGCCTCTTCTCCGTCTGCGACCGCATTGCGGTGCTGGGACAGAAGAAAGTGCTGGTGGAAGGGACATTGCAGGACATGTTCGCCTGCGAAGACCCGTGGGTGCAGTCCTATTTCCGCGGCAAACGGGCGCGCTCTGTCGTTCTTCCGGACGGCAGACACGAAAATCCGGTGGAGTAACAAGAAGCATGGAAACCAAGGCGAACTACACCATAGTCGGAATTTTCACGCTGATCGTGATCGCCGCCGCATTCGGCTTCGTTTACTGGATGGCCGAGTTTGGCCGCGGCGGCCCGACGGCGCAATTGATCGTGCGTATTCCCGGCTCCGCCAACGGCCTTTCGGTTGGCTCTCCGGTGCGGTTTAACGGTATTCCCGTTGGTACGGTGCGCGGGCTTGCGATTGACCGCGACGATCCGGCTTACTCCATCGCCTTTACCGAAGTGCAGGCGGATGCGCCGGTGTTTCCGTCGACACGCGCGGTGCTTGAAATTCAGGGCTTGACCGGTGCCGCCTATATCGAGCTTTCCGGCGGCAACAAGGATGGCGAGCGTATTCTGCAGAAAGCCGTTGAAAGCGGTGTTCCGGCCGAGTTGACGGCCGACCTTTCCAGCGTCACCAACCTGCTTGCCACCGCCGATAAAATCCTGAAGCGCGCAGATGGCGCCATCGGCGAATTGCAGGGTTTCGTGCAGGATGCGCGCGGGCCGTTGACGCAGACCGTGCGCAATGCCGAGAAATTCTCCGATGCGCTGGCGGCCAATTCCGACGGGATCAAGAATTTCATTTCGAGCCTCAGTTCGCTGTCCACCACGGTGCAATCCGTTTCGGTGCGGCTCGACGGTACGCTCACCGCGGTCGAGGATCTGGTGAAGGCGGTCGACGCTGGCAAGATCGATTCCATCCTGTCGAATGTCGACAAGGTGACGAAGGATGTGGCATCCGCTTCCAGCGATATTCAGGGCATCATGGAGACGGTGCAGAGCACGGCACGCAATTTCGAGGCGGCGAGCACGGAAGTGCAGACGGTTGTGAAGCGCGCGGATGAGCTTTTGGCATCGGTCGATCCCGCCAAGGTCAGCACCGTGGTGGGCGATGTTTCCGCAGCCACCGCCGATGCGCGCGATGCCGTGGCGAATTTCAAGCGGATCGCCGATGATGTGGGTGCACGTCGCGCCGACATCGACCAGGCGGTTTCCGATTTCACCGAGATGGGCCGCAAGCTGAACCTCGCCTCCAGCCGCGTCGATGGCATTCTCGCCAAGGTGGACGGCATGCTCGGCACTGATGATGCCAATTCTCTGTTTGCCAAGGCGCGTGAGACGCTTACCTCCTTCAAGGCGGTGGCGGACAATCTCAATGCCCGCATCGGGCCGATTGCCGACAATCTGACGCGCTTCTCCAGTTCGGGCCTGAAGGATTTCCAGGCGTTGATCGGCAGCACGCGGGTGACGGTGGACAATCTCAACAATGCCATCACCAATATCGACCGCGATCCGCAGCGGTTGATTTTCGGCGGCGAAACCGTGAAACAATATGATGGCAGAACAAGGCGCTAAGAGGGGTATGGGCCAATGAGACTATCGATGAACGGCCAAAAGCGCCGCGCCCTTCTTCTCGCTCCGCTGCTTGCCGCGATGATGGCGGGCTGTGCGGGTGCGCCGAAAAACGATACTTTCGACCTTTCCGTATCGCCGGCGGCGGTAACGCAGGGACCATCGCTGAAAAGCCGGCAATTGCTGATCGCCGACCCGACCGCCTTGAAGGCGCTCGATAGCGAGAACATCGTGGTGCGGCTTTCCGGTTCCGAGGTGCAATATCTCGGCAATTCGCAATGGAGCGACCGCCTGCCGCGCATGGTGCAATCCAAGCTCGTGGAAGCCTTCGAAGATACCGGCAAACTCGGCGGCGTTGGCCGGCCGGGGCAGGGGCTGGCAATCGACTATCAGGTCGTGAGCGATATTCGCGCCTTTGAAATCGATACGGCTCGCAACGTGGCGAATATCGAAATTTCGGTGAAGCTGCTCAATGATCGCAACGGTACGGTGAGGGCGCAGGAAGTATTCCGTTCCAGCGCCCGCGTCAGCGGTTCCGGCAATGCGAATTTCGTGAAGGCGCTGGATCAGGCCTTCGCTGCCGCCACGCGGGAGATCGTGGCCTGGACGCTGAGGTCGCTTTAAGCGTTCAGCGTGATTGCTGCCACAGGAAACCGCTTTATGTTCGCGTAGCGCCGGTCACCTGATCGGCCTATGCATAATGGTCCCGATCCGTGAGCCCGATCCGTGAGTTGGTGATGCGATTTCTGCTGCTGCTTTGCCTTGTGTTTTCCGCCCTGTCTGGAACGGGTGCCGCCATGGCGGCCGGTCTCCGGCTGATCGATGTTCCATCGGCGAATGGCAAAGCTGCCATGAAGGCTGCAGTGTGGTCGCCCTGCGCGACTGCGCCGGAAGAGGTCAGGATCGGTCTCTTTATCTTGTCCGCTGTGCGCGATTGCCCTGTTCCTGATGGCAAATATCCGCTCGTCGTCATCTCCCATGGCTTTGGCGGTACCTATTTCAGCCATCGGGATACGGCGGCGGCGCTGGCGGATGCCGGCTTCATTGTTGCGGCGATCAGTCACCCCGGAGACAATGCGCTTGACATGAAGAAGGCCGGCGAACTTTCCGCGCTGACGGACCGTCCGGCGGATATTGCCCGGTTGCTCGATCATCTGCTGAAAGGTTTTAGCGGAGCCGGTTCCATCGATGCCGGCCGGATCGGCGTTTTTGGATTTTCGCGCGGCGGTTATACCGCGCTGGTGCTTGCCGGCGGCATGCCTGATTTTGCCAATGCCGGACTGCCCTGTCCCGACCCGCAGGCGCCGATTTGCACGCAGATGCGGCAGAAGACGACATTACCGCAGCATGGCGGTCAGAATGCGCGGATAAAGGCTGTGGTTGCCGCGGACCCCTTGAATGCCTTTCCCGGCGCGAGTGAGCTGAAGAATATCACGATCCCCGTCCAACTCTGGAGTTCGGAGCGCGGCGGGGATGGTGTCGCGCCACAGGATGTTGCGAGACTGCGTGACGATCTGCCGGTGAAACCGGATTATCGGATGGTGAAGGGGGCGGCGCATTTTTCCTTCATCGCACCTTGCCCGGCGGAGATGGAAAAAGCCGCGCCCCAGATTTGCAGCGACGCAGCAGGCTTCGACCGGGTGGAGTTCCATCGCGGGTTCAATGCTGATCTCGTGAGCTTCTTCAAGGCGTCACTGCGCTGAACCGCCTATGTCGGCTGTGGCCGCCGCCTCTCAGGCGGCGTCCTGCTGCGACTTCCATTCCGGCAGTGGGAAAACCCGGTCGTAGCTCCAGTTGAAGACAAAAGCATAGACCACGTAAAACAGCGCAAAGGAGATATCCATCACCAGCGCGTGGGCAAGGCTGATATTCAGATACCAGGCGATGAAGGGCATCAGCACGATCAGCAGGCCGAGTTCGAAAAGCACCGCGTGGGCAACCCGAATGGCCGGCGTTTTCAGCGTCGTGCCCTTCAGGCGCTGCATGGCGTGGTCGAAGCCCAGATTATAGACATAGTTCCAGATCGTGGCGAGCGTGGCGCTGACGAGGCCGACGATGCCGATATCTTCCATGGGCATGCCGAAAAGCAGCGCGCCCAGGGGAATGACGAGCATGAGGCCGATAATTTCAAAGCTGAGCGCGTGGCGGATACGATCTTGCAGGGAACGCATTTCATTCTCCGGTATATGACCGGGCCGTCCCGCATGCTGTCGCCGATATGGCCGAGGTCGTCCCCGCGCCTGACGATATAGAGCTTTTGGGTGGATTTTTCAAGCGCCGGGTGCTGCGGCATCCAGGGCGGTGCTTTCATTCTCGTACATACCAACGGAACCGTGATCGGAACAAGATCGGCGTATTTTCGTTATCGCTGATGGAAGGAGGCGCGCCATGCAGCAGAAACCCTCTGAGGGAAGAACCATCAAGGCCGCCAATGCGGAGAAGGTTTCGACTTATACGCCCAGTCTCATTTCCCTGAAGGGAAGTTACGTGGCGATGATATTTCGCAGACCGCTTTGCCAAAATCCACTGGATGTACGGGAAAAATAGGACGATGCAATCGCCCCTCGACTTGCCCGCACACCGAAAATGACGACTGCCGACATGATGATGAGCTTTAGATGTCTCTAAAGTGTGATTTTCAATCGGGCCCGTCTCCACATAGACTGGAGATTGCCACAAGAGCGAAGGGAGAATGACATGAAATCAGTTCTCATTATCGCCGCTGTCTTTGGTTTTTCGGCCAGTGCAGCGCTTGCGGAATGTGCAGGTCATCAACAGATCAACGCTTCCGTTCCTGCCGTAGATCGCGAATTCAAAACCGCAAGCATCGTTCCGCCGACAGATCCGGTGGAAAAGCCAGTCGTCATCCTGAAAAAGACCGACCGCCTTCCTGTAACGGTTGCGACGACCGGCGAACCGGAAGCCGCAATGCAGCGCATGCAATAGACAAAAATAATAACCTCTTCATTCTTAAAATCCCGTGCATGAGGTGATGCGCACGGGATTTTTGCTTTTTGGACGAAGACGGGTCGCCGCTTTCACGGCATTGCGCCTGCCGGTTATTTGCATCGGCGACTAGCTGTCGAGTTTCAGCGACAGCTGTTTCGGCCCTTCGTTCTTTTTGAGGACGTAAAGCGGCCGGGTGACGATGACTTCCGTTCGCCGTTGCAGCTCACGCCGCCGCTCGAGCGCGCGTTCGCGCATATCGCGGGAGCGGGCGACAACGGAGAGGGCATTTTCTATGGCTGCGTCTGCTGTGTTCATCGCTGACCTCCATAATGTTCACTTTATGTTCTCATTATTGGTGGCTTGTGTCAACACTATGGCAGGGTTGCCGGCAGGCGGTTAGGCGCCTGGCATAACGAGCGGACAGGCGCGCGACAGGCAGTGTCGGGTGCGCGAGGCATCGGCTTTTGCCCCAAACGTCGACCTTCACAGCACAAACCTTGTTCCGGCAGTGTCGACAGGGACACTCCGGACCTGCTGTGTTGATTTTTGCGATGATGTTTCGATGACGCCGGCGCTGATCCGCCCGGCTTCAGGCAGATCAGGAGAGGGGACGTTGATCCGGCGCGGGAATGTCGCCGGCGGACAATAGATCGGTGAGATGCTCGCTGGCGAGCGCGACGATGGCAAGGGCGGCCTGCTGGCGGTTCCAGCCGGCATGTTCGGCTTTTTCCATCAGCTTTTGAATGGACGGCTCCAGCGCGAACTGGCACTCGGCCTGATAGTCCATTGTGTCGATCGAAAGCGACGGGGAATTGATCGAGGCCCGCATCTTTTGGTCTCCCTGTTTTCCGTCATGCTCATCATACGCGAGACGCAAATCGGAACATGTACATTCAGAGGCCGGTGATATCGGGTCTGCTCATGAGCCCCGCATATCACTGGCAGCGAATCCCCCAGCGGCAGGACGTTAGCGGCAAGTCGTAAGCGCTGTCAACGCGTGCGCGGCGGCGATGACGTCGCCGTCCCGTTTTCAGAGCCTTCCGTTCCGGAAAGGCTTTCGCCGCCAGATCAGCAGCGCCATCACATACAGCGCAAAAAGCACGAACCATGTGACGGGCAGCACCATGAAAAGCGCCGCATAAGCGCAATTTCCCTCAAAACAGGAGCCGAGAAATCCAGAATCGGCGAGCGCTGCCGATAATAAAAACGCACATATCCCGCTCCCGACCGCGCCGAGAATAAAAAGCAATATGTTGATGAGCAATCTCATGATCCCGATCATAAGGACGATTGAGACAGCTTTGGGGAAAGGTTGCCGGTGGAGGGCCTGTTTCCAGCTTTTAGAGCTACTGAAATCCCGGGGCATGCTTTTCGTCGGGGCGACAGTGCGAACCGCCAACACGCGGGCGGCGTGCGAAGGCATAGGAACCGGTGATGGGTTTGATGTTTGCGTTTTACAACTCGAATGGATCTTCAGAAGTTTTAACGGAAGGAGTGGTTGCGAACGGATCGGCGTTCTTTGGCGGGGCGCTTTTCGAGTTCAGATACTTCGTTACGGTGTCCTGACAGTTCAGCATCTCCTCAATCGCCCTCGAGGTTCCTTTGAGCCGGAGTGCTACGATTTGTTTCCCCGCGTAGTATGCACGCAAACCAAGTTTCTTGCTGAACTCTTGAGCGAAGTCAGCGTCTTTCGTGTTGATGTGGAGATGATTCACGGAGTTCATGTTTATGGCCGAAGCCGTTGCATCCCAAGGAGTGTTGTTGTCGAATTGAATTCGAACAGGATACTCTTTACCGGCCTCAAGGGATTTCCACTTGGCGTTGCCCAAAGAAAAATAAAGCTGGCGAACGTCGTTGAGGAAATTGAACCCTAGGCGAACAACTGTTCCGTCTTGATAGACACTCGAGACGTAGCATGCATTACCCATAGAAGGGTCCATGCGCACCGACCATCCCGGTAGATCTTTCCATAGTATTGTCTCTTGGGACGATGTTTCCGCCCACACTGGAACGGTCCCGAGACAGAGAAACAACGCGGCACAGGTAACCCTTCTCATCAGCCCCATCCAAGAGAGTGTGTATGGATAGTCTTATTTGCGCATGACTTGGGTTTACTGTCGAGTCGTTAGTTACACTTGGAACGTCTCACGATGCAGCAGGCTGAAACGTTCCAGACAAAATACTGAGGCGGTCCATTCTGGTGCTTTGTCGTCGGGCAGCTGTTGTTAATATACAGAAGAGAACAGAACGGAATATAAATTAGAAACAATTGTCGGACATAAATAGTGACGGCATGCAAAATTCTCTTATTATTCAGTTCTTTAATAAGAGAATTTGGTGGGTGATGTAGGGCTCGAACCTACGACCCGCTGATTAAGAGTCAGCTGCTCTACCAACTGAGCTAATCACCCGACCGGCACCGTGTGGCGGTGTGAGGGGGCGTATAAAGGGGAAGTTTGGGCTTGTCCAGCGCGGAAATGAAATTTCTTCGATTTTTGTGACGAAAAAATTTCAGTCGCGCTGGAAAATCCTGGAAATCCGCGGTTTTACGGATTTTTTCTTTTCTTTACCCGCGTCTGAAAGCCCGGCCGACAAGGATGAGGATGCAGGCGCCAATGAAGCCGGCGATGAGATAACCGAGCCAACCTTGCAGAACGATTCCAAATACCGAAAGAATGGCGTTGGCGACGATCGCGCCGACGATTCCAAGAAGGATGTTCATGAAAACACCCATATTGCTTTTCATGAATTGTTCGGCGAGCCACCCGGCGACACCACCGATGATGATGGCTGCGATCCAGCCAATGCCAGCAGATTCCATGATTTCCTCCCATGTTGCTGCACCATCGAAGGTGATGATTTTCGTGGTGAAAAGCAAGGCAAACTCCTGAAAACCTCCCTCAACGCGGGTGGTTTTCCGCGCGGCAGGCGCTAAAAAGCCTGATGCGGTGCAAAAAAACGAAAGGCGTGGATGTGCGGTTGATGTTCGGCGGATTGATGGACGGCAGGGTTTTCGACGGCTTGGCGCCGGATCGGCGGCAGAGGAGTGCCATGGCGACGATACTGGCCGTGGTGCTTTTTCTTGCCGGCGGTCTCTTGTCGGCAATGCCGGCGGCAGCGCAAGGGGAAACAACATCGCCCGCGCCGGTGGCTATCCAGGCTTCGACCGTCGAACAGGCGAGGGCGGAGCTGGAGAAATGGAAGGGCGATGTCGCTGCTATCGCCCAACAGGTGGAAGCCGGCGGCCGCGACGATGCGCAGCTAGTGGACCTGAAGGGCCGCGCCGACACCATTGCCGCCGATGCCGCCGCCGCCAACACCAAGCTGCGCACCCGTCTCGACCAGATCAAGACCCGGCTGGATGCGCTGGGTGCGGCGCCTGCGGACGACCAGCCGCCGGAAGCCAGCATGGTGACGGAGGAGCGAAACCGGCTGACGGCGGAACGGGCAGAGGTGAATGCGATTGCCGGCGAGGTGGAGAGCACGGCCACCAATGCCGCACAGATCGCCAACAACATCACCGCCGTTCGCCGCGCGCTTTTCGCCGCCACGCTGTTCAAGCGCACGGAAGTTTCGGCGCAGACGCTGGGCGACGCGTCCTCCGCCTTTCTGACCGAATTGACCAACCTCAACAACGCCTTCAGCAGCTGGGCAGGCTTCGTCTGGAATTACAAGCGCCTGCCGATGTTCGGGGCGGTGATGCTGTCGATCATGGCGGGGCTGCTGTTTCTGGTGGTGGGTTACCGCTTTTTCGGCAGCCGTATGGACCGGCGGGCCTTTACGGGCGAGCCTTCCTATCTGAGACGGCTTTCGGTCGCCTTCTGGTCAACCATGGTGCAGTCGCTGTCGCTGTTCCTGTTTCTCGTCACCTCGGCCTTCTTCCTCGATAATTTCAACGTGCTGCGGTCGGACATCGCGCCTATCCTGTTCGGGGCGATGGCGATCACCGGTTTTGTTTATTTCGTCTCACGACTGAGCTATGCGATCTTTGCGCCGACACAGCCGGAATGGCGCCTTGTGAAGGTATCCAACAAGGGCGCGCATACGCTGTCCTCGGCGGTGTTGCTGATGGCGCTCGTCAATGGTCTCGATTACCTGTTCGGCACGATCAGCGAGACGCTTTATTCGCCGCTGATCGTGACCGTCGCCAAGAGCTTCGTCGCCTCGATCATCATCGGCCTCATCCTGCTCACCGTGTCGTTCCTGCGGCCGGTGATCGGCGAGGGGCAGGATTATGAGACCGGCAACCAGCGCCTGCCGCGCTGGCTCGTCATCCTGCTGCGAGTGGGCGGCCTCGTTCTCATCGGCGCCTGCCTCACCGGTTATGTCGGGCTTGCGCGCTTCCTTGCCACGCAGATCGTCGCCACCGGCGCGGTGCTGGCGACAATGTATATCGGCATTCTCTCGGGCAAGGCGATTTCGCGACAGGGCGCTTTCGCAGAATCTCTTGCCGGTCGTTATCTCGCGCGGCGTTTCGGTCTGGGCGTGGTCGCGCTCGATCAGGCCGGCCTTGCCGCCGGGCTCGGCATCTATATCGTGGCACTGGCCTTCGGCGTGCCGCTCATCCTGTTTTCCTGGGGCTTCCAGCCGGGCGATATCGAAAGCTGGGCTTATCGTCTGTTGACCGGCATCACCGTCGGCAATGCCTCTATTTCGCTGATCGGCATATTTGGCGGCATCCTCGTCTTCGCCATCGGTTACACCATTACCCGCTGGTTCCAGAGGTGGCTGGACAACAACGTCATGGCGCGCGGCCAGGTGGATGCCGGGGTGCGCAATTCCGTCAAGACCGGTATCGGCTATCTCGGTATCGCTGTGGCGGCGATCTTCGGCGTGTCTTCGGCGGGTCTCAATCTCTCCAGCCTGGCGCTGGTGGCTTCCGCCCTTTCTGTCGGTATCGGTTTCGGCCTGCAGAACATCGTCTCGAACTTCGTGTCCGGCCTTATCCTGCTGGTGGAGCGCCCCTTCAAGGTAGGGGACTGGGTGGTGACGGGAACCACGGAGGGCACCGTCAAGCGGCTCTCCGTGCGCGCCACCGAGATAGAAACCTTCCGTGGTCAGTCGATCATCGTGCCGAATTCGGAATTCATCAATTCCTCCGTCGGCAACTGGACACACCGCAACCGCATCATGCGCGCCGAAATACCGGTTTCCGTCTCTTATGATTCCGATCCGCAGCAGGTCATGGACATTTTGCTGGAACTGGTGCGCGCCCAGCCGCCGGTGCTGCGCAATCCCGAGCCACACGTGGAATTCGTCCGTTTCGGTGATTTTTCGCTGGATTTCGAACTGCGCTTCTATCTTGCCGATCTTTCGAACGGGCTCGGCGTGAGAAATGCGATGAGGATCGCCATCCTCAAGCGCTTCCGTGAGGAAGGGATCGATATTCCGTTCCCTCAGCGCAATCTGAATATTCACATGGAGGGCGAAGCCAACCCGCAGATGATGGCGGCGCTGCTTTCGGAAGAGGGCGAAAAAGCGCAGGCGGCCCATACCGGCGCGGCTTCTGCGCCGGAAAAGGAAACCTCGAAAGACGGCAAGGTGACCGAACCGAAGGAGAAGCCGGGCGCGTAAAAGCCTAGATTGCTGTTTGCCTCAGGCGTCGAAGCTATCGGGCATGGATTTGCGGCCTGTCGCCTTTTTTCCGGCGGGAGAAGAAACGAGCCGTGGAGCTATGCGATCTTCGTCCGGCATGCTCGGCATTTTCACGCCTGTCGCAGCACCCTATGGCCATGTCGCAATCAGGCGGCTGAACGGCCGCCAAGCGCTTCATATTCCTCCCATCCAATGTCGGCGGAATAAGGCAAGGCCGGCGCTTTTCAGGGGTTCTGTAAATGAAGACACATGCACGGGCGGTGGTGATCGGTGGCGGCGTCGTTGGCGTTTCGACGCTTTATCATCTTGCCAAGAAGGGCTGGAGCGACAGCGTTCTCATCGAGCGCAAGGAGCTGACCTCGGGTTCCACCTGGCATGCGGCCGGGCTTCTGCCGTTGTTCAACATGAGCTACTCGGTCGGTCAGATCCACAAATATTCCGTGAAGTTCTATGAGGAGCTTCAGGAAGAGACCGGCATGAATGTCGGCTTCTCCAAGGTCTCGAATATCCGTCTCGCCCGCACAAAGGATCGCTGGGACGAATATATGTATTATGCCGGCATCGCCGAGACCATCGGTGTGCGCGTCAACATGCTGACACCGGAGCAGGTGAAGGAAATCTGGCCGCTGTGTGAGACGGACGGCCTGCTGGGCGCCATCCAGCATCCTGACGATGGTTACATCCAGCCCGCCGATCTGACACAGGCGCTGGCCAAAGGCGCGCGTGACCGCGGGGCGACCATCTATCGCAACACCACAGTCACCGCCATCGAGCAGCTGGAAGACGGTCACTGGAAGGTGACAACGGACAAGGGCGAGATCATCGCCGAACATATAATCTCCTGCACGGGCTCCTTTGCCCGCAAGACCGGCGAGATGGTGGGCATCAATATCCCGGTCATTCCGGTCGAGCACCAATATATCGTCACGGAGCCGCATCCGGCCATTCAGGAACGTCGCCGCCAGGGCCTGCCTGAAATGGGCGTTCTGCGCGAATCCGATTCTGCCTGGTACATGCGCGAAGAGGCGGGTGGCCTGATCCTCGGTCCTTATGAAGTCGGCGCGCCGGTCTGTTATGTCGACGGTCCTTCCGATGACAGCGAATATGAGCTGTTCCAGGAGGAACTCGACCGCCTGATGCCGCATATCGAAACGGCCATGGTGCGTGTTCCGGCTTTCGGCGAAGTGGGCATCAAGAAGGTCTATAATGGTGCGATCGCCTATACGCCTGATGGTAACCCGATTGTCGGCCCTGCACCGGGCCTGAAGAATTTCTGGCTGAACGAAGGCCATTCCTTCGGCATCACCGCTGCCGGTGGTGCTGGCTGGCAGCTGGCCGAGTGGATCGTCGATGGTGAGCCGACGCTCGACCTGATGGGTGTCGATCCGCGCCGCTTCGGCCCCTACGCAACGGAAGGTTACCTCATCGCCAAGAACGAGGAAGCCTATGCCAACGTCTTCACCATGCATTACCCGGATGAAGAGCGCTCCGCCGCCCGTCCGCTGAAGACGACGCCGGTTTATGACCGTCTGAAGAAGCTCGGCGGCGTGTTCGGCTCCGTCTATGGCTGGGAGCGCGCCAACTGGTATGCGCCGGAGGGTTATGCTCTGCGCGAGGAAGACCTCGGCGTTGGCGCCGATGTCATCACCAGCCACAACCATGCGCCGGCTCTGGATGACGGTCGTATCGTTGAAAAGTGGTCGTTCCGCCGTTCGAACTATTTCGAACATGTCGGTAACGAGGTGAAGAATGTGCATCAGAATGTCGGCGTGCTCGATATGTCCGCCTTTGCCAAGATGGAAGTCTCCGGCCCCGGCGCACGGGCCTGGCTGGACAGCATTCTCGCCAATGCCATCCCGAAGAAGCGCGGCCGTATCGCGCTTACCCATCTCCTGACGCCGAATGGCGGCGTGAAAGCGGAATTCACGGTCTATGAATGGGCGCCGGGCCGCTTCTACATGGTTTCGGCCGGTGGTCTCGAAGCGCATGACCATGACGTTCTGCGCCGCCTTGCCCCGACCGACGGTTCTGTGGTGTTGCAGCCGATCACGCAGAAATACGGCGTGCTGGTTCTTGCCGGTCCGAAGTCGCGCGATCTGTTGAAGAAGCTGACACGCACGAGCCTTGAGAACAAGGATTTCCCCTGGCTTACCGGCAAGCAGATTTCCGTCGGCGTGGCGACGGCGCATGCGTTGCGCGTCAACTTCGTGGGCGAACTTGGCTGGGAACTGCACCATCCGATCGAGATGCAGAACTACATCTTCGACCGGCTGATGGAAGCGGGCGCCGAATTCGGGATCAAGCCATTCGGTATCCGCGCCATGGTCTCCATGTCGCTCGAAAAATCCTATCGCAACATGGGCCGCGAGCTGTCGGTGGAATACAACGCCTATGAATCCGGTCTTGATCGCTTCGTGCGCCCGGAAAAATCCTTCATCGGCCGCGATGCGCTGGTGGCTTACAAGGAAGCCGGTGCGAAGTGGGTGTTCTCGACGCTGACCGTGTCTGGCAATACAGACGTCGATGCGCGCGGTTCTGAAGCGATCTTCGATGAGAACGGTGTGCTTGCCGGGCGTGCGACAAGCGGCGGTTTCGGCTGGCGCATGGGCAAATCCATCGCACTCGCCATGCTCAAGCCGGAATATGCGGCCGTGGGCACCAAGCTCAAGATCCGCATTCTCGGCACGTCCTACGATGCTGAAGTGGTGGAAGAGAGCCCGTTCGACACCGATAACGCGCTTCTGCGCGTATAAGACAGAAATCCCCTCCCAAACTTGGAATACGGCCCCTCGCGGGCCGTATTTCCGTTTAAGTAAGCATGTGCTCAACTGATGCGTAAGCGGCAAGCTGAGGCCGTTCAGGCCTTGTAGCTCCACGGCATAAGGGTATGGATTTCGCTGCTAGGCCAGCCGTTTGCAAGGCGCTCGAGCGTCT